>CAJKCQ010000016.1 GCA_905198475.1 uncultured Sutterella sp. | reverse complement strand
CGCCGTCCACCCGCCCCCCGAGCTACCGCGCGCCTCCTCACGGCCTTTGGCCGGAGCGGCCGCGCGGCAAGCCCGAACCCTGAACATGCGCACGCCCCGGCATTCGGCATGCCGGGGCGTGCGCATATCGAAGAACGGGGACCCTTCCCTCAGGAAGAGTCCCCGCCTCGGTTTTTGGTGCTGCCGGCGGCTCCAGGGTCTTGGTCCCCTTCGCCGCCGCGGCTCACATCAAAGCGTCCTCACCGATAGTTATATCTGTGTCTTAGATGTAGCCGTAGAGCTTGCCGAGCACCCAGCCCATGCCGGTCGCGGTGAGAACACCGATCAGGCCCGGGAGGATGAAGGAGTGGTTGATCACGAAGCGGCCGATGTGGGTCGTACCGGAGCGGTCAAACTGCAGGGCAGCCAGGTCGGACGGATACGTCGGCAGGATGTAGTAGCCGTAGCAGGCGGACGAGAAGGCGACCACCAGCCCCGGAGGCGTACCAACCTGAAGGGCGACCGGGACGATCGTCGCAACAGCGGCGGCCTGCGAGTTCACGAGCTTGGAGACGAGGAGCAGCACGAGGGCGTAGGTCCACGGAGCTTCCTTAACCCAGTCCACCAGGATGACCTTCAGGTCGGCGAGGTGAGCCATGAACATCGTGTCGGCCATCCAGGCGACGCCGTACACCGCAACGATCGCGACGCAGCCGGCGTGGAACACCGAACCCTTCGAGATCATCGAGGCGCGCACGCCGCAGAACATGACCATCAGGGCGCCGGCGGAGAGCATGCACATCTGAATGAGCTGCGTCATGCCGAGGGCCTTCTTGCCGACCATCGGACGGAGGCTGGGCTCGGAGCCGAGCAGCGCAACGAACGCGATCGTGGCGAGGAAGATCCAGAGGGAGGCCCAGGCGGTCTTCGGGAAGACCTTGCCGATCAGGGTCGTGTTTTCGCCGTAGACGTACTTCTTCTGTTCCGGGTCAGAAATGAGTTTCTGGAACTCCGGATCCTTGTCGAGGTCCTTGCCGCGGAAGGACGAGTAGGTCGCTTCAGCGAAGAGGCCGACGATGGCCGCAGGGATCACGATCGAGAAGAGCTGCACGAAGCCGAACGGACGGCCGCCGACCTGGTAGCCGTCGAGCAGGGCGATCATCGAGACCGCAGCCACGGCAGCCGGCGAGCAGATCACGCCCATCTGGGCGGCGATGGTCGAAGCGGCCATCGGGCGTTCCGGACGGATGTTGTTCTTGATCGCAACGTCGTAAATAATCGGGAGCATCGTGTAGACCACGTGGCCGGTACCGCAGAGGATGGTCAGGAACCAGCAAAGGTACGGAGCGAGGTACACGACGGAACGGGGGTGCTTGCGGAGCACGCGTTCAGCGATCTGAAGCAGGCAGTCGAGGCCGCCGGCAGCCTGAAGGCTCGCGGAGCCGCAGACCACGGCCAGAATCGTCAGGATGACGTCGACCGGGGGCTTGCCCATCGGGATGTGGAACCCGAAGATCAAAACCATAAGGCCGACGCCGCCAATGAGGCCGAGGCCCATGCCGCCCTTTCGGGCGCCGTAGAACAAGCAGATCAGAACGATGACCAGCTGTATCCAAAAGTCATATCCGAGCATGTCTTTTCTCTCTTTGGAGTGAGGACGCAGGCATTATCGGCGTCCCCTCTCAAGAAAGGGGTAGGAGCTTGCTCCCCTTTTGACTAAGTACAAAAAATTACAATTGACGGCGCCGGAATTTACATTTCGATCTAGGTCAGGCGTCGAATAAGTTCTCTGATTTGTCTGCATATTCTTGTGGAAACACCTAGAAGCGCCCGCCTCTAGGTAGTTTTGACTAGGGCAAAGCAGTCACCCTCTCCCCCGATCAAACGCTCAATTTGTAACAGCCCCGACGCCTTTGGAAGCCTTTTCGCGACCGGTCCGCCGCGAGCGGGATTCCGAAAGGAGTACTCCCTTGAAGTTACGATAAACCCCTGACAACCCTGCAGATCCGCGCCTTCCTCACTCTGCGTGCTCTAAGTTTCCGTCCCTAAGATTTCCTCACTGTCCTCCTCCGTCGAATACCCGCCGGTCCCGACGACCGGCCATTTACTCCGCATCCGTCATGCAACGCAAATCCGTTCTCTGCGCGCTCCTCGCGGCAGCCGTCCTCACCCTCGCCGGCTGCGGCCAGCAGAAGTCCACTCCCGCGCCGCGCGCGCCGCTCCCCATCGAGACCATAGAAGTGAAGGCGGCCGACGAGGCGCACTGGCTCGAAACGATCGGCCAGGCCGAGTCGGGCGCCGCCCTTGAGGTGAAGCCTCAGGCGACGGGCCGCATCCTCACGGTCAACTACCGAGAGGGCGAGCGGGTCGAGGCGGGCCGGGTGCTCTTTGAGATCGACCCGTCGAGCCTCTCGGCGCAGCTCGCCTCGGCCGAGGCCGCCCGCCGTCAGCTCGAAGACGAGTACGCCCAGGCCGACCGCGAGTGGAGGCGCTCGAAGGGGCTCTTCGAGGCGGGTGCGGGCACGAAGAAGGAGCTCGACGACGCGGCGAGCGCGCGCAGCCAGAAGCGCGCCGCGCTCGCGCAGGCGAAGGCGGACGAAGAGGAGGCGCGCATCAACCTCGGCTGGACCCAGGTGAAGGCGCCCGTGTCGGGCTTCGTCTCCAAGGCGCTCTTCAATCCCGGCGCCGTGGTCGTGAAGGAGTCCTCGGTCCTCGCCTCGATCACGCAGACCGACGACGTGCGCGTCGTCTTCTCGCCCTCGGACCGCGACCTCGCGGGCGCAGTCGTCACGACCGAGACCCCGGTTCGGGTCTTCCGCGCCGACGGCAGTGAAATTCCCGCCGCGCTCGACTACGTCGCACCCACCTACGACCCGCAGAGGGGCACGCGCACGATGCGCGCGAAGATTCCCGCCTCGGCCGGGGTGCTCCCCGGAGAGTTCCTGCGCATCCGCTTCCAGACCACGATCGACCGCAGCGCCTGGCGCGTGCCGCAGCGCGCCGTGAAGCAACTCCCCGACGGCACCTACGCCGTCTTCGTGCTCGAGAACGGCAAGGCCGTGCAGAAAGCCGTCGAAGTGGGGCTCTGGGAGGGCGCCGACTGGGTGATCCGCTCCGGGCTCGCCGACGGCGACCGGGTGATCATCAACCAGATGATCAAGCTGCAGAACGGAACGGCCGTGACGGCCTCGTCCGATTCCGGCAGGAAGTCTGCGCAATAAGGAGCCCGCAGCATGCTCAGTCAGTTCTGCATCCGCAGGCCGATCTTCGCGACCGTCCTTTCGCTCTTCATCATCCTCGCGGGCCTCGTGGCGCTCCGGGTGCTCCCGCTCTCGCAGTACCCCAACATCACGCCGCCCTCGGTGCGCGTCTCTGCGACCTACGACGGCGCGGACGCCGAAACGATCGCCCGCACGGTCGCTCAGCCGATCGAGGACCAACTTTCGGGCATCGAAGGACTTCTCTACTACACGACGAGCATCCGCTCGAACGGCAACATGTCGATCCAGTGCATCTTCGACGTCGGCACGAACCCGAACGACGCGATGCTCGAGATCAACAACCGCGTGCGCACGGCCGAGCGGCGGCTCCCCTCGAGCGTGCGCGACCAAGGCGTCTCGGTGAGGAAGCGCTCGGACGACGACCTTCTAATGATGGCGCTCTATTCGCCCGACAAGTCGATGTCGGCGAGCGACATGGCCGACTACGCGACACTCAACATCGTCGATGAACTCAAGCGCCTCCCCGGCATCGGCGACGTGAACGTCTTCGGCAACGTCCAGTCGGCGATGCGCATCTGGCTCGACCCGGACCGCATGGCGAAGCTCGGCGTCACGACGAAGGACGTCGACGACGCGGTCTCCGCACAGAACGCGCAACACGCCGTCGGCCGCATCGGCACCTCGCCCACGCTCCCCGAGCAGCAGCTCTACTACAAGATCTCCACGCCGGGCCAGCTCCTCACCCCCGAAGAGTTCGGCGACGTCGTCGTGAAGAGTTCCTCGGCGCAGGGCATCGTGCGCCTGCGCGACATCGCCGCGACCGAAGTGGGCAAGCGCAGCTATGAATTCCGCGTGGACATGAACGGCCAGCCCGGCGTCAACATCGGCGTCTATCTGCAGACGGGCGCGAACGCCATGGCGGCGGCCGATGCGGTCAAGGCGCGCATCGCCGAGCTCGAACAGGCCTTTCCGAAAGGCAAGCTCGCCTACGTGATCACCAACGACACGACGGTCTTCGTCGGTGCCTCGCTCCAGGAGGTGTACCGCACGCTCGCCGAAGCCGGGGCCCTCGTACTGCTCGTGGTCTTCATCTTCCTGCAGAGCTGGCGCGCCACGCTCATCCCGATGCTCGCCGTCCCGGTCTCGCTCATCGGCACGATGGCGGGCCTCTGGCTCTTCGGCTTCTCGCTCAACACGCTCACGCTCTTCGCGATGACGCTCTCCATCGGCATCGTGGTGGACGACGCCATCGTGGTGCTCGAAAACGTCGAGCGCCTGATGCGCACCGAAGGGCTCTCGCCCTTCGACGCCGCCATCAAGGCGATGCAGGAGGTTTCGGGCGCCCTCGTCGCGATCGTGCTCGTCCTCTCCGCCGTCTTCATCCCGGTCGCCTTCCTCGGCGGCATCGCGGGCGAACTCTACCGGCAGTTCGCCGTCACGGTGGCCGTCTCGGTCGTAATTTCAGGCTTCGTCGCCCTCACGCTCACCCCGGCGCTCTGCGCGATCCTCCTCAAACCCGTCGAGGAGAAGCCCTGGCGGGGGTTCCGGCTCTTCAACCAGGGCCTCGCGCGCTTCACGGTGCGCTTCCTCCAGATCGTGCGCCTCGCCCTCAAGCACCGCGTCGTCTCGGCGATGATCCTCGTGCTCGTCTGTGCGGGCTCCTGGGAGCTCCTGCAGCGCACCCCGACCTCCTTCATTCCGAAGGAGGACCAGGGCATCGTGCGCATGGCGCTCCAACTCCCCGAGGGCTCGGCCTTCCCGCGCACTGAGGCGGTCGCCGAAGGGTTCCTCGCGAAGATCAAGTCGCTCCCGGGCGTTCAGAACGTCGTCACGATGATGGGCTTCGACACGTTGGGCAACGACATCCGCGCCAACGCCGCCACCTTCATCCTGCAGCTCAAGAACTGGAAGGACCGCACGATGAGTGCGGACGACTACCAGCAGCGGCTCTCGAAGTGGCTGCGCGAGAGCCCCGACGCCCGCGGCATCGCGGTGCTTCCCGCGCCGATTCCGGGCCTCGGCTCCTCGAACGGCTTCTCGGGCTACGTCACCTCGCACGGTTCGGACAACCCGCTCGTGCTCCAGGAGATCACCGACGGCTTCATCGAGGAGCTCTCGAAGCGCCCCGAGCTCACGGGGCTGAGAAGCACCCTCACGGCCGACAGCCCGCAGCTCGAGCTCACCGTGGACCGCGACCGCGCCTACGCCCTCGGCGTGGACGTGAACGACGTCTACGACACCATCTCGACGATGCTGGGCTCAACCTACATCAACGACTTCACGCGCAACGGCAAAACCTACCGCGTCGTGATGCAGGCCGACGCGAAGTTCCGTTCGCTCCCCTCGGACATCGGGCGCGCGGCCGTGCGCTCCTCTTCGGGTGAGATGGTCCCCATTTCGACCCTCGCCACCTGGAAGCGCGTCTCGGGCGCGGAGTCCCTCGGCCGCATGAACGGCTACCTCGGCGCGCCGATCATGGGCGCCGCGGTGCAGGGCGTGAGCTCGGGCGAGGCGATCCGGATCGTCGAGGAGACGGCCCGCGCCTACCTCCCGCCCGGCTACCAGGTGGAGTGGACAGGGCAGGCCTTCCACGAGAAGCGCATCGGCGCCTCCTCGGCCACGGCCTTCGGCTTCGGCCTCCTCGTGATGTTCCTCATCCTCGCGGCCCTCTACGAGCGTTGGTCGCTCCCGATCGCCGTGGTGCTCGCCGTCCCGTACGCCTTCCTCGGCGCCATGACGGCGATCTGGCTGCGCGGCACGAACAACGACATCTACTTCCAGATCGGTCTCCTCGTGCTGATCGGTCTCACCGCGAAGAACGCGATTCTGATCGTGGAGTTCGCCGCGCAGAAGATGGAGGAGGGCAAGGGCCCCTTCGAGGCGGCCATTGAAGCCGCGGGCCTGCGCCTGCGTCCGATCCTGATGACCTCGCTCGCCTTCATCCTCGGCGTCTTCCCGATGGTGGTGGCGACGGGCGCGGGCTCGTCGGCCCGCCACTCGATGGGCACGGGCGTCTTCGGCGGCATGCTCGCGGCGACCTTCATCTCCACGATCTTCGTGCCGGTCTTCTTCACCTGGTTCGCGCGGCACAAGAAGAAGTCCGCCGGCAAATAAGGCGCGGCGCTCCCGCCCGGAGACGAAAAAAAGCCCGGAGGCTCATTTGGAGGAGCTTCCGGGCTTTTCGTTTCTGCGCCGCGGGGTGCGGGACTTATTTGAAGAACTTCTTCACCTTGTCGAAGAACCCCGTGGACTTCGGATTGTGCTTGTCTCCGCCTTCCTTGAGGGAGGCGTCGAAGTCGCGCAGCATCTGCTTCTGCTTGGACGAGAGGTTCACGGGCGTCTCGATCTCGATGTGAAGGTAGAGGTCGCCCGGCTCGTGCGTGCGCAGATTCTTGATGCCCTTGTCACGCAGACGGAAGGTCTTGCCGCTCTGCGTCCCCTCGGGGAGCGTGATGCGGCTTTCGCCCTCGAGCGTCGGCACGACCACCTCGCCGCCCAAAGCGGCCGTCACGAAGGAAATCGGCAGCTGCATGTGCAGGTCGTCGCCGTCGCGCTCGAAGATGTCGCTCGGACGCACGCGGATCTCGACGAAGAGGTCGCCCGCCGGACCGCCGTTGACTCCCGGCTCGCCCTTGCCGGCCATGCGGATGCGCTGGCCGTCGTTGATGCCCGCGGGCACGTTCACCTGCAGCACCGTGGCGCTGCGCTTGTGACCCGTGCCGCCGCAGTCCGGGCACGGATCGGCGATCACCTCGCCCGTGCCGTGGCACTGCGGGCAGGTCTGCTGGACCTGGAAGAGGCCGTTGCTCATGCGCACGACGCCCGCGCCGTGGCAGGTCGGGCAGGTCTTCTTCGACGTGCCCGGGCGGCAGCCCGAGCCGTGGCAGGTCGCGCAGTCTTCCCACGTGGGCACGCGGATGTCCATCTTGCGGCCGTGCGCGGCGTCCTCGAAGCTCACTTCGAGCGAATAGCTCACGTCGTTGCCGCGCATCGGCTGCGGCCCCTGCGGACCCGCACCGCGGCCGCGGCCGGCGCCGCCACCGAAGAGGTCGGAGAAGATGTCGCCGAAAGCGCTCTGGAAGTCGCCGCCGCCCATGTTGCCGAAGCCGCCGAAGCCGCCCGGGCCGAAGCCGCCGGCGCCGCCGGCGGCGTTGGGATCGACGCCCGCCTTGCCGAAGCGGTCGTAGGCGGCGCGCTTCTGCTCGTCGGAGAGGACCGCATACGCCTCGCCCACCTGCTTGAACTTCTCCTCGGCCGTCTTGTCGCCCGGATTGCGGTCCGGGTGATACTTCATGGCGAGGCGCCGGTAGGCCTTCTTGATTTCATCCTGAGAGGCGCCGCGCTCTACGCCGAGCACCTCGTAATAGTTCTCTTCAGCCATGTCCGTTTCGTTGCACTAAACGTTTTCGTCGGCCTCCTGAGAGACCGGATTCATCAACCCAAGAAAGGGCCGGCTGGAAACTCTAGCCGACCCTTCTTGTGGAGGCGTCCCGAAAACCGCGCCTGCTTCGTCCGTGAAGGAGCGCCTCCCCCCTCGCGGGGGAGGCCTCGCCGCGGTCCGGGCCGGACGGAAGAGATTACTTCTTCACGTCCGTGAAGTCGGCGTCGACGACGTCGTCGTCCTTGCCGCCCGACTGCGCACCCTGCTGCTGACCCTGCTGGGCCTGCTGCTGGGCGGACGCGGCCTTGTTCATCTTCTCGCCGATCTTCTGAGCGGCGCTCATCAGACGTTCAACGGCCTTTTCGATCGCGTCCTTGTCCTCGCCCTTCGCCTTCTCCTCGACGTCCTTGATGGCGTCTTCGCAGGCGGCGCGGTCGGAGCTCTCGACCTTGTCGCCGAACTCCTTGAGGGTCTTCTGGACCTGGCTCACGGCGGCGTCGGCGGTGTTGCGGGCCTGGGCGAGTTCAAAGCGGCGGTGATCCTCCTCCTTGTTCGCTTCGGCGTCGCTCACCATGCGCTTGATCTCATCCTCAGAGAGGCCCGAGCTCGCCTTGATGGTGATCGTGTTCTCCTTGCCGGTGGCCTTGTCCTTGGCCGAGACGTGGAGGATGCCGTTCGCGTCGATGTCGAACGTCACCTCGATCTGCGGCAGTCCACGCGGAGACGGCGGAATCCCTTCAAGGTTGAACTCGCCGAGGAGCTTGTTCGAGGCGGCCATTTCATGCTCGCCCTGATAGACCTTGATGGTGACGGCCGGCTGGTTGTCCTCGGCGGTCGAGAAGACCTGCGAGTGCTTGGTCGGAATCGTCGTGTTGCGCTTGATCATCGCGGTCATCACGCCGCCCAGGGTTTCAATGCCGAGGGTGAGCGGGGTGACGTCGAGGAGCAGCACGTCGCGGCGTTCGCCCGTGAGGACCGAGCCCTGAATCGCGGCGCCGATGGCGACCGCCTCATCCGGGTTGACGTCCTTGCGGGGTTCCTTGCCGAAGAACTCGCGGACCACTTCCTGCACGCGCGGCATGCGGGTCATGCCGCCCACGAGGATCACGTCGGTGATGTCGTTCTTGTCGGCCTTCGCGTCGCGCAGCGCCTTGGTGAGCGGCTCGATCGTGCGCTGGACGAGATCCTCGACGAGGCTCTCGAACTTCGCGCGGGTGATGCTCATGTTGAGGTGCTTCGGACCCGTGGCGTCGGCGGTGATGTAGGGCAGGTTGATCTCGGTTTCCTGACGGCTCGAGAGCTCGATCTTCGCCTTTTCAGCGGCGTCCTTCAGGCGCTGCAGGGCGAGGACGTCCTTCGAGAGGTCGGCGCCCGTGTCCTTGCGGAACTCGTTGATGATGTAGTCGACGAGACGCTGGTCGAAGTCTTCGCCGCCGAGGAACGTGTCGCCGTTGGTCGAGAGGACTTCAAACTGCTTGTCGCCGTCGATGTTGGCGATGTCGATGATCGAGATGTCGAACGTGCCGCCGCCGAGGTCATAGACCGCGATCTTGCGGTCGGCGTTGCCGCCCTTGTCCATGCCGAAGGCGAGCGCGGCCGCGGTCGGCTCGTTGATGATGCGCTTCACGTCGAGACCGGCGATGCGGCCCGCGTCCTTCGTCGCCTGACGCTGGCTGTCGTTGAAGTAGGCCGGCACCGTGATCACGGCTTCCGTGACGGGCTCGCCGAGGTAGTCCTCAGCGGTCTTCTTCATCTTGCGGAGCACTTCGGCCGAAACCTGCTGCGGAGCGAGCTTCTTGCCGCTCACTTCAACCCAGGCGTCGCCGTTGTCGGCGCGCACGATGCTGAAGGGCGCGAGCTTGAGGTCCTTCTGCACTTCCGGATCGTCAAAACGACGGCCGATCAGACGCTTCACCGCGAAGAGCGTGTTCTTCGGGTTGGTGACGGCCTGACGCTTCGCAGGAGCGCCGACGAGGATCTCGCCGTTGTCCATGTAAGCAACGATCGAGGGCGTCGTGCGGGCGCCTTCGCTGTTCTCGATGACCTTGACGTGATCGCCTTCCATGATGGCGACCGCGGAATTCGTCGTGCCGAGGTCAATGCCGATGATCTTTGCCATTTGTCGTGGTTCCTTTTGTTTGCCGCGCCGTCCGCCGCTCCCTTTCGGGGGTCCGGACCATGACGTCCGGAGCCGCCGCCCAGGCCCGTCTCCTTTGGGGCGGGCGGGCTGCGGGAGCGACCGGGCGCAGCGCTTCTGAAAATCTTTCCGGCCGGCGCTCTTTGCACCCCTCGGGGGGATGCTCCGCACCGGCTCATTCGCTCTTTAATCCCTATATGGGGCCCGGCCGGGGAATTTCAAGCCCCGGGGTGAAAACTTTTTTGGGACGCCCACCGGGCGCCCTCCGGGAAGCATGAAAAAACCCCGGACCTCCGTCTGGAGAGGAGCCGGGGCTTCGGGGGCCGCTGCAGGGAGGCGCTGCAGGCTTACTGTGCGACGCTCACCATCGCCGGGCGCAGCACGCGGCCCGCAATGCTCCAACCGCGCTGGAAGACCTGCACGACGTCGCCCGACTTCAGGCCCTCAGGCGCCGGGACCATCGTGATCGCCTGATGCTGATGCGGGTTGAAGGGCTCGCCCTTCGGGTCGATCGGCTTCATGTCGGAGACGTCGAGCGCGTGCATGAACTGGCGGTAGGTCGCCTCCATGCCCTCGCGGATCGGGCTGTCGGGCTGGCCGGCCGTCGCCTCGAGGGCCTTCTCAAGGCTGTCGACGACCGGGAGCAGGTTTTCGGCGAACTTCTCGATCGCGTACTTGCGCGCCTTCACGATCTCCTCGGAGGAGCGGCGGCGGGTGTTTTCAAGTTCCGCCATCGCGCGAACGTAGAGGTCGTAGTGCTCAAGAACCTTCGCCTCGGAGAGCTTCAGCGCGACCTGCAGATCCTCGACGGTGCAGGCCTTTTCAGTGCCCGCCTCCTTCTTTTCGCCGCAACCGCATCCGGCCTTCGCGGCTTCAGGAGCGGCCTCATGCGCTTCGTGACCGTGGCAACCGCAGCCGCCTTCGCCGCCGCAGCAGCACTCTTCCTGGGACTTCTTCCCGGCCGTTTCGTTCTGAGCTTCAGTCATTTTTTCCGTTCATCCTTTCGGGTCTGAAGAGCGCGCGGACCGCAGTGAGTCCCGTCGTCCGCCGGGGACGCCGGGACAGCCTCCATGCGCCCTTGAATCCATTTCCCTTCCATATGGGGGCGGCGGGCCCGGTTTTCAAGGGCCGCGGGGACGCGTCAGATCCAGCCCGCGAGCGCGCGCCGCGCGACGGCCGCGTAGGCGCCGACCGCCTCGTCGGAGTCGTTGAGGGCTGGGATGTAGTTGAAGGTCCCCGCAGGATTGCCCTTCAGATAGGCGCCGCGCAGCTCCCCGCCGATCTCCTCGATCGTCTCGAGGCAGTCCGCGGCGAAGCCCGGGCAAAGGACGTCGAGCCGCGGGAGTCCCTCGCGGGCCCACTTCTCAACGAGGGGAAGCGTGTAGGGCTGCAGCCATTCGTCGCGCCCGAAGCGGCTCTGGAACGACACCGTCCAGGCGCCTTCGGGGAGCTCGAGCCGGCGCGCGAGCGCGGCAGCCGTCTCCCGGCACTCCCTCTCGTAGACGTCGCCCATTTCGACGCCCTTCTTCGGGACGCCGTGAAAGCTCATGAGCAGCCTGCCGCCCGCGGCGACGGGCGAGCCCGCCTGCGCCCAGAAGCGGCGCACGTGCAGCGCCAGCGCGTCGAGGTATTCCGGCTCGATGTGGTAGCCGCGCACCGTGCGCAGCGCCGGGACGCTGCGCATGCCGAGCGCGGCCTTGAAGACCGCGTCGAAGCAGGCGGCCGTGGTCTGCGGCGCGTACTGCGCGAAGAGCGGCATCACGAGGACGCGCTCGATCCCCCCGGCGCAGAGGCCCCGCAGAACGTCGGCGACCGACGGGCGTCCGTAGCGCATCGCCCAGGCCACTCGCACGCTTCCGCCCAGAGCGGCCTCGAGCTTTTCGGCCGTGCGGCGGGTGTGGACGATGAGGGGCGAGCCCGCCTCGGTCCAGACGCTCTTGTAGCGCTCGGCGCTCTTCGCGGGCCGCACGCGCAGGATGATGCCGTGGAGAATCGGCCACCACTTCCATTTCGGCAGCTCGATCACGCGGCCGTCGGAGAGGAACTCCGCGAGGTACTCGCGCACCGCGCCCGCTTCGGGCGCGTCGGGCGAACCCGTGTTGATGAGGAGAACCGCGGCGCGCGGCTGCGCGGCGCTGGGGACGGTGGAATCCTGCATGAGAGCCTCGGCGGACCGTCCGCCCCGGCTGAGAGCGGACAAACGTCGGGCCGCACGCGGCGGCCCGAAGGAAGAATGTGTGCCCTGGGATTGTCGCCGCCCGCCGTTAAGAGGCGCTTAGCCGGCGGGAGGGGCCTCAGGAGGCGCGCACGGCGCTCAATTCGGCGTGGCGCTGACGCCAGAGCCAGAGCACGAGGCCGCCCGCGAGGCTCATCCAGAACTTGCCGAGCACCTGTCCGAAGAGGTAGTCGAGCGAACCGAAGGCGAGCGTGAGGAAGATCATGCTGTCCACCACCGAGCCGACGAGCCCCGAGACGATCACCGCCGTCGAGGGCAGGCGCTTTCTCATCGGCGTGTAGACGGCGAAGTCGGCGAGCTCGGAGAAGAGGAAGGCGCAGGTGGAGCCGAGCACGACCGCGGGTTCGGCGAGGACGGCCGAGAGCACGGCGCCCGCAAGGATCGCCGCAACCGTCCAGAGGTTGCCGAGGAGCGACTGCACGGCGTCGCGCAGCACCAGGGCGAGGCCGGCGAGCATCACGGCCGAGGGCGACCAGACGCCGGGCCAGACGGGGATGAGGCAGGGACCGTTCGGGTCGCAGACGAGGCCGACGTTCATCACCACCCAGTTGCCGAGCGGAATGGTGAGGATGAAGAGGACGAGCGTGACGAGCCCGATGCGGGAGGAGTGCGAGTTGAGGTCCGCGAAGGACGAGATGCGGCTGGCGGCCATGATGGGTGCTCCTGAGGGCGCATCTCCGGCGGAAATCCGGCGCGCCCTTCGAAGTGGGTCAACGAAGGAGGGGCACCCGACGCAGCAGGATTCAGCTGCCGGTGCCGAAAAAGCGCATCACGCGGCGCGGCAGATACCACAGGTCTCCCGAGAACCTCCCGCCTTCGGGGAAGCCCACGTGGCCGCCCTCCTCGGGGAATTCACCGATGACGGACGAGCTCATCTCTGCGGCCGTGGGAAGAACCCAGGCAGGCAGAAACGGATCGTTCTTGGCGTTCAGAAGGAGAAGCGGCACCCGCACGTTGGGCAGATACTGCTTTGCGGAGCATTTCTGCCAGTAGTCCATGGCGGATTTGAACCCGTGGACCGGCGCCGTATAGATGTCGTCGAAATCATACAGGCTTCGGCAGCGCTTGACAGCCTCGATGTCGAACATGTCCGGGTACTGCTTCGCCTTGAGGATGAGCTTCTCGCGCAGCGTCTTGAGGAACATGTCCGCATAGAGCGTGTTGACGCCCTTGTTGATGCGCTCGCTCCCGGCGACGAGGTCGATAGGTGCGCAGATCGAGACGGCCGCCTCGACGAGCCCTTCGGCTTCACGGCCGAGGTCGCCGAGGCACTTCACGAGCTGGTTGCCGCCCAGGGAGACGCCGACGGCGTAGAGCTTCGCTGCGGGGAAGCGCCCGTGCACGGTGCGCAGCACCCAGGCGTTGTCCGCCGTGTCGCCCGCGAAGTACGCGCGGGGCTTGAGGTTCATCACGCCCCCGCAGGTGCGGAAGTGCGCCACGACGCCGCGCCAGCCGCGCCGCGCGCACTCGCTCATGAGCGCCTCGGCGTAGTGGCTGTCGCTGCCGCCCTCGAGTCCGTGGAAGTGCACGAGCACGGGTGCGGACGGGTCCGCGGGCTCGGGCGTCGCCCAGTCCCAAGCGACGATGTCGCCGTCGGGCGTGTCCACGATTTCGCGCCGGTACGCGACGTGCGGACGCGGGGTGATGCGCGCAGGAATGACCGTCTGAAGGTGTCCGCCGGGGCACCACGAAGGCGCATGGTATTCAGAACGGAAAAGCGGCATGAGGAACTCTGCGTTTAGACGTGGGAAAAGTGCTGATGATAGGCCCGGACGCACCCGCCTCGGGCGCGCCGGAAAGATGTCGTTACGCGGATTTGCGCTCGGGCCCGTCTTCGCCGAAGACGCTGCGCCAGAGTGCGCGCACGGCCTGCGCCTCGTCCTCGATCATGGCGGCCGGGACGCGCGCCGGAACGCTCTCGCCCGCGTTGAGGCGGATCTCGTGCTGCAGCGCCCGGTAGCGGCGGTAGGCGCACGCCGCACGGGCGGCGAGCGTCTCGTCGAGGATGCCGAGGCGCGCCGACATCTCGAGGAGCAGGATGTTGCCGAAGTTGTTGACAAGCTCGGGGTGCTCCGCGCTCCAGCCGAGCACGCAGTACTGCACGATGAACTCCACGTCCACCATGCCGCCGCGATCCTGCTTCAGGTCGAAGAGCCCGCTCGTGTTGGCGTGGCCCTCGAGCATGCGCGCGCGCATCGCGCCGATCTCGCGTGCGAGCGCCGTGCGGTCGCGCGGGGTGCGCAGAATCTCGGCGCGCTCGACTTCGAAGCGCCGGCCGAGGTCCGGGTCGCCGGCGACGAACCGCGCGCGCGTGAGCGCCTGGTGCTCCCAGAGCCAGGCGCCGTTGCCGTCGATGTTGCGCTGGTAGCGCGAGAACATCTCGAAGGAGCAGACCGCGAGTCCGTTCTCGCCGTTCGGCCGCAGCCGCAGATCGACGTCGAAGAGCTTGCCCGAGGAGGTCTGCACAGTGAGCGCGCTCATCATGCGACGCACGAGTCGGCTGTAGCGCCGATCCGCGTCCGGATCCGGATCGTCGTAGAGAAAGACGAGGTCGAGGTCGCTCTGGTAGCCGAGCTCCTTGCCGCCCAGCTTCCCGTAGCCGATCACGGCGAAGTGCGGCGGCTCCTCGGGACGGCCGGGCATTCCCGACCAGGCAAGGTCGAGCACCTCGGCGATCACCGCGTCGGCGAGGGCCGAGAGCTGGTCGGCGAGCCGCTCGACGGCGAACCGCCCGTCGAGATCCGCGACGAGAAGCCGGAAGACCGCGCCGTGGTGCGCGTCGCGCAGATAGTTCATCTGCCGCTCCTGGTCGCCTTCGGCGGAGACGAGCTCCGCGTGGAGGGACTCCCGCCAGGCGCTCCAGTCGACGGGCGTGAAGTCGTCCATTTCGGAGCTCCTCGCATCGACAAGCTCGTCGAGCACGATCGGATGGCGCACGACGTAGTCCGTGCTCCAGCGCGAAGCGGCGAGCACGCGGCCGACGCGGGCCGCGGCGCTCGGGTATTCGTAGAGCAGCGCCGCATAGGTCGAGCGCCCCGCGATCGCCTCGAGCAGCTGCAGGTAGCGCGAGAGCTCCTCGGCCGGAGAGATCACGCGCGCACCGGAGCGCTCGATCCACTCGGGGCACTTCTCAACCACGAACTGCACGAGCCGGCGCAGGCGCGTGCGGGCCTCTTCGGAGAGCATCGAGGAGCGCCGGCCGCGCACGAGCGAAAGGATGCGTGAGGCGAGTTCACCGTTGGCGGCCGCGGCCGCGCCGTAGCCGAAGCGCTCGAGCAGATGTTCGAGCATCTCGGGCGCGGCGGGCGTCCCTTCGGCCCAGCCGAGGGGCCAGCGGCCCTCGTCCTGAACTTCGGCCTTCTCCTCGTTCACGTGGAAGACGCCGTCGAAGGTCGAGGCGACGAATTCACGCACGCCCTCGACCTCGCGCCAAAGTTCGTCGGGGTCGGCGCCGAGGAGTCCCGCGGCGCGCCGGAGCACGTCGCCCCCGCGCGGCAGCCACTGCGTCTGCTGATCGTCCACGTACTGCAGCGCATGTTCGACGTCGCGCAGGAACACGTAGGCAGCCGAGAGGCGGTGCGCCACGTCTTCGGCGAGTGCGCCCGCCTCAACCAACGCGTCGATCATCGGCAGCGTCGAGCGGCCGTGCAGCTTTTGCTCGCGCCCGCCGCGGATCACCTGCAGCGTCTGCACGATGAACTCGATCTCGCGGATGCCGCCGCGGCCCAACTTCACGTTGCAGCCCTCGCGCCCGCGCGCCTGCTCGCGGCGGTTCGTCTCGGCGCGCACGAGCTCATGGAGCTTCGTGAGCGAACTGATCGCGTTGAAGTCGAGGTACTTGCGGAAGACGAAGGGCTGCACGAGGCCGTGGATACTCTTCACCTGCTGCGCGAACGCCTTGGGCGGGGCGAAGACCGGACCGCTCACGACGCGGCCCTTGAGCCAGGCGAAACGCTCCCAGTCGCGGCCCTGCGTGTAGAGGTACTCCTCGAGCATGCCGCTCGAGGAGACGATGGGTCCGGCGTCGCCGTTCGGGCGCAGCCGCATGTCCACGCGGAAGACGAATCCTGGCCCTTCGGGATCGTTCAGGGCCGGAATGATGCGCCGCGCGAGGCGCGCGTAGAACTCCTCGTTCGTCACCGAGCGGCGGGCGTTCGGGAATTCCGCGGTCGGCCGCGTCTCGCCGTCCTCGTCGAAGAGAAAGATGAGGTCGATGTCGGAGGACACGTTGAGTTCGGCGCCGCCGAGCTTGCCCATGCCGACCACGAGGAGGTCCTGCGGCACGCCCTCGGGGCTCGAGGGAACGCCGAGGCGTTCGGCGAGCTCGCGCGCATGCACGCGCACCACCGCCCGCACGGCCTCTTCGGCGAAGATCGTCATCGTCTCGACCACCTCGTCGTAGCCGCAGGCTCCGGTGGCGTTGCGGCCGATGAGGGAGAGCATCAGGTCGCGCCTCAGGAGCCGGAGCTCCAGGTCGAGCGCCTCGCTCGTTGCGGCCGCGCCGATGCGTTGGACGATGCGCCCGCGCGTCCAGGGCTCGCTGCAGAGCAACGCGAACCGCTCGAGCCTCTCTGCGTCCGTCCCGCCGGGCAGCATCGCCTTGAGCGAACGCGCGGCGAACACTGAAAGCTCTGCGGTCTGCTCGAGCGTGGGCTTCTCCATTTCCTCTTCCTCCACTTTTGGACAGGCGTGCGGATACGCGTCTCCTCCCCGAGGAAGAAAAGACGCGCGCCTGATGCAATTGTATGTAGCACCTGCCCCGCGCCCCGGCGCGCCGACGCGTGCTAACGTTCACCCAAAACGCACCGTCCTCCATCAAACAACCGTGAACGAAACCCGCCGAACCACCAAGAGCGGCGGCAGGCCTCCCCGCACTGCGCGCGGAGCCCGGCCGCTTGCGCGCACCGCGCTCAGGGTGCTGCTCGCACTCTGGTTCACCGCAGGCGCGGCGATCCTCTTCTCGCGCTGGTTCGTCACGCACGAGCTCCCCGAGCATCTCTCCGAATACGAGCGACTCCTCACCGAAGCCACGGGCGTCGTCGTGAAGGCGGACCGCATCGAGGTGGGCTTCACGCTGCTGCGCCCGGTCGTCGTGCTCGAGGACGTGACCCTTACGCGCCGCGGCGGCCCCGTGTCGCTTCATCTGCCCAAAATCGAAGCCGAGCTCGCCTGGGGGTCGCTCTGGCACCTCGAGCCGCGCTTCGCCACGCTCATCCTCTCGAATCCCGAGCTCAACGTGCGCCGCATCGGCGCGCGCACCTTCGACGTCGCGGGCTTCACGATCGACCTTTCGTCTCCCCGGGAGGAGAGCAAGGACACCGCCGGTGCGAGCGTGCTCGGCCTGCTCTTCGCCCAGGGGCGCCTCATGATCGAGGGGGGCTCCTTCCGCTACACCGACGAGACGGCCGCCAGTGCGCGCACCGTCTCGCTCGAGCGCGTCAACGCGGCCTTCGAGCAGCGCATCCTCGACTACCGCGCCGCCGCGCAGGGCGAGATCCGCATCGACGACGCAGCAAGCGCCTTCGACCTGCGCGGACGCATCGAGAAGCACTTCTTCATGCAGGCCGACGACCCGCTCACCTGGCGGGGGACGGCCTATGCGGACCTACCGCGCACCGCCGTGGACCGGCTCCTCGAACGGATCGGCCTCGGCGGCATCCTGCGCGACGGCTTCGGCGCGGCGAAGCTCTGGGCGGACTTCGAGGGCGACCGGATCACACGACTCTCCGGATCCGTGAACGTCGCCGACGTGCGCGCGCAGATCGCACCCGAACTCGCCGAACTCGACCTTCCGTCGCTCTCAGGGCGCTTCGCCTTCGCGCAGAGCGCTTCGTCATTGAGCTTCACAGCCTCGAACTTCGCCTTCCAAACGGGCGAAGGCACGCGCTTCGGCCCGGCGGAGCTCACGGCCGAATGCGGCTTCACGGAGACGCGCACGCCCACGGGCTGCCGCTTCAGCGCCTCCGAAGTGGCCGTCGGCACGATCGCCCGGCTCGGCCCCGCGCTGCCGCTCCCGCAGGCGGCGCTCGACTTTCTGACTGAAAAGGCCGTCTCGGGGCGGCTCTCGGACGTCTCGGCCGCATTCGAGGGCGACTGGGCCGATCCGAAGAACTGGACCCTCTCGGGGAACTTCACCGGCCTCACGCTTCCCGCGGGCGATGGACCGCTCCCGGGCTTCCGCAACCTTTCTGGCATGGTGCGCGCCGAAGGCGCGGGCGCCTTCACGATCGAACTCGACACGCACTACGCCGCGCTCTACTTCCCGCAGGTCTTCCGCACGCCGCGCTTCGACGTGACGAAGCTCACGGGCGCCGTGCACGTGAAGATGGGCGATCCCTTGGAGCTCGCCTTTACCGACGTCGTGCTCCTCAACGGCGACGGACTCGCGCGGGCCGCGGGCAGGTGGCGCGGCACGGGAGGCCCGGGCGAAATCGACCTCTCGGGCACGATCGAGCGCGCCGACGGCGCGGCCGTGCACAAGTACCTCCCCCTGGTCGTGGGCGACCCGGCGCTCGACTACGTCGAGTCGGCCGTGATCGCCGGGCGCGGCGCCAACGGCGTCTTCGCCGTGCGCGGCCCGCTCGAGAGCTTCCCCTGGGACGGCGCGGACCGGGACAAGGGCGAATTCCGCATCGAGGCGGACGTCGAGGCGGGCTCCATGGACTTCATGCCCTCGCACGCAAAGAGCGCCGACGGCGGCTGGGTGCGCGCGGCCGAGTGGCCCGTCCTCACCGACATCCGGGGGCACCTCGCCTTCGTCGGCAACCGCATGACGATCACGGGCAAGAGCGCGCGCTCGCAGCAGCTCTCCGCCTCGAAAGTGAAGGTTGAGATCGCCGACTTCACCGCCTCGCCACCGGTGCTCACCGTGGACGGCACGGTGACGGGCGACCTCGGCGCCGCGCTCGCCTACCTCGGCCGCGCGAAGTTTCTCCGGGACGCGATCGGCACGCCCTTTGCGCAGTCGAAGGGCTCGGGCCCCGTCTCCGCCGCAATCTCCCTGCACGTGCCGCTGGGACCCGGAGACAAGACCTCCTACACCGTCACGGCCGACCTCTCGAAGGGGCGCTTCACGTATCTGCCCATCCTTCCCGAAGCGCTCGACCTCACGGGGCGACTCGTCGTCGCCTCTGAGGGCATCTCGACGCCCAAGCCCTTTGCCGGCCGCACGGCGGCGGGTCCGCTCAAGGTCACGGCGGCCTCGGACGCAAAAGCGGTGCGCCTCGACATCCACGCCGAGAGCTCGGCCGAAGACTTCGAGCGCCTCGTCGACCATCCCTTCCTCGCGCCCTGGTTCCGTGAGTTCTCTGGCGCCGCGCCCGTGCGTGCCGAGGTGTTCATCCCCTGGGCGGCGGGCGCCCCCTTCCGGCTTGAAGCCGAGAGCTCGCTCGAGGGCGTCGCCTCCCACCTCCCCGCCCCCTTGAGCAAAACCGCCGCGGAAAAGCTCCCCGCGAAGCTCTCCTACCGGAGCGGCGGCGGCTCGACCGCGCTCGAATTCACCACCGCGCCCCTCGTCAACGTCGCGCTCGCCTGGGAGAAGGACCGGCTTTCGCACGGCTTCGTGGGCGTCGGCGCCCCGATGCGGCGCGTCGATTCGGGGTTCGAGGCCGTCGTGAAGACGGGCGCGGTGGACCTCACCGCCTGGGCGCAGGCCTGGGAGCGCGCCGGCGCACACTTTGACGCGGCGCAGCGCGGCGCAGGTGCCGCCCCCAAGCCCGCCCCCCTCACCCGCGTGGACTTCGCCGCCGACGACCTCGTCTGGAAGGGGCGCTCGTTCGGCGGCGTGGACGCCACCTGGCTGCAGCTCCCGGGGCTCTGGCACCTGCGCACGCAGGGCCCGCTCGCCTCGGGCCAGGTTGAATACCTCGAGGAGGCTCCGGGGCGCACGCCGAAGCTCACGGTGAAGCTCGGCCGCCTCTACGTTCCTGCCGCGCCCGCCGCCGAACCGAAGGACGCCGTTGCGCATACCGCCCCCGCGCAGCCTTCCGGAACCTCCGGCGAAGGCTCCTCCGTCCTCAACGCCCTCAACGCGATGCCGATGCTGCCCGACCTCTCGGTGGTCGTGGACGACCTCCGCTGGGGCGAGCGCCGCATCGGCAAGCTCGAGGCGACGGCGCACAACCTGCCGATGACCGCCCTCGGGCGGGAGTGGCGCCTCGACGAGCTCGTCGTGCGCAATGCCGGAGCGACCCTCACGAGTTCGGGCGGTTGGCTGCGGCCCACCCCCGAAGAGGCCGGCACGACCAAACTCAAGGCCGCGCTCATCGTGCGCGATGCGGGCGACATGCTCTCGAGCCTCGCCTTCGACGACGTCCTGCGCGGCGCCCCCGGCCGCGCCGACCTTGAGCTCTCCTGGGCGGGCCGACCTTCGGCCTTCAGCCTCAGGACCCTCTCGGGCCCCGTCTCGATGGAACTTGGCGCCGGGCAGCTGCTGCAGGTCGAGCCGGGAGCGGGGCGGCTCCTCTCGCTGCTCTCGATGCAGCACCTGCTGCGCCGCCTCACGCTCGACTTCCGCGACGTCCTCGCCAAGGGCTTGCGCTTCGACTCCTTCAACGCGCAGTCCCGACTCGAGTCGGGCGTTCTGCGCGTCGAGAAGACCGCACTCGCCGGGAGCGCCGCCACGGTGGTCACCTCGGGCGACGTGGACCTCGTCAACAACATCCTCGACCTCAAGGCGCTCGTACTGCCGAGCATCAACGCCGAAGGGCCCTCGCTCGCGCTCGCCATCGCCAACCCCGCCGTCGGCATCGGCACCCTCATCGCGCAATGGGTCCTCAAGGACCAGATCTCGAACTTCCTCTCGACCGAATACGAGGTGAAGGGCTCGCTCGACGATCCGGCGGTGACGAAGATCGCCTCGCCCATAAATCGCACGGAGAAGACAACCGAGAAGGCCCGCGACGAAGCCGAGCGGGCGGCGCACCCGGGACGCCGGGAGGCGCAGCCGTGAGCGCGCTCGAGCTCAGCCCAACCGCCCTCGAGTCCCTCATCAATGCGGGCGGCCCTGTCTTCGTGCGGTTCACGGGCGATTGGTGCGGCGCCTGCCGCGCCTCGGCGCCCGTCTTCGAGGCGGCCGCCGCAAAGTACGCCGCGCGGGCGCACTTTGCCGAGGCCGACGTCGCGCGCATGGAGGAGCTCACCCAATCCTGCGGCGTCTCGCGCCTTCCCTGCGTCGTCTTCTTCACCGGCGGCGCCGACGAGACGGCGCTCGCCGGCCGCTGCACGCCCGCCGCGCTCGAGCGCTTCATCGAGGGCGCGCTCGCCTCGGTCCGACCGACGCCGGATGCAGGATAATGGAGGGATTGCATTCACCTTTCACGTCAAGAGACGTCAAAAGCAGTGTTCACCCCGTTCAAGCTGATGACCCCCATCGTGTGGCTCACGCGCCTTCTCGTCGGCGCCTATCCGCACTGGCAGGGCTGTGCGCCGTCTCCGCGCCAGCGCATTTACTTCGCCAACCACACGAGCCACCTCGACACCATCGTGATCTGGGCGTCGCTGCCGCCGGAGCTGCGCAGCCGCGTCCGCCCGGTCGCCGCCAAGGACTACTGGGAGAAGGGCGTGCTGCGCCGCCGCATCGCCCTCGACGAGCTGCGCTGCGTGCTCATCGACCGGCGCCGGCGCGAACACGCCAACCCGCTCGACCCGCTGCGCGAGGCGCTCCGTCAGGGCGACTCGCTCATCATCTTCCCTGAGGGCACGCGCCGGCCGCAGCCGCTGCCGAGCCCCTTCAAGTCGGGCATCTGGCACCTGATGACGGAATTCCCCGACGTCGAGTTCATTCCGGTCTACATCGAAAACCTGCACCGCGCCATGCCCAAGGGCGTACTCATTCCGGTCCCGACGGTCTGCTCGGTGCGCTTCGGCGCCCCGATCCCGCACTCGCCCACCGACCTGAAGGACGACTTCCTCAACCGCGCGCGCGACGCCGTCATTGAACTTTCCAAAGCATGAGACTCGGTTTCCACATTCAGGAAGCGTACGCCTTCCTTTTCGTCGGCCTGACGCTGATCGCCGCCCTGGGCACCTTCTACGTCTCCTGGGCGCTCAGCCGCGTCGTCACACCGGAGCGCCGGCAGCGCCTCAAGGTCGTCTCCTCGCGCCTGCGCATGGCCTGGTGGCTCATCGCGGTCTTCACGATCGCCTTCCTGCTCGGGCAGCCCGCGCTTCTCTTGTTCTTCGCCTTCATCAGCTTCTTCCTGCTGCGCGAGTTCATCGCGATCACGCCGACGAAGCCCACGGACCACTACGCCCTCGTGGTCGCCTTCTATCTGGCGATTCCGCTCCAGTACGTCGCCATCGGCTTTGACCGACCGGAGATCTTCACGCTCTTCATCCCGGTCTACCTCTTCCTCGCGCTTCCGGTGATCATGGCCTTCTCGCACGACACGGACCGCTACCTCGAGCGCGTCGCGAAGGTGCAGTGGGGTCTGATGCTCTGCGTCTTCTGCCTCTCGCACGCGCCGGCGATCGCCACGCTCGAGCTCACGCGCTACGGCTCCTCCGGGCCGCTCCTGATGCTCTACTTCCTGCTCGTGATCTTCGTCTCGGACCTCTGCGGCGCATTGGCGAGCTCGATGCTCAAGGGCAAAGAGCTGCGCTTCAACATGAACCGCACCGTGGTGGGCACGACGATCGGGTGCCTGTGCGGCTTCATCGCCGGCGCGCTCATGTACTGGATCACGCCCTTCCGCTTCTGGCAGGCGCTCCTAATGTCGCTCGCCGTCGTGATCGCGGGCGTTCTCGGCGACCTCGTCTTCAACTGCGTCCGCCGCAGCATGGGTGTGGAGCGGCTCGCGGGCGAAGAGGAGACCTACATGACGCGCGGGCTGCTCGCGCGCCTCGCGCCCGTCACCTTCGCCGCGCCGGTCTTCTATCACCTCACGACGACCTTCTTCATCACGTTCAAGGACGTCTTCTAGCGGCGCTCCCGGGGAGCTCCTTGCCAGAGAGGAGCGCTCTCCCGGCCGCAAAAACGACGAAGCCCGTGCGAAGGAATCTCCTCCGAGCGGGCTTCTTCTTTTTCACGCCGCCCCGGGTCCTTAGGGGAGCCGGAACAGACGCAAGGGCGGGAAGGGCCTCAGCGGCGGCGCTGCCCCTGCGGCGCGGCGGGCGCGCGGCCCTCGATATGACGGAAGGTGATGCGGCCCTTCGTCAGATCGTACGGCGAAAGTTCGAGCGAAACGCGGTCGCCGGCGAGAATGCGGATGTGGTGCTTGCGCATCTTGCCGTTCGTGTAGGCGATCAGTTCATGACCGTTGTCGAGCTTCACTCGGTAGCGGGCGTCCGGGAGCACTTCCAGGACCTGACCCGACATCTCAATGAGATCTTCCTTTGCCATATGAATCCATCTTTAGGGAAACGGAACCCGGGACGGCCGCGCGGATGCGGCCCGCGTCGCGGGACGTACTTGAGGGGTCGGATTCTAACACCGACCGCGCGCCGCACCGTGAAATCTTCCCGGGAAATCAGCACCCGCCGCGCCTCAGACTCAGGGGAAACCCCGCGGAGGTCGGGCGGCGGCTCTTAAGAACCATAAAATCCCCCCGCGATAACATCAACAACGTCCGCCACATTCGAATCAGCAGGCGCGGACGTCAGGCGGCGGCAGTTGGGCCCATCGTTTTCCCATCTCGACGCCTGCCGCACGCAGGAGAAACAAAAAATGAAGTCAGTGCTCGTTCTCTACCACAGCAACTACGGCCACACCGCCCGCATCGCCCGCCGCATCTGGGAGACGGTGATCGCCGAAGGCAACCAGGCCGATCTGATGTGCGTGATGGAAGCCGACCGCGAGGGTCTCGACTGGAACAAGTACGACCTCGTGATCATCGGCGCGCCGGTCTTCTACGGCAAGTTCGAGCGTCAGCTGGTCGCCTTCGTCAACCGCTACAAGGCGATCCTCGACGCCAAGGCCACGAGCTTCTTCTCCGTTTCGGTCGTCGCCCGCACGCCCGCCAAGGCCACGCCCGAGGGCAACGTCTACACGCGCAAGTTCCTGCAGAACAACCCTTGGAAGCCCAAGGACGCGCACTGCTTCGCCGGCAAGGTGGACTACCCGAACTGGCGCTGGTTCGACACCAAGGCGATCCAGATGATCATGAAGATGACGAAGGGCCCGACGGAGCCGACCGCCATCATCGACTACACCGACTGGGAAGACGTCGAGAACTACGCCCGCCACTGCCTCACGTTGCAGGCTTGACGGTCACGATTCCGGACGGAGCGCGCCGCGCCCCGTCCGGAATTCCGCAATGCCGGCGCCGGCGCGTCCCCTCCCCGGGCGCCCCGCGCCGGCATTTTGCTTCTGAACAACGCTCTTTGAGCCCCTCCTTTCGGTTACACTCGGGCCCGCTCTGATTTTTCTGGAAACCTCCAATGGCTGACTTCCCCTGGTACGGCGTCTATCCCGCCGGCGTTCCGCACACGATTGATCCCGACAGCTACCCGAACATTCCGGCCGTCCTCGACGAGGCCGCCCGCAAGTTCCCCAAGCGCACGGGCTACACCAATCTCGGCGCCGACCTCTCCTACGCCGACGCGAGGAAGCTCTCCATCGACTTCGCGGCCTATCTGCAGACGCTCGGCCTCGAGCCGGGCGACCGCGTCGCGTTGATGATGCCCAATCTTCTGCAGTACGTGGTCGCCGTCTTCGGCATCCTGCGCGCGGGGCTCACGGTCGTGAACATCAATCCGCTCTACACGGCCCGCGAGGTGCACCACACGCTCGAAGACTCCGGCGCAAAGGCGGTGGTGATCATCGAGAACTTCGCCCGCACGCTCGAAAAAGCCCTGCCCGGGACGGACTGCCGCCACGTGGTCCTCACGGCCGCAGGCGACATGCTTCCCATTCCGAAGCGCTGGATGGTGAACTTCATCATCAAGCACGTGAAGAAGATGGTCCCCGAGTACACGCTCCCCGGCGCCGTCTTCTTCCGCGACGCGCTCTCCCGGGGCGCCTCCGCAGGGTTCAAGTCCGTCGAAGTGAAGTCCTCCGACCTCGCGTTCCTGCAGTACACCGGCGGCACCACGGGCGTCGCCAAGGGCGCCGAGCTCACGCACCGCAACATCATCGCCAACATCCTGCAGGTGAGCGCGTGGATTTCCAACGCCTTCGAAGAGGGGCGCGAAACGGTCCTCACGGCGCTGCCGCTCTACCACATCTTCTCGCTCACGGCGACGCTCGTCTTCACGAAGTGGGCCGCCGAGATGGTGCTCATCACCAACCCGCGCGACATGGACGCGCTCGCGCGCGAGTGCATCAAGCACGACGTCTCCGTGATCATCGGTGTCAACACGCTCTTCGCGGCGCTCCTGCGTAGCCCGGTCTTCGCCGCGGCGAAGCTCAAGCGGCTCAAATTCACCTGCGGCGGCGGCGCGCAGGTCCAGCAGGTGGTCGCCGAAGAGTGGCTCAAGAAGACGGGTGTGCCGATCCTCGAGGCCTACGGCCTCACGGAGTGCAGCCCCGCCGTGTGCGGCAACATCCCGGGCGCCCCCTGGGACGGCTCGGTGGGCGCGCCCGTCTCCTCGACCGAGGTCTCGATCCGCGGCGACGGCTTCCGCGACCTCGGCGTCTGCCCGGAGGGGGCCGACCCCACACCGTACACGGGCGAGATCTGCGTGCGCGGCCCACAGGTGATGCGCGGCTACTGGCGCAAGCCCGAGGAGACCGCGGGCGTGATGCGCGACGGGTGGCTCCGCACGGGCGACATGGGCCACATGGACCACCGCGGCGTGATCTCGATCACCGACCGCAAGAAGGACATGATCATCGTCTCGGGCTTCAACGTCTATCCAAATGAGGTGGAGAACGTGATTGCCGCGATGCCGGGCGTCCTCGAAGTAGGCGTCACGGGCGTGTCGAGCGCGAAGTCGGGCGAGACGGTGAAGGCCGTGATCGTGAAGAAGGACCCGGCGCTCACCGAAGCCGACGTGAAGGCCTGGTGCGCCAAGGAACTCACGCGCTACAAGATCCCGCGTGTGATCGTCTTCGTCGACAGCCTCCCGAAGACCCCGGTCGGAAAAATCCTGCGCCGGGAGTTGAAGGACCTCTAAAGCCCTTCTTCGGGACGTTGAAAAAAGCCGCATCCCCGGCGACGGGAGGTGCGGCTTTCTTCTTTTCCGGGAAGGTGCACCCCTCAGCGGGGCGCCCCTCCGGGAGCGGGGACGAATCAGGCCTTGCGGACCGGAAGCACCGGCTTCTCGCCGCAGGCGCCGACGAGGGCGGCAGCGGCGAGGAAGACGAGCTGGGGACCGAGCTCGGTGTCCACCTTCTCAAAGTACTCGGTGAGCGAGTGCGCGTTCACGCCGCGGCCGCCCGAGCAGAGGCAGGTGGAGGGCACGTTGAGGCTCATCGGGGCATTGGCGTCCGTCGAGGAGCAGATGTACTTCGTGAGCTCGATGCCGAGGACCTTCTGCGCGGAGCGCGAGACCTGCAGCACCGGGCAGTCGTCCGGGCGCATGCCCGCGGGACGGTTGCCGATCTGGGTCTTTGTGAGCTTGAGGCGCCATTCGTCCTCGGTGACGCCCCAGAAGGCGTTCTCTTCGGCGACGGCCTCCTCAAAGGCGGCGAGCACGGCCGCCTCGAGCTTGAGGAGCTCCTCGTTGTTGACCGAGCGCATGTCGACCTCGACCTCGCAGTGCGCGGCGATCGAGTTCACCGTCGTGCCGCCCTTGATCGTGCCGATCGTGTAGGTGGTCTTCGGATCGGACGGAACGCGGAAGTTCGCCATCTTGGCGCCGGCGCGGCAGATCGCGTGAATGGCCGACGGGCAGACGCCGAAGTCGGCGTACGAGTGGCCGCCCTTGCCGTCGATCGAGAGGCGCCAGCGGTGCGAGCCCGTCGCACCCTTCAGAACGCGGCCGACGTCGGTCGAGTCCACGGCGATGAAGCCGTCGATGTGGCGCTTACCCGAGAAGAGGTCCTTGGAGCCGCGGATATCGCCGTTGCCTTCCTCGCCGACCGTGCCGACGAAGAGGATGTCGCCCGTGGTCTCGATCTTGTTGTCGTTGAACATGCGCAGCACCTGCAGAAGCGCACGCAGACCCGCGCAGTTGTCGCCGATGCCCGGCGCACGGTAGATGTTCCCCTCGCGGCGGACCTTCACGTCCGTGCCGGCCGGGAAGACCGAGTCCATGTGCGCGCCGATCGCGAGCACGGGGCCCTCGCCCTTGCCGGGACGGCGGCCGACGACGTTGCCGATCGGGTCGATCACGACGTCCGTGAGGCCGTACGCACGCATCAGTCCAGCGACGCGCGCGGCGCGCTTCTCTTCGTGAAACGTCGGCGCCTCGATCTCGCAGAGCTCGACCTGCTCCTCCATCGCGCGGTCGGTTTCGCGCGCGGCCTGCTCGAAGGCGGCCTTCACCTCGGGCTTCCGGGCGAGCGCCTCAACCTGGGCGAAGACTGCTTCGGAAAGCGGGGGAATGGTGTTCTTGGACATGGCTTCTCTCCTCAATAAAATCCGCAGGTTATTTTGCCGGGCTGATTTTTTCCAACGCGGAAGCCGCGGCCGCGGGATCGGCCTCGACGCGAATCACGGAGCCCGCGGCGCAGACCGCTTCGCCCCCGCGGAGCTTGCGCCCGCGCCGGGTCTCCACGACGCCGTCCACCTTCACCTCGCCCTCCAGGATGCGCGCCTTCGCCTCCCCGCCCGTCGAGGCGAGGCCGGCGGCCTTCATGAGCGCGTCGAGCGTGATGTATTCACCCTTCAGAACGAACGGGACTTCCTTTTCCTGAGTCATGACGGAAAAAATTCCTCTATAAGAACGACATGGCCGCGCCTTATCTCAGATCAACCCGCTTGGGAAGACGATCGGCCGAAACCGTGACAGAATGCGATCCCTCATTATCCGTGAACCCAGGACCCGCGTTTTCCCTCACAGGGAATACCCTCACGAGCCCTGAATCCCGACTTTTCACATGCTTTCCTCCATTGCGATCGTCCTCGGGTACCAGGTCGTCGGCGAATTGATCAGCCGCCTCACGGGCCTGCCCGTTCCGGGCCCTGTCTTCGGCATGGTGCTCATGCTGCTCTCCTTCTTCGTGAAGGATGACCTCGTCGGCCGGGTGCGTCCCACCGCCGGCGTGCTCCTCGCGAACCTGTCGCTCCTCTTCGTGCCTGCAGGCGTGGGCATCATGCGCCACGGCGAGCGGTTCCTCAACGAGGGCGTGGGCATCATGGTGACGCTCGTCGCCTCAACGGTCATCGCCATGCTCGTGACGGCCTACATCATCATCGCCGTCGAAAAGTGCATGAAGATCAAGGACGAGGAGTAGCCGGAAAATGGAAGCTCTGTTTCTCGACGCCTTCGAGCACCTCGAGGCGAACCCCGCCTTCTGGCTCTGCCTCACGCTTGGGCTCTACGTCTTCGGCCAGGTGGTATTCAAGGCAGCGAAGTTCAATCCCTTCGCGAGCCCGATCATCATCGCCGTGGCGCTCCTGATCACGATCCTCGTCGTGACGGGCGTGCCCTACGAGACCTACTTCAAGGGCGCGAACTTCATCCACTTCCTGCTCGGGCCCGCGACGGTGGCGCTCGCCGTGCCGATTTACGAGCAGCGATCGAAGCTCGCGCGCCTCTGGCTACCGCTCTTCCTCGGCCTGCTCGGCGGGTGCGCGGCGGCGATGGTCTCCGTGATCCTCATCGGGAGCGCCCTGGGCGTCTCCTCGCAGACGCTCCTCTCCCTCGTGCCGAAGTCGGTGACGACCCCGATTGCCATGGGCATTTCCGAGTCGATCGGCGGTCTGCCCGACCTCACGGCCGCACTTGTGGTCCTCACGGGCATGACGGGCTCGATCATCGGCCGGCCGATCTTCAACCTGCTGCAGCTGCGCTCCGACCCGGTCTGCGGCTGCGCCCTCGGCCTCTCCGCGCACGGCATGGGCACGGGCGCGGCGTTCCTCATCAGCCAGCGCGCGGGCGCCTTCGCCGGTCTCGCGATGGGCGTCTCGGGCATCATCTCCGCCTTCATGGCGCCGCTGCTCGCCTTCCCGCTCATGCATCTGCTCGGCCGGTGAAAAGTGCATCCTGAAAGCCGCAGGCGTCCGCGACTCAACGCGTTCGTGACGATCGCCGCCCGTTGATCCGTCCCGCCGCACGGCAGAGTGCCGTCAATGAAACCGCATTGCAAAGAAGCTCCTACAGCGAAAGCAGCTACAGGAGCTTTTTTCATGAAGGCGGAAGGTCGCACCGGAATCCCGGACGAGGCCTTCTGCTTTGTTTTTAGGAAAAGCGGATGCGGGCCTCAGGCGATGAGCGCGGTGATGCGCTCAACAGCTTCGGACGCGGTGCGGTAGGCGCTTCTGCCCACGGACTGACCGAGGAAGACCGCCTCGAGCTCCTCTCGGCCCGCGCGGCGCGCCGCCTCCGTGAGGGGGCGCATGAGCACCTCGGGGAGCGGCCAGGCCGGGAGCACCGCTTCGTAGTCGGCGAGCGCGTCGAGCAGGGGTGAGCGCAGGCACCGCACAAGTCGGCCCGTATAGAGCCGCGTCGTGGTGAGCGCGGCGGCGTCGGCCCAGACGAACGCGCGCCTGGCGTAGGGCGTGGCAAGCGACTCCGCCGCGCCCGTGAGGGCCGTGCCGCACATCACGGCCGAAGCGCCGGCGAGGACGAGACCGAGCGCCTGCTCGGGCCCGCAGACGCCGCCCGCGGCGACAACCGGAAGGCGGGTTGCCTTCGCCGCGGCGGGAACGAGCGCGTTGAGGCCCGTCATCACGTCGTCGCGGTCCTCGAAGTTCGCGCGCGGACCGCCCGCCTCCGATCCCTGGAGCACCACGGCGTCGACCTTGGCCGCGCGCAGCACCTTCGCCTCGCGCAGCGTGGTCGCCGTGCCGATGTTCACGATCCGCGCGTCGAAGAGCGCCTCCGCCTCGGGTTCGCGAAAACCTCCCGACGTGGAGAGAACGGCCGCGGGACGGGCCGCAAGAACGGCGGCGAACTGCGCCTCAAAGCGCGCGGCCGCGCGATCGAGCGTGAAGTCGTACCGCTCGCGCCCCTCCTTCGAGAGGGGAGCGGGAAGTCCGAGGTCCTCGAAAACCGCGGAGAGTCCGTCGGCCAACTGATGAAGCGCCTCCGGGTCGCGGCCGCCCTTCGGGGGAATGCGGATCTGGAAGGCGAAGGGCTTCGTCGTCTTCGCGCGGACAGCGGCTGCGGCCGCCGCTACTTCTTCGGGCGTCATTTCGCCCACGGGCAGAACGCCCAAGCCTCCCGCTTCACTCACGGCCGCGACGAGATCCACTCCCGCGACGCCTTCCATCGGGGCCGAGAGAAAGGGCTTCTCAATCCCGAGCCGTCCGCAGAAGGCCTGTGCCCGTGCGCGGCCTGCGTTCACCGCCAACTCGATGGCGCCTGCGGCGCCCGACTTCACTTCCTGCATCTCACTCCTCTCTTAGAATGCCGCCCGTGATGAACTTCTTGACCGGCCGCCCGATTCTATAGGGCCGCCGCACACGCACATGGCAAAGCAGAAAGTCGTTGTCGGCCTCTCCGGAGGCGTGGACTCCTCGGTGAGCGCCTGGCTCCTGAAGGAGCAGGGCTATGAGGTGGTCGGCCTCTTCATGAAGAACTGGGAGGACGACGACGACGGCGAATACTGCTCCTCGCGGCAGGACTTCCTCGACGCGGCGGCCGCGGCCGACGTGGTCGGCATCGACATCGAGGCGGTGAATTTCGCCCGTGAATACAAGGAGCGCGTCTTCTCGGACTTCCTGCGGGAGTATTCCGCCGGCCGCACGCCCAATCCGGACATCCTCTGCAACTCCGAGATCAAGTTCCGCGCCTTCCTCGACCATGCGATGCGCATGGGCGCGGACTGGATCGCCACGGGCCACTATGCGCGCGTCGCGCGCGCCGGGGGCGAGACGCAGCTTCTGCGCGGCGTCGATCCGGGCAAGGACCAGAGCTACTTCCTGCACCGGCTCTCCCAGGAGCAGATCGCCCGGGTGATCTTCCCCGTGGGCGGGATGATGAAGACCGAGGTGCGCCGCATCGCGGCCGACATCGGGCTCCCCAACGCGAAGAAGAAGGATTCGACCGGGATCTGCTTCATCGGCGAGCGGCCCTTCCGCGAATTCCTGAGCCGCTACCTCCCGACCGAGCCCGGCCCCATCCGCACGCCCGACGGGCGCGTCGTGGGCGAGCACGTCGGCCTCTCCTTCTACACGCTCGGCCAGCGCAAGGGCATCGGCGTGGGCGGCCAGCACGACTCCACGGGCGAGCCGTGGTTCGTCGCGAAGAAGGACCTCAAGACCAACACGCTCTGGATCTGCCAGGGCCATGACCATCCGTGGCTCCTCTCGCACGAACTCACGGCCGTGCACCCGAGCTGGGTGAGCGGGCGCGCGCCCGACCCGTCGGCGCCGGTCACCGTCAAGACCCGCTACCGCCAGGCCGACGGCCCCTGCCGCCTCACGGCGGTGGGTCCGGACGCCTTCACGCTCGCCTTCGACGAGCCGCAGTGGGCGGCCACGCCCGGCCAGAGCGCCGTGCTCTATCAGGGCGACGTCTGTCTCGGCGGCGGCTTCATCGACGTGGTGGAGCGGTGAACGACTCATCTCTAAACTCAACCTCAGCGGCGGGAGGTCCGGCATGGCCGAACCCGGATTCATTCCAAAGAGCATCCTCGTGCGCGGCGCGCGGGTACACAACCTTCAGTCGGTCAACGTGGACGTCCCCCTCAACCGCATCGTCGCGGTCGCGGGCCTCTCGGGCTCGGGGAAGTCCTCGCTCGCCTTGGGCGTGCTCTACGCCGAGGGGTCGAGGCGCTACCTCGAGTCGCTCTCGACCTACACGCGCCGGCGCATGACCCAGGCGGCGCGAGCCCGGGTGGACGAGGTGCGCTACGTCCCGGCGGCGCTCGCGCTCCATCAGCGCCCGGGCGTGCCCGGCATCCGGAGCACCTTCGGCACGGGGACGGAGCTCCTCAACGTGCTGCGCCTCATCTACTCGCGCCTCGCGAGCCACCGGTGCCCGAACGGGCACTACGTGCCGCCCACCACGGACGTCGCCGCCGAGCGCCCCCTCAGGTGCCCGACCTGCGGTGCCGAATTCTTCGCCCCCGGCGCAGAGGACCTCGCCTTCAACAGCCGCGGCGCATGCCCGAAGTGCTCCGGCACGGGCGTCGTGCGCGAAGTGGATGAAGCGGCCCTCGTTCCCGACCCCTCCCTCACGATCGACGAGGGTGCGGTCGCCCCGTGGCAGACCTTGATGTGGTCCCTGATGACGGACGTCTGCCGTGCGATGGGCGTGCGCACCGACGTGCCCTTCCGCGACCTCACGCCCGAGGAACGTGAGATCGTGCTTCACGGCCCGGCCGTGAAGAAGCACATCCTCTACCGCCCCAAAAACGGCGCGCAGCCCGCGGAACTCGACTTCACCTACTACAGCGCCGTGCACACGGTCGAGAACGCCCTCGCGAAGGTGAAGGATGAAAAGGGCATGAAGCGCGTCGAGAAGTTCCTGCGGGAATCCGTCTGTCCGGCCTGCGGCGGATCGCGGCTCTCCGAGGCCGCCCGCGCACCGCGCGTGCGCGGCATCGGTCTCGACGAAGCCTGCCGGATGCCCCTCTCGGACCTCGCCCTCTGGGTGAAGGGCATTCCCGAAACTCTCCCTGAAGCGATGCGGCCGATGGCCGAAAGCATCTGCGCGAGCTTCCTCGACGCCGCGGAGCGGCTCCTCGAGCTCGGCGTCGGCTACCTCGCGCTCGAGCGCAGCGCCGCCACGCTCTCCACGGGCGAGCGGCAGCGCGTGCAGTTGGCGCGCGCCGTGCGCAACCGCACGACGGGCGTCCTCTACGTGCTCGACGAGCCCTCGATCGGGCTCCACCCGGCCAACATCGCCGGGCTTTCGGGCGTCATGCGGGACCTCGTCGCCGACGGCAACTCGGTGGTCCTCGTGGACCACGACGTCGAGATTCTCAAGGACGCCTCCTGGCTGATCGAAATGGGGCCGGGCGCGGGGTCCGCGGGCGGGCGCGTCGTGGTTCAGGGGCCGCTCGCCGAGGCGGCGACCGATCCCAGATCCCTCATCGGGCCCTATCTGCGGCACGCCGCCGCGCCGGCGCGCCCCGAGCGCGCGGCCAAGGCGGACATGTTCCGCTTCGGGCGCATCCGCCTCTCGACAGGGCCGATCCACACCGTCAAGCCCCTCGAGGTCGAGGTGCCCAAGGGACGCCTCACGGTCGTCACGGGCGTTTCGGGCTCGGGCAAGACCACGCTCGTCCTCGAGAGCCTCGTGCCCGCCCTCAACGCGCTCATCGGCTCCCGGCCGCTTCCGGCGCACGTGAAGTCGGTCGACGCCGCCGGCATCCGCCGCGTGAAGCTCATCGACGCCACGCCGATTGGTGCGAACATCCGCTCGACGGTCGCGACCTACGCCGACGTGCACGACGAGCTGCGCCGCGCCTTCGCCCGCACGAAGGACGCCCGGGCGGGCGGCTGGAAGAGCGGTGACTTCTCCTACAACACGGGGCGGCTGCGCTGTCCCGTCTGCGACGGCACGGGCGAGATCAGCCTCGACGTACAGTTCCTCCCCGACGTGGACGTGCCCTGCCCGGCCTGCCGGGGCTCGCGCTACGACAAGGCGGCCTTCCTCATCCGCCGCCGGAGCGCCGACGGCGCCGAGCATTCGCTCCCCGAACTCATGGACATGGACCTCTCGCACGCCCGCGCGGCCTGCGCCGACCTCAAGGGCGTCGCGCCCCGGCTCGAGCGCCTCGAAGCGCTCGGCGTCGGATACCTCACGCTCGGCGAGGAGACGCCGGGGCTCTCGGGCGGCGAGGCGCAGCGCCTCAAGCTCGCGAGCGAACTCGGCCGGGGTCAGGACGACGCGCTCTTCGTCTTCGACGAACCCACGATCGGGCTCCATCCGACCGACGTCGCGCGCCTTCTCGGCATCTTCGAGAAGCTCCTCGCTCAGGGCGCCACCCTCGTTGTGATCGAGCACGACCTCGACCTCATCCGCAGCGCCGACTGGGTGATCGACCTCGGTCCGGGCGGCGGCGCCTCAGGCGGCCGCATCGTCGCCACGGGCACCCCGGAGGAGATCCGCGGCGCACCGCAGAGCGTCACGGGCCGCTACGTGTGAGGGGATTGCCCGCCGCAGTTGACATCCTCTCCGCCCTGAAGGACGGAGATTCCCTACTGAGTCCTTACGCGTT
>CAJKCQ010000015.1 GCA_905198475.1 uncultured Sutterella sp. | reverse complement strand
AACATATTCAGAACTTGATATATCTCAACGACCTTTCGACCGATTCCTCCCAACGAATAAATTCGCGGGCTCCCTCGGCCGGTTTTCGTGGGTCGTCCCCTGCTACGTGATCCTCCTCTCCTCGCTCGGCCTCACGCTCCCGGCGGCGATGACGGCGTCCCTCACCCTCCACCGTCAGCGCGCGGGGTTTGCCGCGGCGGTGTTGGGCGCCGTTTGCTTCGTGGGCGGAGGCTTGGTCGCCCCGCTCACGGCCTTGGCCGACGCGCGGCTCTGCCTCTCGGTGATCCTCCTCGTCTCGAGCGTGCTTCTCGTAATCGTCTCGGTGTGGTTGAGCCTGCGCATGAAGCTCGAAAAGGCCCGCGGCGAGACGCTCGACCTCGGCGGTGGCGAAGGCTGAGCACGCCCAAAGGCATCCGAAGAAACCCTAGGTGTCGGAAGGCGGGATTAGAATCAAAGAATTTGGTTCCGCCCGACCGCCGCCTCCTTCGCAGGCTTCATTCCCGACGGCCGCGCATGCGCTGAACCCGTTGGAAAACGCCGATGCTTGAAGCCTTCCTCAATTCCATCAACTGCGTGATCATCATGGGCCTCCTTGCGGGCGCAGGCTACTGGACCGCGAGCAAGGGCTGGTACGATCAGACGGCCTCGCAGCTCCTCGCCCGGTTGGTGACCTTCCTCTCGCTGCCCTGCTACCTCTTTGCGAGCGTCTCGGAGAAGCTCACCCACGACGAGCTCATCGCGCTCGCCGGGCCGATGATCATCCCCTTCATCTCGATGTGGACCGTCTTCTTCACGAGCCGCCTGATGGTGCGCCTCGGGCATGTCGAGCGCACGCACTCGGGAATCTTCTCCTCGGCCTACACCGCGTCGAACAACATGTTCATCGGGCTGCCGGTTTCGATCGCGCTCTTCGGCGAGGAGGCGGTGATTCCGACGCTGCTCTACTTCTTCGCCAACACGACCTTCTTCTGGACGATGGGCAACTACCTTGAGGCGATGGACGGGGTGGCGGCCGAACACCGTCAGGCCCCGAAGGTCCTCTCCCTCACGACCCTGAAGCGCGTCTTCTCGCCGCCCCTCGTCGGCTTCCTGCTCGCGATCGTGCTGCTTCTCCTCAACATGAAGCTCCCCGCGCCCATCATGTCCGCGGCGAAGTACATGGGCGGCATCACGACGCCGCTCGCCCTCATCTTCATCGGGCTCATGATCCACTCGATCGGGATCCGCAACATCCGCTTCACGCGGGACCTCTGGCTCGCGCTCTTCGGGCGCTTCCTCGTGAGCCCGCTCGTGTGCCTTGCGCTCACGATGGTGCTCCCCGTGCCGGAGCTCTTCGCCAAGGTGTACGTGATCCAGGCGGCGCTGCCCTGCATCACGCAGATCGCGGTGCTCGCGCGCTACCACCACGCCGACGTGGAGTTCGCGACGACGGCCGTCGCCTCGACGACGCTGCTCTCGGCCGTGGTGCTTCCGATCTGGATGATGATCCTCACGGCGATCATCTAAATCCCGCCATCAGGAAACAAACACGCCGCCCGCAGGACCCGCCGGTCCCGGGCGACGCTTCTTTGTCGTCCGACGTCCGCCGCGCCTGAGGCTCCTTGAAGCCCTTCGGCCCTTCAGCACGCATCAGGCGTCGTGAACCAAGCTCTCCTCGTCCACCTTCTTCTGCAGCCGCCGCCATTCGTCGAACCGGTGCGCGACCCGCGTGATCCGCTCGTCCAAGGCGCGCTTGCGCTCCTCGAGCTCCTTCACGTCCTCCGGATCAGCCTCGATCTCGGCGAGGAACTCCGCCTCGCGGGCGGCCTCGTCGCGCGCGCGGATGAGGCTCGCGAAACTCGCCTCAAATTCGCCCTCCGTGAGTGACTCGAGCGGCGCCTCGAGCGTCCTCAGGGGCGGAAGCCTCTGCGCGGCGGCACCCTCCACCGGCGCCGGATGCATGGGCGACGCGGGCGAGAGGAAGGGGAGCTCCGTCTCAAGTCCGAATCCGGGCGGGAGCCTTCTCATGCGCTCAAAGGCGGCCTGTGCCTCGCTCATTTCCGAAGCCCCGCCCGGTACGGCGGCGGGAGGAACGGGAGCGGGCGCATCGGCAGACGCATCCGTCTGCGGCCCCTCAGGCTCCGCCGCGGCCTCGAGGCTCGCAATGGTCTCGGGTGCAAAGGTGAAGCCGAGCTCGACGGTGCCGAGCTTGAGCGGTCCCGATTCGGCCGAGAACCTCAGCGTGCGGCCGGTCGCGCGGTCGCGCAGGATCACATGGCCTTCGGGGAGAATGACGTCGTACTGCGGCATGAGAGGCGCCCTGGAAAGAGTTGCTCGAAGGAGAGCATTGTCGCAGAGCCGGGCCGCCGGCGACGAGGACGCCCCCCTGATCCCATGAAGCGCTCCTCCCGGGTCCTCCCTCCTCTCGGCCCAATCCTCTAAGGCGCGGTTAATGGCCGCGGATTAGGATGAAAATCAAGAGCGGACGCTTTCCCACGGATTCGTCCGCGCTCGACCCCAATTCCACAGAACTCCCGTCAGGCAGCACAACATGTTCACCTTCTTCACGATCATCTTCGCCCTCGTCTGGGCCGGCGTCTCCTTCCTCCTCCTCTTCAAGGTCTGGGACACCGTCGGCCCGATGGTGCTCGCCGTCTCCAAGAGCCACTTCGTGCAGGTCCTCGCCATGCTGATCATCTTCGGCGTCATCTGGGGCGTGCCGGGCTGGCTCTGGATGAAGATCTTCGGATGAGGGCCTGAGTAGGCTCGGCGTCCCGGCAGGCCCTTCAAGGGCGCTCCTGGGCTGAGCCTTCACCTCTTCATTTCGTGAACAGATTCGCCCGCTGCGCCTCGGCGCGGCGGTCGGCGGTGAAGACCGGCGCGCGGCGGTCCACCTCAACGTGCCGGCGCGGGAGTGCGTCGGCAAGGATCTCGAAGGCGGGCTCGAGCGTCCATTCGCCCCAGTCGCCGATCACGATCAGGTCGCGCCGCGCACGGGTGACGGCGACGTTCAGGAGGTTCGCCGGCATCGCGGCCCAACGGCGCTGACCGCGGCCCTTGATGCCCGGCGCGGAGCCGAGGACGAGGATCACGACGTCCGCCTCCTGGCCCTGGAAGGCGTGCACGGTGCCCGCGTGCGCCTCGACATGCCGGAGTGCGAGCTCGTGCAGAATCCGGCGGGCGCCCTCGGCGACCACGCGGAAGGGCGAAAGAACGAAGAACCTGAGCCCCCGGTTCGCCGGGTCGGCGTTGAGCTCGATGAGGAGCCCGCGCAGCAACGCCATCTCCTCGCGGATCATCTTCGGGTCGACTCGCCGCACGACGGGGCGCCCGTCGCGAGTGCGGCGCACGGGCGGCGCGTAGGACTCGCCCATCACGTCGTACCAGGCTGAGGCGGGTTTTCTCCCGTCGTCGATCCGCGGCGTCATCTGCACCATCTGTCCGGCGTAGGAGAGCGCGTTGGCGATCCCGAACATCGGCGGGCCGCAGCGGCGGTGGGTGCGCAGCGGCAGCCCCGTCCAGACGTCGCGCCGGGCGACCTGGTCGCGGATCACCGCGCCCACCTCCATCGTGTTGTCGACGAGCGTCTGGAGCGAACTCGCCGCCGGCGACCAGCATTCGTCGACGAGCGGATGCCGGCGGCGGAGAAACTCCGCCAATGCCGTGGGCATCGTCACGACGGGCATCAGCTGCCGCGGGTCGCCCAACACCACCACGCGCCGGGCGCGGTTGAGGATGCCGACGGCGGACTGGGGCGAGGCCTGACTCGCCTCGTCGATGAGCACCCACGGGATGGCCGAGGGTTCGATCTGGGCAAAGAGCCGCCCCGCGCTCGCCAGGGTCGTGGAGACCACCGGCACGAGGAAGGCGATGAATTCGAAGACGTCGAGCGCCCGCCCCGAGATGAAGTGCGGATTCGTCGAGAGAAGATACCGGCCCGCGGCCCGCAGACCCTTCTTCGCGAGGTCGGCCTGCGCGATGAAGGTCGCCGCATGAAGTTCGAGCGCCGCCTCGAAGAGCGTCGAGCGCATGCGCTCGAACTCCTCGTCGACCCAGAGCGAGGCCTTGTGCTGCCCGGGGTCTTGCGCAAGGGGCGTGCGGAAGGCCGCGGGCTTCACGCGGGCGGCGGCTGCGCGTTCGGCCATGCGAGCGCGGCGCTCGTCCACCTCGCGCTCGAGCGTGAGAAAACGCGCCTTCGCCTCGGCCCAGGCCTCTTCGGGAAGCCGCCGCTCAAAGCGCAGGATCTCGAGTGCGTCGTCGATTTGACGCGCAATGGTGGAGTCGAAGGGGTTGCGGCCGCCCACGCCCAACACCGCGCGCGCGAAGGCGCTGCAGTTCTTCCTCCGCCCCAGCGTGGCCGAAGCGAGCCCCCAGACCTCCTCGGGGTTTTTGACCCGCGCGAGAAGCGCGCGCCGGATGCGCTCGCGGCGCTCGGCGGCCGTGAGCTGCATGAGTTCCTGCGCCTCCGCTTCGGAGAAGAGCGCCCCGTCCAGGGCTTGCGCGCCCCCGGCGCCCGAAGCTTCATTCTCCGGCGTCGCTTCGGGGTCCCCGGCTCCCCGCAGGCGGGGATCGGGCGCGGCGGCGGACCTTTTCGTCCGGGCGGGCCGGCCCTCGACCAAAGCCATCAACCCAAGGGCGCAGTCGCGCCAATAGGAAAAGGCCGGGCGCACGCCGCCCGTCTGAAGGTCGCGCTTGGGTTCGGCGAGCCCGTAGCTGCGCGGCAGCGCGTCGGTGACGTTGCGGATCGCCGCGTTGTTGTTCGAAGCGACGACGATCAGGTGGTCGCCGCCCACGTCGGAGGCTACGGGCGTGAAGGTCTCGATGCTGTCCGGGCCGATTTCGAAGGCGACCGCCCAACGCGCGTCGAAGACCTCGCGCGAGGCGGACTTCGCGGCGATCCCGCGGGCGCGCCGCACGACCACTTCGGCGACCACGTCGCGCAGCAGCCAGCTCTTGCCCGTGCCGGGCGGCCCGTTCACGGAAATCAACGGCCCGAACCCCGCGCCCGTGCGCAGAATCCCCGCCACCGCCCCCTGCTGCGCGAGGTAGAGGTGGTGCGCGGGAGCCGTGGGCCACCTCCCCGAGGGCAGGTCTGCGGGCTGCAGGAGGTCTTCGAAGACCGCCGGAGACTTGAGGACGTCGATCCTCGGAATGCCTTCACCCGTGCCGAGCGCGAGAAGGCGCGCCAGCGCGGCGCTCACGGGCTGCGCGAAGCTCCCGAAGCCGTCCGTCGTTTCGACGGGGAACGTGGTGCGGCCGGCGGATTCTCCGGCAACCGCTTCATCGGGCGCCGGGTCGAGGGCAGCGCAGCCGGCCGCCGACGCATAGCGCCCGAAGTCGGGCGCGGTCCAGGGTTCGGCCCCGGCCGCCTCGAGCCCCATGCGGGCGGCGGCGATGTCGGCGAGGTAGAAGCTCTCGAGCCCGACGCCGTCGGGAGGCGTTCTCTGCGAAGGCGGGCAGAGCGCGGTCGCGACGGCGCAGGGAAGGCCCTGCGGGAGGCCCGCGGCGCGCGCGAACTGATCGGCAAGGCGCGTGACGAACCCCTCGGCGACGGGCGCGGCCCCGGGCTTGGGGTCCGAGAGTCGGATCGTCTTCGGGAACACGTCGGGGAGCTCCTCGACCTTGACGAAGACGCCGGGGGCGGGGGCGCCCCCGAATTCGCGCTGCGCCTCCGCGTCCGCCCACCGGGCCATCCGCACGCGGCGCAGCTCCGCCCCGGCGACGAGGTCGTCCTCCGCGGGGCCGACGCGCAGCGCAGCGCTCTTGAGCGCCCGCAGGTGCCTCAGCGCCCCGGTGAACCCCGCGGCCGCGAAGCTTTCGTCCACGTACTTGCCCCACGGATTGAGGTGAAGCCGCGCGAGGTAGGTCATACCGCGCAGGTCCACGGCCGTCTGAAGGGCATTCTCCTGCGGGATCGGGCGGGCCGCCGCATCCTCGGGCGCATCGGGCATGAAGGCCGAAAGGGTGGCTTCGAGCGCCCCGCCGCGGGGCCCCGCATCGCCCGCCGCGGAGAGTTCCGCGACCAGCCGCTCGTAGACCACGCGCTTCTCAACGAGCCCCACGTAGACCGTGAAGAACGGCACCTCCGGCGCGGGAACGGACTTCGGCGCCCGCGGGCACCAGTCGACGGGGCCTTCAAGGCGCGCGGCCTGCCAGCGCTCGAGCGCCTCCTTTTCCAGGCCCACGAGCCGCCCCGGCGACCACTGGTCGCAGAAGCGCCGCTCCGTCTCCTCGGCCCGGTAGTCGGGCGGAGTGAGGAGTTCAATCTCCTCCCAGTAGCGGAGCACCTCGATCTGAGCCTTCCGTCCGAGCATGCAAGTCCACTCCCGCCGCACGACCCTCCTGCGGAGCCCTCCGCTAAGGAGTGGCTCCGGCAGAAGCGTCAGCGCTTCTTCACGCCGCCCGTGGGCTTCGCGGCCTTTGCCGCGGCCGCGCGCTTTTCAGCGAGGCGCAGGATCGTCTCGCGCACGCGCTCTTCACGCGCCCGGCGCTCCGCGTCGGGAAGTTCGGCGTAGTTCGGCACCGCGCGGTCGTCCCAGAGCGAATGCTCGGGGCGCCAGCGCAGCCGCACGCGGTCGGGGAACTTCTCCGGATCGTCGAAGAACCGCACGTCCATACCGAGGCCCGCGGCGAAGAGGAGTTCGCCGTTCAGCCAGAGTCGCGGCAGATCCGCGCGCGCATAGGCCGGAATCCCCGCCTGCGCGTAGAGGTCCTTCAGGGCCTTGGCGGGCCGCAGCGCCCAGAGGCGGAGCTTCGCCGCGCCGTTGGTGGACCGGGTCTCGAGCTGAGCGCCCTTCGCGGTGAGCCGCGAGCGCGCAATGCCCGGTTCGTCGCCTCTGCAGGGAATCACCTCGATCTCGCCGCCCCAGTCGGGAAGCGCGATCGCGCCCTGCGATGTCTGCACGACGGCGCTACGCTCGGCGCCAGACCGGCTCACCACCGCGTCGCGGATCACGAGGTCCGCACCCCAGCGGCGCAGCTCCCGACCCTGGAGCCGGATCGCGAAGGTCGCGTCCGAATGCGTTTCGCGCACCTGCCGAAGCATGTCCTCAAGGCGCGCCTTCGAGATGGGGCGCAGCCCCTCTTCGGAGAGCCACGCGCGCAGGCACCAGGCCTGGCGCGCAGGAATGAGCTCGAGCAGCCGGAAGATCGAGAGTCCGCGGGGGCGCTCTTCGGAGCGGCACCGCTCGAGGTCCGAGCGCGCGACGCTCTTCAACACGTCGAGCGCCTCCGCGACCAAGGACACCGACCGGGCCGCGGCCGAGCGAAAGCCCGGGCGGATCTTCTCGAGCAGCGGAATCACCTCGCGGCGCACGCGGCTCCTTGAGAACTGCGGATTTTCATTGTCCGGGTCGTCGACGTAGGCGAGCTTTCTGCTCTTCACGTAGCGCTCGATGTCGCAGCGCGGCACGCCCGTCCAGGGGCGCAGCAGAAACGCCTGGCGGCCGGCCTGCACGGCCGGCGCATCCTCAACAGAGGGCGAGGCGAGCTCGCGCGCCTCCGGGAAGGCCGCGAGCCCCTCGAGCCCGGCGCCCCGCATCCACTGCAGGAGGAACGTTTCAATGCGGTCGTCCTCGTGATGCGCCGTCATCACGATGTCGAACCCCTCCTTGAGCGCAAAGTGCGCGAGCGCGCGGTAGCGCGCCTCGCGGGCCGCGGCCTCGACGCCCTCGCCCTTCAGGGCGACGCGCACGCGCACCGTGCGGAAGGGAATCCCGCGCTTGGCGCACTCCGAGCGGCAGTGCTCCTCCCAGACGTCCGCTCCGGGCTCGTAGCCGTGGTGGACGTAGACGGCCTCGAGCTCGGCGATGAGCGCCTGGCGCTTCTCCTTGAAGAGGCGTGTGGCGACGTCGAGGAGCGCCATCGAGTCGCGTCCGCCCGAAACCGCGACGATCACGCGCACCGGGTTGAGGGGCACGAGGGCGAATTCGGGGCTCGAGCGCCCGAGGAGATGGTCGGCCGCCTCTTCGAGCGAAGACCTGAGCAGGTCGGCGAGCTTCGCGCGCACCGCGGCGCTTCCCGTCGCGGCGGGCTTCTTCTTGGGCTTCATCGCGATCCTGCGCCAGCGCTTCTCCTCCCGCGCCTGTGCCTCGAGCTCCTCGATCAACCTCAGGTCGGGGAGCTTCGCCGGGCCCGTGCGCGGCGCGTCCGGATCTTCAAACGGCATGTCGAGAATGAGGGGGAAGGCCTCCTCAAACTCGCGCGCGCCTTCGAGCACCTCGGCCGACTCGGCGAGCCGCTCCTGCGCGGCGCCGTTCTTTTCCGCGGAGATGAGGGCGCCCGCGTCGATCACGCTTGCGCGCCGCCCGCGCGGAGCGCTCTTCGTGGTCTTCGCCTTGGCGGTCTTGGCGCCGGCCGCCTTTCGCGGCGCGCGCTTCTTCACGGGCGCCTGGCCGATCAGGCCGGGCATTCCGGCCGTCGCCTCGATCTTCGTGCGCCGCGCTGCGGTCTTCTTCGCGGCGATGGCGGGCGCCGGGGCGTCTTCGACCGCCGCGGCAGCGGCGGACGTCTCGACCGTCGTCCTTTCGGGAGATTTCCTGGAGGTCATGGAGGTCTGATTAAAGCATGCGGGAAGTTTTCCTGATCCTCAGATTGTACCGGCCGGCGCGTACCGCACCGCGGCGGCCGGGCCGCGGAAGGGCGCGGACCTGCCTCGGGCGGCGGCGCCCGCGCAAAACCCGCACGGCCGCGGCCGCCTCCATGGTGAGCGTCTGCTAGAATCCCCGCCCGTTCCCTCAAGCAGGGTTCCTGCGCCGGTGCATTCCCGTTGCCGCACGCCCTCATACTTAACAATTCGAGCCCAATCAAATGCCTACGCCCACCGCTTCGCTCAAGGCCTTCGTCGCCACCGCCACCAAGGCCGCGCGCCTTGCCGCGCGTGAAATCATCCGCGCCTCGGAGAACCGGGACACGCTCGAGGTCACGGACAAAGCCGTGAACGACTTCGTCACCTCCGCGGACAAGGCCGCCGAAGCCGCCGTCATCCGCGAACTGCAGGAGGCCTATCCGCGCCATGCGATCCTCTCCGAAGAGGCCGGCCGCGTGGGCGACCCCAAGAGCGACTACCTGTGGATCATCGACCCGATCGACGGCACGACGAACTTCATGCACGGGCTGCCGCAGTTCTGCGTCTCGATCGCCCTCACCTACCGGGGCGAGCCGATCGCGGCCGTGATCTACGACGTCGCGAAGAACGAGCTCTTCTCGGCCGCCAAGGGCCAGGGCGCGATGCTCGACAACCGCCGCATCCGCGTCTCCGACAACGACGAAATGAGGAAGGCCCTCATCGGTACGGGCTTCCCCTTCCGTCCTGGCTGCGACATCGAGGGCTACCTCAAGGGCTTCAAGCGCGTCTGCGAGCGCACGGCGGGCATCCGTCGTCCGGGCTCCGCGGCGCTCGACCTCGCCTGGGTCGCCTGCGGCCGCTACGACGGCTTCTGGGAATTCCACCTCAAGCCCTGGGACATCTGCGCGGGCGGTCTGATCGTCCTCGAAGCGGGCGGCCTCATCACCGACCTCGAGGGCGGTGAGAAGTGGCTCGAAACCGGCAACGTCTGCGCCGGCTCGCCCAAGATCTTCGCGCAGCTCCTCCCGCTCGTGGGCGAAGTGAAGGCCGAGCCCAAGGCCGAAGAGGCTCCCGCCGCTCAGAAGACCGAGGAGTCCGAGAAGTCCGCGCCGAAGGCTCCGAAGAAGGCCCGCCGCACGCTCTCGACCAAGAAGGCCGAGTAATCCGCCCGCCCGGGCGGGCGCCCTCCGCGGCGCCTCCCTTCCGGGGAGAAGCGCCCGCAGCAGAGAGCCGCCTCCGGGCGGCTCTCGCGCATCAAGACCACCCGCACCGCCGCGCGCCCGCCGCTGCGGCACACCAGAACACCGCCATGGATGACATCTCGGCCGCCCGTCCCGACTACAGCAACCCGGAGCTCTTCACGCCTTCGATGCGTCAGTTCGCCGAGGTGAAGAACCGCTATCCGCAGACGCTCGTGCTCTTCCGCATGGGCGACTTCTACGAAACGTTCTTCGACGACGCGGTGCGCGCCAATCGCCTGATCGGCATCACGCTCACGAAGCGCGGGAAGCTCTCGGACGGCACGCCCATCCCGATGGCGGGCGTTCCCTTCGTGTCGCTCGACACCTACATCTCGAAGCTCGTGAAGTTGGGCGAATCCGTCGTGATCGTCGAGCAGATGAGCCCTCCGGGCAAGGGCATGATCGAGCGGCGCATCTCGCGGATTGTGACGCCGGGCACGCTCACCGACTCGGCGCTCCTCCCGGAGAAGTCCGACGCCGTGCTCCTTGCGGTGGACTTCCCGAAGAAGAAGGGCCCCTGCGGGTTCGTGTGGCTTACGCTCTCAAACGGCGACTTCCGCGCCGAGTCCGTGCCGCCCGAATCCTTTGAGAGCGCGCTCGCGCGCATCCGTCCCTCCGAAGTGCTCGTGAGCGAATCAGAGCGCGCCGCGCTCCGGGAAAAGCACCCCGAGCTCGTCGTCTCCTCGCTTCCCGACTGGCACTTCGACCCCAAGCGCGGCGCCTCGGCGCTCCAGAGCCACTTCGGGCTCGCCACGCTCGACGCCTGGGGCGTCGCGGACCTCCCGCGGATCCTCGCCGCGGCGAACGCGCTCCTCGACTACACGACCGAGACGCAGGTGGACCTGATGCCCTTCATCGAGCCCCTCAAGCTCGTTGAGGAAAGCGAATTCATCGTGCTCGACGCGGCGAGCCGCCGCAACCTCGAGATCGACCAGTCGCTCTCGTCCACGGGCGACGGCCCGACGCTCTTCTCGGTGCTCGACCACTGCACGAGCTCGATGGGAAGCCGCGAACTGCGCCGCTGGCTCAATGCGCCGCTGCGCAGCCGCGCCGCGGCCGAAGAGCGCCACGAAGCGGCGGCGCTTCTCAAGGACGATCCGGACTTTCTCGAGTCGCTGCGCCGGGAGCTCGACGCGCTCCCCGACGTCGAGCGCATTTCGAGCCGCATCGCGCTCGGCACGGTCCGCCCGCGCGAACTCGCGTCGCTGCGCGACGCCCTGCCGCGGCTCGACAACGTCGCGCGCGTGCTGGGCGGCCTTGAACCGGCCTTCATGAAGCGCGCCGCGGCGGCGCTCGTCACGCCCGACTGCGTGAAGACGCTCCTCAATGCGGCGCTCCTTCCCGAACCCGCGCAGACGCTGCGCGACGGCGACGTGATCGCCTCGAGCTGGAACGCGGAGTTGGCCGACCTGCGGCACTTCCGCGACGACACCGCCCGCATCCTCATGGAGATGGAGGGACGCGAGCGGGCGGCGACCGGCATCCCGACGCTGCGCGTGCAGTTCAACAAGATCTCGGGCTTCTACATCGAGGTGGCGAAGTCCGTCGCCGACCAGGTGCCCGCGCACTACCAGCGCCGGCAGACGCTGAAGAACACCGAGCGCTTCATCACGCCGGAACTCAAGGACGTCGAGGACCGTGTGCTCTCCGCGCGCGAGCGCTCGCAGGCGCTCGAGAAACACCTCTACGAGGAGGTGGTGGCAAAGGCCGCGGAACACGCGGCCGAACTTCTCGCCGCAGCGCGCGCCTGCGCGGCCGTGGACGCCGCCGCCACGCTCGCGCTCCACGCGGCCGAGCGCGGCTGGGTGCGCCCGGTCCTCGCCGACCGGCCCGGCATCCGCATCACCCGCGGCCGCCACCCGGTGGTGGAGACGACGCTCGAAGCGTACGTCCCCAACGACTGCCGGCTCGAGGACGGCCGACGGATGCTCATCATCACCGGCCCCAACATGGGCGGCAAGTCCACCTACATGCGCAGCGTCGCGTTGATCGTGCTCCTCGCCTGGGCGGGCGGGTTCGTGCCGGCGGACTCGGCGGAAATCGGCCCCGTGGACCGCATCCACACCCGCATCGGCGCCTCGGACGACCTCGCGCGCGGGCGCTCGACCTTCATGGTGGAGATGACCGAGGCCGCTGCGATCCTCTCGCAGGCGACCGACCGCAGCCTCGTGCTGATGGATGAGATCGGCCGCGGCACCTCGACCTACGACGGCCTGTCGCTCGCCGCCGCGATCGCGCAGGAGTTGGTCGGCCGCGTGCGCAGCTTCACGCTCTTCGCGACCCACTACTTCGAGCTCACCTCGCTCGCACAGGAGATGCGCGAGGCGGCGAACGTCCACGTCTCGGCCGCGCAGACGCGCTCCGGGGTCGTCTTCCAACACGAAATCACCGAAGGCGCGGCCTCGAAGAGCTACGGCATCGCCGTGGCGCAGCTCGCTGGCGTTCCCGCCCCCGTGGTGCGCAAGGCCAAGGCCTTCCTCGCGAAGCTCGAGGAGCGCGCGAACGCCGTCCCGGCGGCGCAGCCCGACCTCTTCGGCTTCTCGCCCCTCACGCTCGCCGACGCCGCGGAGCCCGACGCCCCCGACGCAGCCTCCGACGCACCCGCCGAGGATCCCGAACGCACGGCCTTCCTCGAGCGCGTCGCCGGCCTTGACCTCGACGCGCTCACGCCCCGCGACGCCCTCGGGCTCCTCTACGACCTCCAGAGCGAGGCGAAGGCGCTCGCTCAATAGCCGCTCCGGAGCGTCCCTCCGCCCCCTGCGGCGGCGGGAGCGGAGGCTCCCCGCCGCGCACGCCCGTGCTGAGCACGTATAAAATGCGTTTCGTCGAACATTGTCGACAAATAAGATGGTCTCCCTAGCACGACCAAGCGCCCCGGAGAGCCCCGCAGCCCGGACGCGTCCGCCCATTTTCCTGCCGGCGGCCGCAGCTCCCCATTCCGCCCTCAACCACACCCCGAAGGACCAAAAGCCGTGGATCCCAAATATCTCTCCGACGCCCCCGTCGACGAGGACACGCTCTTTCGCGACATCCACAAGCACATCCTGCGTCAGGCAAAGGCGGGCGGCCGCATCGACACCGAGGCGGAGATCGCCGAACGGTTCAACGTGACGCGCTACAAGGTGAGGAAGGCCCTCTCGGTCCTCTCGCAGATGGGGATCGTGGACCGCGCTCCGAAGCGCGGCATGACCGTCAACGCCATGGGCCCGAAGCACCTCTCCTCGCAGATCCAGGTGCAGATGGACATCGCGAACTTCGACATCCGCGAGTTCATCGAGGCGCGGCTCCTCATTGAAGTGAACATCATTCCGCTCTGCGTGCGCCGCATGACGCCGGCGCTCCTCGGACGCCTCGACGACGCGATCTGCCGCATCGAGGCCAATGCGGGCAACACCGAGGAGGCGGACCGCTGGGACCGCGAGTTCCACCTCATCCTCCTCGAGTCCTGCGGCAACCGCGTGCTGCAGGTCTTCTCGGCCGCCCTCATCACGTATTTCGAAAAGACCACGTCGCGACTGCCGCAGAACGATCCGCCCTTCTTCATGGCGATCGCCCGTCAGGAGCGCGAACTCCTGCGCGCGATCCAGCACGGCGACGAAGAGCTCGCGCGCGAACTCCTCTCGAAGCACCTCAAGGAACAAGTGGACATGTTCTCGGCTTGATCCCGGGCGTCCACGCACTCCATCCGCACGCCGGTCCCGTCAACGGGGCCGGCGTTCTTTTTTCCGGCTCCCCGCCGGCTGCGGAGGTCTGCCGAAAGAAAAAGAACGGCGTTTTTCGTCATCAGTCCATTAGGGGAAACGCTAGACGGATACACCTAAGTACTTGGGTGTACTCCGGCGGACCGGCCTGATTAATCTTTACCTCGGCCGGAAGAAGTAGTGCGCGGTCCCCCGTCAGGAGCGGGGCGGCCCCGGAATTCAGCAGTCCGACGCCTCCCGCAGGCGTGCACGCGCTTCCCGCAGCTCAATGCTTTCAAGGAGAAGTCCAATGACTGATATTTCCCGTCGCCACCTCTTCGGCGCCGCCACCGCGACCGCCGTCGGCTCCCTCGCGTTCGTCCGCACGGTTTCCGCTGCGGAAGCGAAGGACATCAAGTGGAACGAAACCAAGGAATTCGTGATCGTGGGCACCGGCTTCGCCGGCCTCGCCGCCGCGCTTGAGGCCCGTCAGCTCGGCATGCCCGCCGACCAGATCCTCGTCGTTGACAAGATGCCGTTCCCGGGCGGCAACTCCATCATCAACGGCGGCGCCGTCGCCGCCGCGGGCACCGACATGCAGAAGAAGGAAGGCATCAAGGATTCGCCCGACCTGCTCTACGCCGACATCGTCAAGGCGGGCGGCGGTCTCGCTCATCCGCAGCTCGCCCGCCGCATCGCCGACGAGTCCGTTGAGAACTTCTACTGGCTGCGCGACAAGATCGGCGTCAAGTTCAAGGCCGTTACGTACCACGGCGGCCACTCCGTGAAGCGCTCCCACGCCGTCACGAACAACTCCGGCTCGGGCTTCATCGTCCCGATGCTCAACAAGCTCAAGGAAGAAGGCATCACGCCGCGTCTGCGCTGCATCGTCGACCAGCTGATCGTCAACGACAAGAAGTGCGTCCTCGGCGTCAAGGTCCGCACGGACTACCGCTTCGGCAAGGAAGCGACGGGCAAGGTCTCCTACATCCGCGCCACGAAGGGCGTGCTGATCGCCGCCGGCGGCTTCTCGCAGAACGTCAAGATGCGCATGTCGCACGACCCGCGCCTCAACGAGAAGTTCGGCTCGACGAACCACCCGGGCGCCACGGGCGAAATGATTCAGGAAGCGCAGGAAATCGGCGCCAACACCGTTCAGATGGACTGGATTCAGCTCGGGCCGTGGACCTCGCCCGACGAACAGGGCTTCGGTCTCGCGCCGCTCTTCGTTGAATCCGCCGTCGGCTTCGGCCCGATGATCGATCCGGCCACCGGCAAGCGCTTCATCAAGGAAACCGGCAACCGCAAGGTCCGCGCCGACGCCATCGTCGCCATCGGCCATCCCTGCGTCATCTACACGTCGCTTGAGAACGCGAAGAACGTGATCATCGGCAAGAACATGACCCAGGAGCTCTATGACCACGCCCGTCAGAACGGCGTGATCAAGGAGTACCCGACCCTCAAGGCCATGGCCGACGACCTGAAGATCCCGTACGAACAGCTCCAGAAGACCAACGACACCTTCAACAGCTACATGAAGGCTAAGAAGGATCCGGACTTCGACTGCATGTTCTTCGACAACAGCAAGCCCAACGTCGACGGTCCCTTCCTCGCCGTCCGCCTCTGGCCGCGCGTCCACCACTGCATGGGCGGCCTCGAGATCAACGAGAACGCGCAGGTGCTCTCCTGCCGCGGCAACCCGATCAACGGCCTCTACGCCGCCGGTGAGGCGACGGGCGGCGTGCACGGCATGGTGCGCCTCGGCACCGTCGCCGTCGCCGACTGCATGATCTTCGGCCGCATCGCCGCCCGTACGGCGATGAAGTTCAAGGGCTGCTGATCTCCTTGAGCCGCTGCGGAATTCCGGAGCTCTCCTTCCGAATTCCGCAGTTTTCCCTGATCCCGCTTCAGCGCCGCCGGCCCGGCCGTGCGGCGCCCGAGCAGAAAACACACACAGAACACAGCGGGAAGGCCTCTCAAGAAGGGTGCTTTCCCTTTCGCATCATGAAAAAGACTCTCCTTGCGCTCGCCCTTGCCAGCTCCCTCGGCGCCCTCGCCACCTCCGCCTCCGCGGCTGATGCCCAGGTCTACGGCGTGATCGACCTCGGCCTCTCGTACATCTACTCCGACGCCGACCACGCCGGCGTCGACGGTTCGGGCACGCTCAAGATGACCAACGCCCAGGAATTCGGTTCGCGCTTCGGCATCCGCGGCAGCGAAGACCTCGGCAACGGCACGAAGCTCTCCTTCGTGCTCGAGAACGGCTTCGAAGCCGACACGGGCAGCCTCGAACAGAACAGCCGCCTCTTCGGCCGCGAGGCCTCCCTCACGTGGTCGGGCGACTTCGGCGCCCTCGCCGCCGGCCGTCTGCCGATCTTCGGGTCCGTGCTCTCCGCCAACGGCCTCTTCCGCGCGGTCGATCCGCTCTTCGCGAACTACACCTCGGCCTTCGGCTCGGGCGCCGTCTCCGCCTCGATGTGGACGCGCGTCGACAACGCCGTTTCCTACCGTTCGCCCACGGTCGCGGGCTTCACCGGCTACGCGATGTACTCCTTCAAGAACGACAGCAAGGCCGACACGACCTCCCGTGAAGGCATGGCCGACGCCGACCGCTACGCCTCCCTCGCCGTCCGCTTCCAGCAGGGCCCGGTTGAGGCGGTCCTCGTCGCCGACACGACGATGTACGGCAATCAGCGCACCAACAAGTTTAACGACGACGGCGTCACGGTCACCCTCGGCGGCAACTACAAGTTCGACAACGGCGTGAAGCTCGTCGGCTTCTACCAGTACTTCGAAGATCAGGAGCTCAGCACCGTTCAGCGCGCCGGAGTCATTTCCGCCGGCCTCAAGCAGCTCAACAACCAGCAGTACGGCTTCGTCACCGGCTACGGCTTCAACGTCGGCGTGAACGTCCCGGTTGCGGGCGGCGTCGCCAAGGTGATGGCCGGCCACCGCGACATGCACAACCAGGGCAACGTCGACTTCAAGCGCACGATGGCTGCGGTCGGCTACGACTACAACCTCTCGAAGCGCACCGCCGTCTACGCGATGGGCGGCTGGTCGCAGGAAAAGGTTGAGCTTCACGATGCGGCCGGCACGGAAGCGACGCCCTGGGGCTATGAGCTCACCGTCGGCATGGTGCACCGCTTCTAATCGGGTGAGGCCGAAGCGGACTCCCGGGAGATCCCGCTCCGCTTTGGAAGCCTGATCCGTGGGGCGCCCCTTTGAGCGGCGCCCGACGCCCAAACGGAGGACTTCTTCCTTTCCGGAAGTCCTCCGTTTTTTCATGCCTGCTTGGTCGAACTACTGCGGTTCCGTGCGCCGGCGCACGCGTCGAGCGGCAAGTCTTCCCGCCCATCCAGCGACTGAGAGCACCGATGAGAGCATCGCCGCCGCGCCTTCAAAAATCCGCACTCCCCGCTTCATCATCCGGTAGGACGCCCGCGAGGTCGCCGCCATGAAGTGGCGCACGTCGCGCAGCACCGTCTTCGCGGGCAGTCGGTCGAGAAGCTTCACGACCTCGGGCCCGAAGCGGTAGACGCTCATCACCTCGGCGACACCGCGCTTCTCCACCGCCCGCACGATGCCGGGGCCACCGAAGCGGAGCACGGCCGCCGCGTCGCCGCCCAGCTTCTCGGCCGTGCGCACGACGCGCGGTATGTCGGCGAGGTTTTCCGAGCGGTTGAGAACTTCGAGCGCGGCGCCGAGTCCCTGCGTCGCGGCGCACCGCGTGAGGCCGCCGAGGGATTCGAGCTTTTTCGCCGCCCGCACGCCTTCGGCCGCGAGCGCGGTCCTCCCGGCGTCGAGCTCTTGCAGGAACGAACTCCAGGCGGCCTTGGCGCCGCCTCTTGCGCCCGCCTCCACCGCGGCGTCCAGGGGCGCCACGTGCCTGATCACGGCCCAAGGTTCCGCCGCCGCCTCGACGAGCTCGCGCTCGATCCGGGGCGGGAGCTTCCCCGCGCGCTTGGCGATCTTGAGGATCGACACCGCGCCCTTCGCCGTCGCGGCGGCGGGCGCTTCCGGCGTGAGCGCCGCGGCCGTGAGCACGATGCCGAGGGCGGAGAGCCCCGCGGTGAAGGCGTCCACAGGCTCGCCCGCGTACCAGCGGGCGGACTCCCTCAAGAGGTCCCGCACGTCGCCCACGGCCGTGAGGTCAGAGGCGAAGCCCGCGGCCTCGCCGTAGGTTTCGGCGCTCCCGCCCGTGAAGAAGCCCTTCATGGTCTCGGCGGCAACGTAGCCCGGAGACGCGCGCACGGCTTCGGCGCGCTTAAGTACCTCCGCCACTTCGCGCCCGGGCGTTTGCGCCGCCGACACACCGGGAAGCGAGAGAAAGAGCCGCGCGTACTCCTCGGCCGTCCGATAGTCTCCGCGGGCGTAGAGCGTCTGGGAATATTCGATCGGGGTGACGATCTGCACGTCGGCGAGATAGTCCACGCGCTCGAAGACGATCCAGTCGACGGCCGCCGCCCCGAGGGCGAGCATGAGGACGGGACCGGCAGGGGTGCGGAAGGTCGAATGACGGCGCCCTCCGGGCCTCCGGAAAGGACGAAGGACGCGGCCTCCCATTCTAGAAAGAGCGTCCTTCCTTGTTTTCCCGACGGCGGCGGAAAAGCCTTTCGGAATGTTCCGGCGCGTTCCCGCGCGCGAAGTGCGTCAGAGGCGCTTCACCGCGTCGATCATCAGATCCCAGAAGCGGTCCACGACGATTCCGAGCCCCGCGATCGTGTGGCATTCGCCTTCGACCGGGCGGCGGAGGTCCGCGACCGTCATGCCGGTGGTGAGCGCGCCCTTGAGTTCGACGTGAATCGGCGCAGGGCGCAGCGTGATGAGCGTCGGATCAATCACGCAGGCGACGGCGCAGGGGTCGTGCAGCGGCGGCGCATCGAAGCCGCGCCAAACGCGGTAGTTTTCCGCATAGTCGTCGAGGATCCGCGAGAGGAGCTCGGCGGGCTTGGTGCCCACGGCGCGGATGCGTTCGCGCACCGCGACGTTCGCACGCGCCTGATACGTGAGGTCGAGCCCGATCATCGTCACCTTCCAGGGCTCCTCGAAGACGATGTGGGCGGCCTCGGGGTCGTTCTCGACGTTGAATTCCGCACAGGCCGTGGCGTTGCCCTCGCGGCAGGCGCCGCCCATCAGCACCACCTCCTTCACACGGGAGACGATGCGGGGTTCGAGCCGCGCGGCGAGCGCGATGTTGGTGAGGGGACCGGTCGGAACGAGCGTCACCGTGCCGGCGGGCTCACGCATCACGACGTCGACGATCAGCTGCGCGGCCGGACGCGGATCGAGCGCGATGTCCGCTTCGGGAAGCTCCTCCTGGGTGAGGCCCCCGAGTCCGGTTTCGCCGTGGATCTCGGGCGCGGCCTCAATGGCCGGGCGGATGAGCGGCCGGCGGGCGCCCATCGCGACGGGGAGGTCCGTGATGCCGGCGACCCGCAGCACGCGCAGCGCGTTCGAAGTGACCTTCTCGATCGTCTGGTTGCCCGCGACGGTCGTGAGGGCAAGGAGCTCCACGTCGGGCGAGCCCGCGGCGAGCAGAATCGCCGCGGCGTCGTCACACCCGGGGTCGCAGTCGAGGATGATGCGGCGCGGCGCCGCCTTCTGAGGGGTGGTCGTCATTTCGGAAGTTCCTTCAATCTGGAGGCGCGGCGCGCGGGCGGGAGCGCGGTCAGAGCGAAAGGATCGCGGTGTCCACGTCGTCGAAGGTCGGGATCGACTCGGCCGAACCCGCCTTCGTCACCGACATGGCGGCGGCCATGGCGGCGAACTTGAGGCCCTCCATCAGGACGGCGTGGCGGCGCTCGGCGGCGATGCCCTGCTCCTCGAGCTTCCAGGCGCGCATGAGCGCGCGCACGGCGTAACCCGTGAAGGTGTCGCCCGCGCCGGTGGTGTCGACCGCGTGGACGCGGAAGGCGGGAAGGTGCTCCACGGCGAAGCCCGGCTGCTTCACGGCGACGCCGCGGCTGCCGAGGGTGACCAAAAGCACCGTGTCGGGGTAGCGGCGGCCGAGCTCCTCGACCATCGCGAGCTGCTCTTCGAGCGTCTTCTCGGCCTTCTCCATCGCGAGGAGCCCTTCGGCTTCGGTTTCATTGAGCACGAGCGCAGAGAGGCGGTTGAGCGGATAGAGCGGCGCCTGACGGTCGAAGGGCGAGGGATTGAGGATCACGCGCATGCCCTTCTCGAGACCGAGCTCGATCGCGTCGCGCACGGCGCTCGTCTCGTTCTGCACGAGGAGCGCGTCGCCCTGGCAGAAGCCTTCGATCACCTCCTTCACGAAGCTGCGCGTGAGGCGCACGTTCGTGCCGGGGTAGTAGAGGATGGCGTTCTCAGCCTCGGGAATCACCTGAATGAAGGTGTGGCCCGACGGTTCGTTCTCGAGCACCTTGACGAGCGAGGTGTCGACGCCTTCGTTCGCAAGGAAGGCCTTGAGGAAGCCGCCGTCCGAACCCACCATGCCGGCGTGGGAGACCTTCAGGCCCGCGCGGGCGAGCGCCACGCTCTGGTTGAGGCCCTTGCCGCCGATGTGCACCGCGCGGCGGTAGGCCGCTAGGGTTTCGCCGCCCCGCAGGAAGTGCGGCACCTGGTAGACGTAGTCGATGTTGAGCGAGCCGATGTTGAGAACGCGGGACATGGTGATGAATCCTTGTCGAGGCTTTGGGTGTGAATTGGGAAAATTCTGAAAGGATAAACCGATTGCGCGCCGTTGAAAAGGCCGTGAGGCCGCCCGGAAGCGCCCGCCGGCGGCTCCCGCGGGCCGCAGCCGCGCGAAGGTCCGGACGCGCGGCCGAAATTCCGCGAAAACGCCGGAGCGCCTAAGGATCCTCCCGTATTTCTGAGCACAATCACCCATACTGGTTGCCCTGAGACAGGTATTACCCGCTGCATGGCTTCCCTCGTCTTGACGGCGGGTTCTTCCTACTTCACAATCAAATTCATCAATTACTCGTTCCATTTTTTAGAAGGAGCTGCGACGATGCGAATGTACGCCTGTTGTTCTCGATCCGCCTCGAGCGTCTGTCCGCTCGAACGGTCCCGCGCGCGCATCCGCTAGGCTCCTCTTCAAACCCTCAATCTTCAGAAGGACCGGCGCAGCGCCCGCAGCTGCCCGGTCCTTCTTCGTTGATGAAGGGATCGGCCGCCCGGGCGCAGCAGCCGAAACCCAAAATTGCTTGACTACGCCTTCATCGACAAATTCCTGCCGCTCTACGTCGAGGGCGCGCTCCTCACCATCCGGGTGGGAGTCGCGGGCATCCTTCTCGCCTTCGCGGTCGGCCTCTTCTGCGCGGTCGTGAAGTCGCTGCGCGTTCCGGGCCTCACCGGGCTCGTGGGCGTCTACGGCGAGCTCTCTCGCAATACGCCGCTCCTCGTGCAGCTCTTCTTTCTCTACTTCGGGCTCCCGAAGATCGGGATCCGCCTCTCGGGCGAATGGTGCGCGATCATCGGCCTCGCCTTCCTCGGCGGGAGCTACATGGCAGAGGCGCTCCGCAGCGGTCTTGAGGCGGTGCCGAAGATCCAGTCGGAGTCGGCGCGCGTGCTCGGGCTCTCCGGCTGGCAGACGATGCGCTTCGTCGTGCTCCCGCAGGCGCTCGCGGTGGCGCTTCCCGCCCTCGTCGCCAACGTGATCTTCCTCGTGAAGGAGGTCTCGGTCGTCTCCGCGATTGCGTTGCCCGACCTCATGTACGTCGCGAAGGATTTGATCGGCAACTACTACCGCACCGACGAATCGCTGCTCCTTCTCGTCGCCGCCTACGTTCTGCTCCTGCTGCCCGTGTCGCTTCTGGGCACCCATCTTGAAAAGAGGCTCCGCCATGCCGGATTCGGGAATCTTCGTTCTGTTTGAGGGCCGCAACCTCGTGCGCCTTCTCGAAGGCCTCTTCGTGACGCTCAACATCTCGCTCCTTTCGGCCGCGCTCTCGATTCCGCTCGGCATCCTCCTCGGGATCGTGATGACGTCGAGAAGCCGCCTGGTGCGCGCCGCCGCGCGGGCGTACCTCGAGTTCGTGCGCATCATGCCGCAGCTCGTCCTGCTCTTCGTGGTCTACTTCGGCTTCACGCGAAGCTTCGGCTGGAACCTCTCGGCCTGGGCGAGCGCCGTGATCGTCTTCACCTTCTGGGGAACGGCCGAGATGGGCGACCTCGTGCGCGGGGCGCTCCTCGCCATTCCGCGCTCGCAGTATGAGAGCGCCCGGGTGCTCGGCTTCTCGAAGTTCTCGCTCTACCGCTTCATCATCATCCCGCAGACGCTGCGTCAGCTCACGCCGCCCGCGATCAACCTCATCACCCGCATGATCAAGACCACGAGCCTCATTGCACTGATCGGCATGGTCGAGGTGCTCAAGGTCGGGCAGCAGATCATCGACGCCAACCGCTTTCACTACCCGACCGCCGCCCTCTGGGTCTACGGTGCGGTCTTCATCCTCTACTTCCTCGCCTGCTGGCCCGTGTCGCTCGCCGCGAAGAAGCTTGAATCGAAATGGAAGGAGCAATAGCCATGCCGCAGACCGAAGTCTTTCCTATCGAAGTCCGCGGACTCGTCAAGAAGTTCGGCGACGCGGTCGTGCTGAACGGCATCGACTTCCGGCTCCATCCGGGCGAAGCCGCCGTGATCCTCGGACCCTCGGGCTGCGGGAAGTCCACGTTCCTGAGGTGCCTGGTGGGGCTCGAGCCCCTTGAAGCGGGCGAAGTCCTGGTCGCCGGCCGGCCCGCAGACGCCCGCGGGGGCGCGCGCAAAGGCGTCGGCATGGTCTTCCAGAGCTACGACCTCTTTCCGCATCTCACCGTGCTCGAGAACGTCCTCCTCGCTCCGCTCGAGGTCGCGAAGAGGTCCCGCGCTGAAGTCCAAGCCGAGGCCGAAACGCTTCTCAGGCGCGTGGGCCTCTGGGAGAAGCGCGGCGCCTATCCGCGCGAACTTTCGGGCGGGCAGAAGCAGCGCGTCGCGATCGTGCGCGCGCTCGCGATGAAGCCCGAGGTGATGCTCTTCGACGAGGTGACGGCGTCGCTCGACCCGGAAATGGTCCGCGAGGTGCTCGAGGTGATCGTCGAACTCGCCGACGCGGGGCTCTCCATGGTGATCGTCACGCACGAGATGCAGTTCGCCCGCGCCGTCGCCGACCGGATCCTTTTCTTCGACGGCGGCCGGATCGTCGAGGAGGCGCCGCCCGAAGTCTTCTTCACCGCTCCGAAGACGAAGCGCGCGGCGGACTTCCTCCACTCCTTCGAATACAACCGCCGCAGAAAGGACCCGCCGTCCTGCGCAGCCGCCTGCGCGCACTGACCGTCCCGAACGCGGCGCGCAGCGCCCTTCCTCAAGAGGGCGTCCCTTCAACCCGTCAACAAACCGCGCCGACCCGGTCGGGGGCCGGCGAGGGCAAACACACCCCGACACAACGCAACGCTTCCGCACGAAAAAGGAATTTCATCATGAAGCTCTTCACGCTCTTCACCCGCAAGCTCTCCGCCCTCGCCCTCGCCGGCGCCCTCGTCGCCGGCGCGGTCTCCCTTCCGGGCGCCGCCGACGCGCGTCCCCTCGACGAGGTCAAGGCCTCGGGCGAAATCGTGATCGGCGTCTTCTCCGACAAGGCTCCGTTCGGCTACGTGGACGCCGATGGCGCCTACCAGGGCTATGACGTGTACTTCGGCAACCGCCTCGCCCAAGACCTCGGCGTCAAGGTGAAGTACATCTCGGTCGACCCCGCCTCGCGCGTCGAATTCCTCGTCACCGACAAGGTGGACGTCATCCTCGCGAACTTCACGGTGACGAAGGAGCGCGCCGAGAAGGTGGACTTCGCGCTTCCCTACATGAAGGTCGCCCTCGGCGTCGTCTCGCCCGAGAACGCCCTCGTGAAGGACGTGAAGGAGCTCAAGGGCAAGACCCTCATCATCGCCAAGGGCACGACCGCCGAGACGTACTTTGAAAAGAACCACCCCGAAGTGAAGCTCCAGAAGTACGACCAGTACGCCGACGCCTACAACGCGCTCCTTGACGGCCGCGGCGACGCCTTCTCGACCGACAACACCGAGGTTCTCGCCTGGGCGATCGTGAACAAGGGCTTCAAGGTGGGCATCACGTCCCTCGGCGAGCTCGACACCATCGCGCCGGCCGTGCAGAAGGGCAACAAGGAGCTCCTCGCCTGGATCAACGACGAGATCGTGAAGCTCGGCGGCGAGCAGTTCTTCCACAAGGATTACGCCGAGACGCTCGCGCCCGTCTACGGCAAAACTTCGAACCCGGACGACCTTGTCGTCGAGGGCGGCAGGCTCTGAGGCTCACGGATAGATGCCCCCGCCCCGCCCTCCCGCCTCCGGTGCGCCGGAGCGGAGCGGCGGCGGGACGGAGGAGGAGCGGCGGGGAAAATATTTCTCCACACCCTTGCAAACGATTCTCATTTGCGATATAGTTCATCTCACTGGAACGGAAGACGCAGCAACACATGGAACCAAGGGGTCGGTTCCGCAGCGTCCCAAGTCCGCCGATCACGCAAAGCGGGGAAACTTTGCCGGCGGACGCTTCTCCGGGAGTCTCCTACCCGGGTTTCGTTCCTCGCCTCTAAGGGAGGCCGCGTGTTTCTTGGTCCGCGGCCTCCCTTTTTTCTTTTCCGATTCCGCACGAACCCGGCCGCGCGCCGCCGGGGCTGCCCGGGCACACGCCTCCGCGCGTCCTGACACTTTTGTTCAGGCTGCGGGCTTCGTCAGCGGCGCAGCCGCTCGGCGGGCGAAAGCCCCTCACCGCGATCCCCGCGGCAGCGTTCGGGACGATGAGGCCGAGCTTTCCGGCCCATACGCCGATCAGCGGAATCGGCGCGCGGAGGAGAAGATGAAGCAGCAGACGAGGAGCGTCGAGGCGATCGTGAAGGTGAAGCCGCGTCGTGCGAACTCGCCCGAAAAACGCGGGGAGGAGCTCTGGGGAGAAGGCGTCGAGGCGGACGAGGGACGGGTGGGTTCCACCATGATGGACTCTGAGGGATGAGAGAGGTTGCGGGAGACTCTGGAATGCTTTGGGTGAAGCCAACGCCTCGGAGCGCGTTTACGCCTCTGCAGGAAGCCTCAGCCGGCGAGGAGCCGCCGGAGCGCCTCTACTTCGCGCGCGACTTCAGCGACCGTCGTGCGCGGCGGCGTCTGCCCGCGACGCTCGAGCGCCTTCGCCATGAAGCTGCGGCACCAGGGGACGCCGTGGAGCCCAAAGAAGGCGAGCCCCGCGTCGGTGAGCTCCCATTCGTCGCCCCACTCGTTCGGGTAAGCGAAGATCCTCCAGAGAAGCCGGATGTCGCCCGCGTCGAAGAGCATGTTGAGGACGCCGTCGTCGAGCCGCAGATCCGGCCCGATCACGTCGAAAAGGCGCTGCGCGAAGGCCTCGTCCTCGAGCTCCGTGCGGATCGGCTCGCGGCCGGGAAGGGTCTCGAGCAGCTCGTAGCCGCCTTCGCCGAGACTTCTCACCGAGAGGTCGTGTTCGACGCCCGTCTCGTCCGTGATGGGCGCGAGCCGGTACCAGTCCGTCTCACGCGGAAAGAGCAGCGCCTTCACGATCGAACGGGCGAACCGGCGGCGCAAGAGGTCGAACCATTGGGTGAAGGACATGAGGGCGGGCGGCGCAAGGGTTGACGGGCGGGCGGCCCGGGCACATCGGAGTTGCGGCGGGCCCGAGGGTGAGCATACGTCCGGCGGACGAACAAAGGGGAGCCCTTTCGGGCTCCCCTCTCAGGATACTGTTGGATTCAGGGCGCTCCGCCTCACGCGGCATGCACGGCCTCCATCGGCTCGGCCCCGGGCTTTTCGGCCTTCTTCGCATGCCTCATCTGGAAGAAGGTGGCGACCACCGGAGCGGAGATGTTGTGCCAGAGCGCGCCGATCGCGGACGGGAGCGCCGTCATCGGGGCGGCGGCGAAGTGCACGCCGGCCAGGGCCACGCCGAGGGCGGAGTTCTGCATGCCCACCTCGAAGCACAGGCACTTGCACTTGGCCTCGTCCATGCCGAGCATGCGGCCGAGGAAGTACCCCAGACCCATGCCGATCGCGTTCTGGATGGCGACCGCCGCAAAGGCGACGAAGCCGGCGTTCACGATCGAGCCCTTGGTGCCCGCCACGACGGCGGAGATGATCACCACGATGGCGGCGACGGAGACGATCGGGAGCGCAGCGGTGACCTGCTTCACGCGGCTGCCGAAGATGCGGTGCACGATCACGCCGGCGGCGATCGGGAGGAGGATCACCTGGACGATCGACATGAACATCGCGGCCGGGTCGATGGCGAGCCACTGGCTGGCGAAGAAGTACATCAACGCGGGGGTGACCACGGGCGCCATGAGCGTCGTGCACGAGGTGATCGTCACGGAGAGCGCGACGTCGCCGCGGGCGAGGAAGGTGACGACGTTCGAGGCCGTGCCGCCCGGGGCGCACCCGAGGAGCATCATGCCGACGGCGAGGTCGGGCGGCAACTGGAAGGCCCAGCAGAGCGCCCAGGCCGAGAGCGGCATGATCGTGAACTGAGCGATGATCCCGACGAAGACGTCGCGCGGACGGCGGAAGATCTCACGGAAGTCCGCCGTGGTGAGCGTGAGGCCCATGCCGAACATCACGACGCCGAGGAGAACCGGCACGTACGGCCCTACAAGCTTGAACACCTCGGGGAAAAGGAAGCCGAGGACGCCGGCGGCGACGACCCAAAGGGCGAACGTTTTGTTCACGAACTGGCTGATCTTCACGAGGATGTTCATCATTTTGTGCGTCAGGCGGTGCGTTCTTAGCGCGCCGCCCCCGGTGCGGTTTGGGTTGTGAACCAGAAGTGCATGGCTGACCTCTTGGGTTGCGGATGGCTGCTTCACGGGATCCCTGGGGAGCCCCGGTGCGCCGCAGAGCCGTCTCATCGGGCGCCGCTTTTCACGCTGCGGTGCAGTGAAGATTACGTGCCGACGCGCGTTTTTGCTTGCAAAAACGGTATGGAGAACACACATATTTTTAGGAATATGATCATGTTGATGATGCAATCCAATAGATATTGCAGAAACACCCTAGAGGGTTTTCCTTCCGTCCAAGGGAGGGGGCGGGGGCCGAAGCGGCCGGAGTTCGGGGCTACATCCACCCCGCCTTGACGTCAATCAATGTTTGATGAAGTCGGCGCAAATGAGAGTGGTTTTCTTTCGCGTAGGCATTGCGAATCATTCTCATGAATGGCATACTTCATCTCAAGCAAGACAGCTGATCCGCGCTACATGAAGTCAGGGGTCGACTTCGCGGATCGTCGCCTCGGAGGTGCAACGCCTCCTTTCAACAACATGAGGCGCTGTCTTGGGGTCTCCTAGAAGGGGGCGGCGCAAAGCGTCGCCCCCTCTTTTTATCTGCGCGCGGCGCAGCCCCCGCCCGGCGTGCCGCGGGCTGCGGATCAACCGGAAGGCCGTCCTCCTCGAGGCTCTGCGGCGCAGTCAAACAAAATGCGTGCGGACGCAAAGGGCCCGGCGCAGCCGGGATGGACTTCCATCCGCCGCGCCGGGCCCCTCGGCCGGGTTCAAGGCGCTTTTGCGCCCTCAGCCCTGCCGCCCTTCGGGCGAGAGGTTCACGAGGTGAAGGATCTTCCGGGCGGTGTTCTTCTCGTGGTGATGCTCGCGCGCCTCATACGTGCAGTGCAGGAGCTCGTGGGCGAGATGGCTCCCGGGCGCGCCGAGAAAGTCGGCGTAGAGACGCTGCACCTCCGGATTCTCGTGGGCCGCGCGCACCGGCATCTTCCGGTCGATCGCGTAGACCGTCTTTTGGCGCGCCGCGAGGTTCGTTCCCCAGACGTCGCGTCCGCGGGGCGTGCCGCCGCCGCCGATGCAGCCGTTCGGGCAGGCCATCACCTCGACGAAGTGCCAGGGCGCCTCGCCCCTGCGCACCAGTTCGATCACGTGCGCGACGTTCGCGCATTCGTGCACGACCGCGACGCGCACGTCGCCGAGGTCGCCGAGGTGCACCACGGCCTCCTTGACGCCCTTGGGGCCGCGCACCGCATCGAACTCAATCCGGGGCGCTTCGCCCGGGTTCTTGAGGGCGGACATCGTGCGCAGCGCCGCCTCCATCACGCCGCCCGAGCTCGCGAAGATCTGTCCCGCGCCCGAGGCTTCGGTCATGAGGGGCGTGTCGAAGGGCATCTCGGGGAGCGTCTTGAGATCGAGCCCGAAGCGCTTCACGAGGCGCGCGAGCTCGCGCACCGTGAGCACGAGGTCGGTGTCCCGGGCGCCGCCTTCGCGGGCGAGGAGCTTCCTCGCCGCCTCGTCCTTCTTCGCCGTGCAGGGCATGACGGAGACCACGCGGATCGACTTCGCGTCGATTCCGAGAACCTTGGGGAGCCACGTCTTCGCGACGGCCGAGAAGATCGCCTGCGGCGAGCGCGTGGTCGAGAGGTGCGGGATCATGTCGGGCGCGACCTTCTCGACGTAGTTCACCCAGCCCGGGCAGCAGGAGGTGAAGTACGTGAAGGGGCGCTCCATCGTCCCCTGCGCCTTCGCGCGCTCGAGGTTCGCGAGCATCTCGGTTCCCTCCTCCATGATCGTCACGTCGGCCGACCAGCGCGTGTCCATCACGTAGTCCGCGCCGAGGCGCTTCAAGGCGGCGACGACGCGCCCCTCGACGTTCGTGCCGGGCGGGAGGCCGAACTCCTCGGCGATCGCCACGCGCACCGCCGGCGCAATCTGCCAGACGGTGACGAGCTTCGGGTCGTCGAGCAGGTCGAGCGCCGTGCAGCAGTCGTCACGCACGCTGATCGCGCCCGTGGGGCAGACGAGCGCGCACTGTCCGCACTGGATGCAGACGTCTGAGCCCCCCCAGTTCTTCGCGCCGCGAAAGCCCACGCGCGAGCCCGTGCCGACGCTCTCGAGCGTGAGGGCGGCGACTTCGGGGCCCTGCACCCGGCGGCAGACCTCGATGCAGCGCAGGCAGCGGATGCACTTGCCGCCGTCAAAGCGCATCGCCGGGGCCGTGGCGTCCACCGGGCGCTTGGCGAGCCACCTCCCGGAAAGGCTCGACCCTTCGAGGCCGACGTTGAGCGCCGTGCGCTGCAGTTCGCAGTCGCCGTGTCGCGCGCACGAGGAGCACTTCTCGTCGTGGTCGGCGAAGAGGAGCTCCATCTGCAGGCGCCGGCGGCGGCGCACTTCGGCCGTGCGGGTCTCGATCTTCATGCCCGGAAGGATGCGCGTGTCGCACGAGGTGACGACGTCGTGGTCGCCCCCTTCACGCGCGACCGCCACGAGGCACACGCGGCAGGTGCCGGGCGTGTGGTTGAGGGCGGCGAATTCGCAGAGCGTCGGGATGAAGATCCCGGCGCGGCGCGCGGCCTGAAGAATCGTTTCATTCTCTTCGATGGGAATGGAAACGCCGTCGATCTCGGCGCGGCCCGCTTCGGCCCCGGTCTCTTCGGGCGCCGTCATGGTGTTCTGATCAGTCATCGCGAAGTTCCTCCAGGGTTAGAGCGCGGCCGTCTTGTCGTCGGTCGCCTGTGTCTGCGGCACGGGTTCGCGCGTCGTGAGCGCGATCAACCGGTAGCAGCGCATGCAGCGCTTCGACTCGTGCCAGGCCTCCTCTCTCGTCATGCCGAACTCCACCTCCGCCCAGGGCGTGGCGTGGGTGCGTTCGCGGGCGTCGAGCATCTTCACTTCGAAGCGCTCGGATTCGACGAAGGGCTTCGCGGGCGGACAGCGTCCGAGCAGGTCGGCGCGCTTGATGATCCGCGAGAGGCGCCTTCTCGGGAAGAAGGCCGGCGTGCGGCGCTTGAGGTATTCGTCGATCGACTTCGCGGCGCCCTCGCCGTGCGCCATCGCAAGGATGAGGGTCTGCGCGCCCACGGCGGCGTCGCCGCCCGCGAAGACGCCTTCGCGCGAGGTGGTGTAGTCCTCCTTCGTGTCGATGGTGTTCCAGCGCGAGAGCGCGATACCGTCCGCTTCAGAGAAGACCGAAACGTCCATCTTCTGGCCGATCGAGGCGATCACGTGGCTGCAGGGAATCACGAATTCCGAGCCCGGGATGGGCTTCACGCCGCTGCGCCCGGAGGCGTCGGGCTCGGTCTGCCGCATGCGGGTGAGCTCAATCCCGACCACGCGGCCGTCCTCGACGAGGATGCGCTTCGGAGCGGAGAGGAATTCAAACTCCACGCCTTCGGCGCGCGCGCCCTTGATCTCCTCGGGGTCCGCGGGGGCCGAAGCCTCGACGCGGCGGTAGGAGACGATCACGCGGCCCTTCTTCAGAAGGCGCCGCGCGGTGCGGCAGCAGTCCATCGCGACGTTGCCGCAACCGACCACGACCACGTCGCCTTCGAGCGGCGCGGGACCGCCCGGGTTCTTCTGGCTCTTCTCGACCTCCAGCAGGAAGTCGAGGCCCTTGAGGTAGCCTTCGGCCGACTGGTCTTCGTCGGGGAGGTTGAGGTACTGCCCGAGCGCGCAGCCGATCCCGAGGAAGACGGCCGAATAGCCCATCTTCGTCAGAAGGTCGTTCACCGAGAAGTCGCGGCCGAGCTTTCGACCGAAGAGGAAGCGCCCGCCCAGGGCCTTCACGACGTCCGTTTCGCCGCGCAGCTCCTCGCGCGGCAGGCGGTAGGCGGGGATGCCCCAGCGCGCCATGCCGCCCGCTTCGTTCTCCATCTCAAAGACGTCCACCCGGCGGCCCATCTGCAGCAGATGGTAGGCGCAGGTGATGCCCGCGGGACCGGCGCCTACAACCGCGATCCGCTCCTCGGGATCCACGCCCGCCTCGGGCGCGCAGGGCGAGAAGAGGTGCGAGACGGCCGCGCCCGCGTTGTCCGCGGCGAAGCGCTTCAAGTCCTTGATTGCGAGGGCCTGGTCCACCATCCGGCGCGCACAGGCCTTCTCGCAGGGCCGCACGCACACGCGCCCGCAGGTGCCTACGAGCGGGTAGTGCTGCATGAGCACGCCCTCGGCGATCTCGGGACGCCCGTCGCGGATGTAGTCGATGTAGCGCGGGATGTTGATGTTCGCCGGACACGCCTCGATGCAGGGCGCCGTAGCGGTCGAAACGTAGAGCCGCGCGCGGGCGAGCGCGCCCGGGGCCGCCACGGGCTCGGTGGTTTTCAATTCCTCCAGAAAGCCGTCGATCGCGCCGATCATGGGCTCGGGCGTGGAGAAGCCGATGCCGCAGAGGGACGTCGTCTGCATCTGCCGCGCGGCCATGCGCACGGCCTCCCAGTCCACGTCCGCACCGCGCCCCTCAACGGCCTCGGTGAGCGCCTCGCAGATCACGATCGTGCCGATGCGGCAGGGCGTGCAGCGCCCGCAGGACATGCGGCGCGCTTCGTCGTAGTAGGCGAGCAGCACCTCGGGAAGCTTCGGCGCCCCGCGCAGCATCAGAAATCCCTGCGGACCGAGAACGCTCGTGACGGGGTTCCCGCGGTTGAACTCCTGAAGCTCCTCGAACGGAAAGTCCTCGGGCAGCGCGTCTTCGGGCGGGCGCCGACGCTCGATGCGCCGGCCCTTCCAGAAGCCGTAGAGAAATGCTTCTTCCATGGTGGTCTCGCTTGGGATGTGTGCGCAGACCGGACGCGGACCCTCGCCATTCATAAGATGAATAACGAGGGACGCGGGCCGTACGGCGCTGCTTGTTGAGGCCCGCTTTCTGAGACCGAGCACGAGCGACGAGCGCACGGGCGGCGGGTGCGGGGCGGACATGCCGCGGACGCGCAGCCGGAAGGCATCGGGGGTGCCGGCAATTCGGACGGGGCCTAAGGGGCTCGATCATTCTATCTACGTCTTTCGGCAGATAGCGGTCGCTTCAGCTTTTTTCCTAAGGAATAACCCGTCTTCAATGCAGCTGATAGGCGCTTCATCAACCAGAAAACAAAGGTTAACCCGCATGGATCCTCTTCTCCGATGGAGAATAGGATGAATCTAATACCCACTACAGGAGACGCCGATCATGACCGACCACCCGACCGATCCGACCCGGACGGTCGCCTTCTACGACGCCCATGCGCAGGAGCTTGCCGCGCGCTACGAGGCGCTGCGTCCCGAGACGGTGACGGCGCTCCTCGAGCGGTGGACGCCCAAGGGCGCCCGCGTCCTCGAAGTCGGCTGCGGCACCGGACGTGAGGCGCGGCGGCTCGCGGAGCGCGGCGCCGACGTGCTCGCGACCGACGCCTCCGAGGCGATGCTCGAAGAGGCCCGCCGTACGGCCGCAGGCCTCCCCGCAGAGGTCCGGGCGCGCCTCGAATTCCGCGGGCTCGTGCTTCCGGTCCAGGCGGCTGACGAGGCGTCGCTCAGTGAAAGGCTCGGCCGGCCGCTCGACTTCGACCTCATCCTCGCCTGCGGCGTGTTGGAGCACTTTTCGCCCGACGAGCTCTACCTCGTCGTGCGCGGGCTCGTGCTCGCCGCGGCCGAGCAGTGCGTCTTCGTGGTCTCCGTCCCGCTCGACCATCCGCAGACGGACGCGCGGCTCTACTCCAACCTTCCCGCGGAGCACTACGCGGCGCTCTTCGAGCGCTTCGGCTTCATCGAGGCCGAGCGCCGCGCCGCTCCGGGCGGCCCCCCGGGAAGTGAGTCCGAATGGGTCACCTTCGTCTTCATCCGGCGCTCGGGCGACGAGCGCGCGCGGATGAACATTCAGGGGCTCCTAGAAACCGACGCCAAGACCACGACCTACAAGTTCGCGCTCCTGCGCGCCCTCGCCGACGTCAACTGCGCCAACGCCGGGCGCGTGCGGCACCTCACCCGCGCGGAGATGGCCGAGCTCGAGAAAAGCCTCGCACCCGCAGGCGCTCCGCCCGTCGCGCTTCCCCATCAGGCGGCCCTTCCCCTCGGCCTCGTGGTCGAGCGGGTGATCGCGTACTACTGGCAGATCTATGGGCGCCGGTTCGACGATCCCGACGCGGCGCTCCCGCCGCAGATCGGAGCGGGCAGGAAGCTCGCGTTTGAGGCGGAGCTCCTCGACCTGATGACGCTCTACCAGGGCGACTGGGTCTCGTGCCGGGAGGACTTCATGCGCGGGGCGCTCGACGGCCGGGCGCCCGAGCGCCGGCGCGCCTTCGCGGCGTTGGCCAAGAAGATGATGGAGACGCTCGTCAAGGGGCCCGTGCGCTATTCGGGCGGATCCCTGGGCGCGAGCGCTCCGGAACTGACCGGGCACCGGCTCTTCAACACGTGGGGGCGGCGCCGTTGGGCGGAGGCGCTCGCCACGCCCGATCCCTTCACGCCGGCGCTCCTCGAGCGCGCCTGCGGCGAACTGCTGCTTCCCTCCGAACTCTGGCGCAGCCTCACGGGGTGCGCGCCCTGGCTCGCCGACGCGGTGCTGCTCCGCTGGGCGGCGCAGTCCGCGGCCTTCACCGCCAACGCGCTCACGACGGGCGAGATCCTCGAGCGGATGCTGCCGGCCGCGGACGCCCGCGACGTCGCCGCGGCGAGAAGCCTCTACCTGGCGAAGCTCCCGAATCTGCGCTGCGTGTGGTCTGGACAATCCCTCACCGTAGCCACGCTCGCCGTGGACCACATGATCCCTTGGGCGCGCACGCACACGAACGACCTCTGGAACTTGATGCCCGCGGACGCCGAGGTGAACGTCCGGAAGTCCGACGCCGTGCCCTCGGTCGAGTGCATCGAACATGCCGCGCCGCGGATCCTCAAGGCTTGGCGGCTCTTTGAAGCCTCGTCCCTAAGGCCCCTCTTCCGCGCGCAGGCGGCCTTTTCGCTCACGGGCCGGGAGCTCCCCGACGCGCATTGGGAGACGCCACTCATGGACGCGGTGCTGAGAAGCGCCGACGGAACCCGCAGGCAGTTCGCCTGCCGCACCTGGGAGGCCTGTGGGAGGGCCGCCTCGGCCTGACCCACCGGACCCAACCTGATCCCGAGCGGTACGGCCCGCCGCCCCCAATAAAGCGCACGCCGCAGACGGACGGAGGAACCCGTCCCTGCGGCGTGCTTCTTATGACGTCCGCTTCAGGGCGGACATCCGGATGGGGCGGCTCAGGCCTTCTTCGTGCGGCAGCAGCGCTTCGCGGGAGCCTTCTCCTGCGGTGCGCAGGCGGCGGCCTCGGCCTCCGAGCGCATGGCGCGGAGGAACCAGAGCTCCTTCGCAAAGCGCGCGAGATACCCCTCAAAGACGCCCTGAACCTGAAAGTCGTCGGCTTCGGCCGCTTCGCTGCGGATCTCCCGGGCGAGCGCCGCCATCTTCGTGATGTCGGCCTCGACCGCGGCCACCGCAGCGCAGCAACTGATCCGCTCCGAGGGCGCCTCCTCGATCACGGAGAGTGCGAGCGAGTCCTTGAGGGAGGCGACGGGCATGTCGCCGCGCATCTTGAGGAGTTCGGCCGTTTCATCGTACGCGGCGAAGACCTCGTCGTAGAGCGACTCGGTGTAGTCGTGCACGGCCTTGAAGAGACGCCCTTCGACGTTCCAGTGGAGGTTGTGGAGCTTCACGTTCCAGACGAGGAGCGAGGCGACGTAGGCGTTGAGCTTTGCGGCATCAGTCATGGCGGCTTCCTTTGATCGGCGGATGGATGGATGGAGACGCTCGGGGGAAGATTCCCGGACTTCGCTGAGAGAGCGATAGCTAATTTCTTTTGCGTCTCGTCTTTCGATAGCTTCATTCTACATTAAATTCTATCGTTGTCAAGCTTTTGATAGCTTTTTATGAATGTTGCCTATTCATCCATGCCGCCCGGAGTTCCGCGCGCCCAAGGGACTTGCCGCGGCGCCGCCGCTCCGCTCGTCTTGGGATCCATGAACTCCGTGCATGACAACCCATGAAGAGGTTCCATCGATCGCGAGGGGCCGGCGCACGGAGGATGCGTGCAGAACTGCCTATTTCTCTCTATGATGATCGGACGCGTTTTGCCCGGGCGTCACTGCAGGCGCTCTCGGGAGCGCTTCGGCGGCTCCGCCGCCCGCCCGCGGGCACCTCCTCAACAGGATTGCCGCAGGAGTCCCCTTCCTTTAGGTGGGGGAGGAATGCGGCACGAATTCTCAAGATGAAACATATATCGGTGAGGATCATTTCCCGTCGTTGAGTAATGTGTTATGCCGCAAATAATTAAGGTATAATAAAAAATAAAAGCTCATTCTACGATTCAGAACTACATCATGCAGACCGGCCGATCGTTCGCCGCCCATTTTGAAGACGACGCATCGCGT
>CAJKCQ010000014.1 GCA_905198475.1 uncultured Sutterella sp. | reverse complement strand
ATTCAGGAACGTGAGTCACGCCAGTCGTAATTCACGAAAATCTGCGTTCGCCCTGGGGTTCTCACCTGGTAGAGACGCTCAAGAAATGACGAACCGGCTGGCTATACAGCCAGCCAGTCCGAGATTCTGGGATTCAGGCGGACGGCCGAAATAACAAAGCCCCGCCGCACGATACCGGTGCGGCGGGGCTTTGTTCGGGCGGAGCCGAAGGTCACTCCTCGGGACGACGGATCACGAGGATCGGCACGTGGGTTTCAGCGGCCGTGTGCATGGCCGTGGACCCCATCACCGCGGCGGTGAAGCTGCCGTAGCCGTGCGAGCCCATGACGACGAGGTCGAGGTTGGCGTTGGCGTACTCGGGAAGCTTCTTGTAGGGGTCGCCGATCAGAAGCTTCGCCTGAACGTTGACGCCGCCCACTTCGAAGGGGTCAAGGACGGCCTGCACGGCCTCCTTGAAGTCCTTCTTCTGCTCGTCCTCGAGCTCCTCGCGCGTGAGCACCGGGGTCATCGGATTGACCGGGTTGGGCGCGATCGGATCGGGAACGGGCTCGGCGCAGTGAACGATGGTGAACTGCGCGTCCGGCCCGAAGAGCTCGAGATGTCCGAGCACGAAGTCCGCGGCGGCCTCGCCGTATTTCGAGCCGTCCACAAAGATGCCGACGCGCATCTTTTCAGGGATGGCGCGGGTGGCCTCGCGGATGAGGAGCATCGGCACGCGCGTGCGCGCGAGGAGCGCGTTCGAGACCGAACCGAGCAGCAACCCCTTCATCGGGTTGAGGCCGCGCGTCCCCATCACGATGAGGTCCGCCTTGAATGCCTTCGCCTCTTCGGCGAGCTTCGTGCCCACGTCGCCGTAGAGCACCCGCTCCTCGGCGTTGAGGGGCTTCAGGTCGAACTTCTTCGAAAGATCGTCGAAGGCGTTCTTGCCCGTCTCAAGGTAGTACTGCTTGACGGCCGCCATGCCGAAAAGCTGAATGATCGACTCCGGCACGGAGTACTGGACGTTGACGAGCTCGATCTCGGGCTTTGCGCCGAGGAGCGACTCGTGCCGAAGCAGGTACTCGACCACGCGGCGGCTCATCTCGCTTTCATCGACAGGTACGAGAATTCGCATGCTTGTGACTCCCTCTCACTTGTTCTCTTTGCGACTTTGAATATCTCCGGGCCTTGAAGGGCCCGGAGCGTGATGCTTCTACTTGTTGTCCTGCGGCAGGCGGACCACGACGATCGGCAGCTTCGTCATCGCGCCGACACGGGCGGCCGTGGAGCCGAGGACCGCGGACTTGAAGCGGCCGTAGCCGTGCGAACCCATGACGATGATGTCGGCGTTCTGTGCGGCATAGTGCGCGATCTCGTCCGAGGGCGTGCCCTGGCGGTTGACGGGCTTCACTTCGATGCCGGCGGCGTCGAGCACTTTGCAGGCGGGCGTCACCGCATGCTCCCAGGTGTTCTGCGCTTCACGCACGAAGTAGTCGCGCGCGGCGCCGGGCGCCACGCCGTCGACTTCGTTCTGCGCGAGCTGCACGTAGTCGGTCGCGATCGAAAGGACGTCGACGGAGGGCTTCGGGCCGAATATGCCGGGGTTGGCGGCGATGAACTCGGCCGCGCGCTCGCCGTACTCGGAGCCGTCCACGGCGAGCGTCACGCGGAGGTTTTTGCGCTCGGGGAGTCCCTCTTCACGCACGAGGAGCACGGGCAGCGTCGTGTGTTCGAGCACGCTTCTCGAGACCGAGCCGAGGAAGAAGCTCTTCGCGGGGGAGAGGCCGCGCGAGCCCATGGCGATGAGGTCCGCCTTGAAGGCGTCTGCTTCGCGGGCGACCGAGGGACCGGGTTCGCCAAAGGCGACTTTCGTCTCGGCGGCGATCCCGGCGCGCTTCGCGGTCTTTTCGCTCTCGGCGAGCTGCGCCTGGCCTTCGGCCGTGTAGACCGCGCGGACCGCTTCAAGGCCGAAGCGCTCCATCGCGCCCTCGGGGATCGGCGACTGGACGTTCAGGAGTTCGACGACGGGGTTTTCCTCCATGAACTTGGCGCGTTCACCGACGAATCGAATGGCTTCACGACTGCATGTGCTGTTGTCGGTGGGAATCAGAATCCTCATGATGAACTCCTTTGCCCTTTTGTTTCGGGCTTCGCTTCTCCCCGGGCCCTGTGGGCTCTGGTCCGGCCCGCGGCGTTGGGCGCCGGGGAAGTGGTTTGCGTGAAATCGGCGGTTGCGGGCGGCGGTCTCCCTCCCGGCGCTTCAGTCGTCCTGGATCCGCACGAGAAGGAGCGGGAGCTCCGTCCTCGCGCCGGTCTTGGCGGTCGTGGATCCGAGGACGGCCGAGCGCAGCCGCCCCCAGCCGTGGGTCCCCATGACGATGAGGTCGCCGTGATCCTTGGCGTAGGCCGCGATCATTTCGTCGGCCCGGCCCGAGAGGCGCACGCCCTGCGCCGCGAGCCCGCGGGACTTGAGGAGCGCGAGCATGGCGTCAACGGACTCGTGCCAGAGCGCGCTCTCCTCCTCCTCATACCGTCCGCGCGTCTTCTCGAGCACGGGTTCGAAGTCCTTCGGGCCCGTGAGGGTGCCGCGCTCGTAGTCAGGGAGCACGCAGATCACGTGGATTTCGGGCGAGGGGCCGAAGAAGTCCGGATGGGAGGCGATGAATTCCGCCGCCCTGAGGCCGTGCGTGGAGCCGTCCACGGCGAGCACGACCCGCAGGTTTTCGTGGTCGGGGAGAAGCCGTCCGCGCGTGAGGAGCACGGGCATCCGCGCGTGCTCGAGCACGCCCCGGGAGACGGAGCCGAGCAGGAAGCGCTGCACCGGGGAGAGCCCGCGCGCGCCCATCACGATCATGTCGGCGCGGAAGTCCTCGGCTTCATGCGCGAGGGTGGGGCCCGGAGCGCCGACGCGCACGGCGCCGGCGACGTCAAGTCCGGACGCGGCGACCGCGTCGGTCACCGCCGAGAGCACGCGCCGGCCTTCCTCAACGAAGGCCGCCTGCACGTCCTCGTGCCCGAACTTGGCGAGCGCCGCCATCGGCGCGGGGTGTTGGACGTTGACGAGCTCCACCACGGGCTTCGGGTTCATGCGGGGCGCACGGCGGGCGATGAGCTCGAAGGCGCGGGCGCTCTGGGCGCTGCCGTCGATGGGAATGAGGACACGCATCTTGGAACCCCTCCAATGTTGGTTTTCCGCTGCCTTCGTCCGGTCCTGCGGCGAAGCGCCGCGGACGATGCGCCGCAGGGGCGGCGCCTCATGCTCCGGACGCCGCGCCCGGCGGGGTCGGTGGCGGCGGGGGGATTCTCCGGGAATCCCCGTTTCTTGGAATCATTATGACACTGTCCGCAGGAGGCTGTGCCGAAAAAATGGGTTGGAATTGATTTTGTCACGCCCACCGGAGCACATTGTTTTCCCTGCGTTCTGGTTCGCCCGCGCCGACCCTCCGGTCAGCCGAGGCCGGTGTCGAGCGCCATCATGATCACGAAGCCGCAGATCACCGCGAGCGTGCCCGCGTCGGAGTGCTTCGAGAGGTGCGCGGCCGGGATGAGCTCCTCGACCACCACGTAGAGCATCGCGCCTGCGGCGAAGGCGAGCATGAAGGGCATCACGGGGAGGAAGACCGGAATCGCGAGGACGACGAGGAGGCCGCAGAGAGGCTCGACCAACCCAGAGAGCGTCCCGAACCAGAAGGCCTTGAGGCGCGAATACCCCTGGCCGCACATCGGGAGCGATACGGCCGCGCCTTCCGGGATGTTCTGGATGCCGATGCCGAGCGCGAGCGCGAAGGCGGCCGACAATGCCATCGGGTCGTCCGAGAGCGCGGCCATGCCGGCCGTGAGCCCGACCGAGCCGCCTTCAGGGAAGTTGTGCAGCGTGATCGCGAGGAAGAGGAGCTCAACGCGGTGCAGCTTCGTCTTCGGGCCCTCGGGCACGGCCGCGCCCGGGTGCAGGTGCGGCATAGTCATGTCGAGGAGCTTGAGGAACACCGCCCCCGCGATGATGCCGCCAGAGGCGGTGAGCCACGCAATGCCGCCCGCCTTCTCGGTCATGTCGATCGCCGGGATGATAAGGCTCCAGACGGAGGCGGCGATCATGATGCCCGCGGCGAAGCCGAGCGAGAGCGTCTCGGCGAGCTCGCTCTCGCGCCCGGGCTTCATGAAGAAGACCGTCGCGGCCCCCGCCGTCGTGCAGAGGAACGTGAAGCCCGTGTAGAGCGCCGTCCAGGCGAGTGCGTCCCAAAGATGTCCGTCCATGACAAAGATTCCAGCAAGCGCGAATGCGAAGCATTCGCAACGTGATTTAAATAGGAGAACTCTACCGCATGGGAGGGGCGTCCGGAGGGCGCCCTGGGACGAGCCGTGCGTACGGGCGCCGCTCGAGCGTGCTCCCGACGCGCGGATCCAGAGGTTGGTGCAATCCCTTAGGGAAGGTCGCCTCGAATCAAAGACCCGATCGCTATTTCGTCTTTTTGCCCCGGCGGGAGTGCCGGGCGGGGGTCGGGAGCGGGGTGCGGGCGGCTATATTGTTTGAATCGGCCTCCGCCCGCCGCCGCCTGCGTCGACGTCGAGGGCGGAACGAATCCGTCTCAACCCACAACAAGGAAGCTTTCCATCATGCTCAAGAGCGATTTCGCCGCCCTGGCCCCCATGCCGGACGATCCCATTCTGGGTCTCGTTGATCTCTTCAAGAAGGATCCGCGCGCGGAGAAGGTGAATCTCGGCGTCGGCGTCTACCTCAACGAGGAAGGGAAGCTCCCGCTGATGGCCTGCGTTGAAGAGGCTGAGAAGCGCCTCCTCGCCCGCCGCCAGCCGCGCGGCTACATGCCGATGTCGGGCATGCCGCAGTATTGCGCCGCCGTGCAGCGGCTCGTTTTCGGCAAGACCAACCCCGCCGTCCTCGCCGGCCGCATCTCCACTGTCCAGACTCTGGGCGGCACCGGCGCGCTGCAGCTCGCCGCCGCCTTCGCGCACCAGTTCCTCGGCGTCAACGCCTCCGTCGTCTCCGACCCGACCTGGGGCAACCACATTTCGATCCTCAAGGCCGACGGCCTCGAGGTCGGCAAGTATCCGTACCTCTCGGCCGACCGCGCGTCGGTCGACTTTGAAGCCTTCAAGGCCTCGATCAGCGCCCTCGCTCCGAAGACCCTCGTGCTGATGCACGGCTGCTGCCACAACCCGACGGGCCTCGACTTCACGCAGGATCAGTGGCGTGAAGTCGCGAAGATCGTCGCTGAGAAGGATCTTCTGCCGCTCCTCGACATGGCCTACCAGGGCTTCGGCTCGGGACTCGAAGAGGACGCCTTCGCGATCCGCCTCTTTACCGAAGAGGGCATCACCTTCATGGCCGCCACTTCGTGCTCGAAGAACTTCGGCCTCTACGGCGAACGCGTCGGCGCACTCCACATCGTCACCGACTCCAAGAAGGAGGCCGACGTCGTCACCTCCATCATGAAGCGCATCGTCCGTCAGGAATACTCGAACCCGCCCTGCCACGGCGGCCAGATCGTCGCCGAAGTCCTGTGCGACGAAGCGCTCCAGGCCTCCTGGCGCGCGGAAGTGGACGGCATGCGCACCCGCATCCGCGCCATGCGCGAAGCGCTCTATGAAGCCGGCAAGGCCGAGGGCGAGGACTTCAGCTTCTCCGTGAAGCAGCACGGCATGTTCTCCTTCACGGGCCTCTCTGCCGAAGAGATGGATCTGCTGCGCGAGAAGTACGGCGTCTACGGCGTGAGGAACGGCCGCATCTGCATCGCCGGCCTCAACACGAAGAACGTCGAGTACGTCGCGAAGTCGATCGCCGCGGTCCTGAAGACCCGTGCCTGACCGCCGTCACGGCGCCTCCTGCGGCCTCCGATTCCCGCTCTTCTTTGAGCGGGGCCCGAGGCCGCGGCGCCGCGAATGAAGAAGCGAAAAGCCGCCCAGAGCCGGGAGCCTCTCCCGCGGGCGGCTTTTTCGTCGTCTTTTCCGCCGAACGGCGTCTCAAGCGCCGGCGGCGGGCTCCGCGAGGTCGCTCTTCAAGGTGAACGTGAAGTCGTCCTCGGCGTAGCGCACTTCGGGCCAGCTGCGCGCGGCTGCGGTGAGCGCGCGCAGCGGGTTGCCGCACCGCACGGGCCAGCGCTGCAGCACCGCGCCCGTGGCGCACTCGGTGAGGCGCACGGCGTGGGGCGTCTCGCCCGTGCCCGAGAGAAGGCGCGAAAGTTCGAGGCGCGCCTCGTCGGCGTCCTCCGCGTCCGTCACCGACATCACCCAGTCGAGAATCTCCGCCGTGCCGCCGATCAAAAACCCCGCGCTCGCGAGTCCGAAGTCGGGCGCGCCCGCGACGTCGGGAAGCGAATCGGGCGCCGAGACGAAGACCGTACGGCCGTCGGCGGCCGCGACCGGGTTCTCCCAGAGCCGGAAGGCGCTCTCCTCGTCCAATTCCGCGAACTCCGCCGCGCGCCCCGTCATGACGTCCACGGACGTCGCCTCGCACCCCAGCCGGAACGCCAGAAGCAGGGAAGAGACCACGAGCTCGCCGGGGAGTTCGCGCAGGAGCTCCCCGCGCGGAACGGGTTCGAGCGAAAGCCGCAGCGTGCGCGCGGCGTCGTAGAGAACGTAGTGGCTGAGGTCGATCATGAGGGCGGGACCGGGCGGACGAAGTAGGACGCAGAGGGACGAAGCAGGGTGGAGCGCACGAGGGCTGCGCTTCATTAGGACGATTGTAGGGCCGCCCGAAAGCACGGCGGCCCCGTCCGGGATCGTCCGGGCGGGGCCGCTTCTGGGAGGTGGGCCGCGGGGAGGACCGCGGCCGACAGGCTCAGGCGCTTAGAGCTTGAGCACGGCCTCCGGGTCGATGGCGATGCGGGCGTCCACGGCGATCGGCTCGCCGTCGCGGTCCGAGACCATCAGCGGGTTGATGTCGAGCTCCTTGACGAAGCGGTGGCGGGCGGCGAGCTGCGAGATGCGCAGCAGCGTCTCCTCGACCTTGTCCATCTGCGCCGGGGTGAAGCCGCGGGCGCCCTCAAGGAGCTTGACGCACTTGACGGAGTGGATCAGGTCCTTCGCGTCCTGGTCGGTGAGCGGGGCGAGGCGGAAGGCCACGTCCTTCAGAACCTCGACGAAGACGCCGCCGAGACCGAACATCACCATGGGGCCGAATTGCGGGTCGGTGGCGATGCCGGTGACGAGCTCGCGCTTGGACTTCACCATCTCCTGGATGAGGACGCCTTCGAGGCCGTCGAGGAGTCCGCGGGCCTCGAGCTTCGCGACGAGGTCGCGGTACTCGGCGCGCAGCTCCGCTTCATTGGCGATGCCGACGCGCACGCCGCCCACGTCCGTCTTGTGCGACGTGGTCTTCGAGGTCATCTTCATCACGACGGGGTAGCCGGTCGTTTCGGCGATCTTCACGGCCTCGTCTTCGGAGTGCGCCATGCCCGAGCGGCAGATGCGCACGCCGCAGGCGTCGAGGACGTCGAGCGACTCGCGGGTGGTGAGCTCCCTGCGGCCCTCGGCGGCGGCGGCCTTGAAGATCGCGAGGGTACGCACCTCATCGACGGCGAGTTCGGGCACCACGCCTTCGGGGCGGGCGATCCAGAGGCGCTGGTCGTTGAGGCGGCGCAGCGCGTCGGCGGCGTCCTCGGAATACATGTAGAAGGGCACCGTGACCTTCATGTTGGAGAGCGTCGTGAAGAACTCGTTCGTCGTCATGAAGACGCCGACGAGCGGCTTCTCGGGATGCGCTTCACGGATCTCCATGAGCGCCTTGGCGACGTCGATGTCCTTCAGGCCGAGGAACGGCAGGTAGATCACCATCACCATGTCGACGTTCGGGTCCGCGAGCACCGTCTCAACGGTCTTGCGGTAGTGCTCGAGCGGCGCCGAGGCGATCATGTCCACGGGGTTCTTCACCGAGGCGGCGGCCGGCAGGAACTCGCGGAGCTTCGCCTTCGTCTCGTCGGTGATCGGGGCCATCTGCATGCCGTATTCGCAGACGGCGTCGGTCGCCATGATGCCCGGACCGCCGGAATTGGTGACGATCGCGACGCGGTCGCCCTTCGGGATCGGGCAGTTGGAGAAGACCTTCGCGGTGGCGAAGAGGTCGCAGAGCGAGAGTTCGCGGATCACGCCCGACTGCTTCAGGAGGGCGTCGGCGGCGCGGTCGCCGCCCGCGAGCGAGCCCGTGTGCGAGGAGGCGGCCGATGCGCCCGCCGCCGAGCGGCCGGCCTTGAGCGCCACGATGGGCTTCTTCTTGGAGATGCGGGTGGCGAGCCTGCGGAAGTTCTCCGGATTGGGGATCGACTCCATGTAGAGGAGGATCTGCTTCACGTCCGGATCGTTCTCCCAGTATTCGAGCGCGGTCTCGGCGTTCACATCGGCCTGGTTGCCGATCGAGACGAACTGCGCGAAGCCCACGTTGAGGTCCTTGAGGATGTTGAGGATGCCGCCGCCGAGGGCGCCCGACTGAGAGACGAAGCCGATGTCGCCCGCCACCGGAAGGCTCTCGGCGAAGCACGCGTCAAGGCGCACGTCCGGGTTGGTGTTGACGACGCCGAGGCAGTTCGGGCCCACCATGCGCATGCCGTAGGCGCGCACGCGCTCGAGGAGCGCCTTTTCAAGGGCCGCGCCTTCGGCGCCGGTTTCCTTGAAGCCCGCGGAGATCACGACGAGGCCCTTGATGCCCTTCCTGTGGCAGGCGTCCACCGTGTCGAGCACGAACTTGGCGTTCACGACGAGGACGGCGAGGTCGACGCCGGCGGGGAGCTCGTCCACCGACTTGTAGGCCGTGAGGCCCTCGATTTCACCGCCCTTCGGATTCACCGGGTAGATCCCGCCCTTGTAGCCGTATTCCATGAGGCGCTTCAGGAGGTCCGAACCAATGGTGTGGGGACGGGTGGAGGCGCCGACGACGGCGACGGCACGAGGCTTCAGAATGTGTTCGAGCAGCATGGGTGAGCGATTCCTGTCGAAATGGGGGAAAGAAGCCGCCTTCCCTTCAAGCAGCCGCTGCCCCAAAGCCTCAGCCGGTGGGCGTGTCGGTTCGGGGCGGGGCGCGCAAGGTCGGTGGCGAAGGTGATTTTTGGATTCTATCCGAGAAAACCCGGATGAAATCAAGCGCTTTTTAAGACTATTCCGCCGGGAGTAGGTGAGACGCGAAAAATGAAGAGTTTCCCGGAGCCGGAGCCTTTGTTCACCCGGACGGCTGCTCCTCGTAGAGCGTGAACCTGCGCTCCTCGCCGTTGAACACCAACGCCGCCCGTCTGATGAGCCGCTCCGAGAGACTGTTGCTGCCGTACCGACGGGATTCCATCTGCCGGAGCGCTTCTTCAAGCGCCAGAGGTGCCTGAGCTTCGTGAGCAACAAATTTGATTTCAAACACCCACTGCACGGAACCTACATCTGCTTCGAGGTCGCTTCGCCCAAGCGCGCTGTGCATTTCCACGCGCGTGAGCAGAGCGGCGCCGAGGAGCAGAACATGCAGATAAGCCCGACACGAAGCTTCATCGCGAATAGGATATCGGTTGTAGTCGATGCTTGCAAAAGCTAGGTTGAATAGCTCTGCAATTTCCTCAATGCGGCCTCTTTCAATAATGTGTGGAAGCTTCGCGAACTTCAATCTGGTGACGGGGGTGTTCCTTAATAATTCATCAGAATAAAGAATTGCCATGGCAGTGGCGACTTCTTTGTTTGGGTGCCTGAGCTTGAAAATGTTTCCGTCACGTGATTTCAGCGTCAGATAGCCTGTCTGGACCAAAAGGGCATCCTCCTCCATGAACTCATAACTCTGTGAACTCAGGAGACTTTCGATGCTGATGGCCTTGGGCTGATCGTAATATTGCGGATTGCTGAGGGTATGGGAGGTCAGGTAGGAAAGCAATACGGCAGGCTGTCCACCGGAAAGATACCAATAATGTGCAAAGCCTCTTTGAGGGTCTTCAAAAAAGTTGAGTACGGACCAAGGTGCAAAAACATGCTTGGTGCATGTTTCCTCGAAGCAGTAACCGTCGTAGTTTGTCTTGAGTTCTTTGAGGAGCTCCTCTTCGGAGCATCTCATGACGGAAGCACATCTTTTGATGTAGTCGGGGAAATACCGCCGAATTTCATCTTCCGTGTAGCCGACCAACTCTCCGTACTCTTTGCACAACGTCAAATCTTGGAGATTGTTCAGTTCCGAGAATATCGTTGTCCCTTGGAATTTTGTAATTCCGGTGATGAATACAAAACGAAAGGCTCTGTCCGCAGATTTGATGACACCGTAAAATTGACTGAGGATGGATTTGACGTCGTCAAATGCTTCCGGACGATTGATGCATGAAGTGAGCGGGGCGTCGTATTCGTCAATGAGAAGGACAATTGGGGCATCGGCAAGCTCGAGCAGCCAGTTCCGCAGGGCGAACATAAAGCCGTCGCCAAAGACCTCCTCGGCGTTAAACCCGCAGGGACCAAAGCCTCCTGCAAGGTGAAGTTGGAGCTGCCGCGTAAATTCTTCGTGCGAGCGATAGGATTTGAGAATCGAAAAGTCAAGATGCACGACCGGATAAGTGCGGTCTTGCCAGATGGATTCGGCCGCAAGGCCGTGAAAATGCTTGAGACCATCCCGAAAGAGCGAGGCAAAGGTGGAGAGCAGAAGCGACTTCCCGAAGCGGTGTGGACGGGAGAGAAAGAATTGATAGTCCTTTTCTGCAAGACGGCAGACAAGATGGGTCTTGTCGACGTAGACGGCGCCCCGGGTTCGAAGTGTTGCGAAGTCGGAACGGCCAAGAGGAAGAGGTTGAGACGGCATGAGCAAAGGGAGCGATCGTACAGCGGACAGTCTCTTTGTTGTAGGTGTTTGGGCCGGTGCTCGACCGGAGTGCGAAGCAGCATCCCGCGCCGGAAGACTTTCTTGATCGAACTCGGCGCAGGTGGGCGCAACACCCTAAAGCTTAGGCAGTTCCGCCCATAGGCAGGGAGCGGGGTGAGGCCTAGGCTAGCGGCATCATCTCGAAAGGATCATCCGGATTGCTCGGGAGGGGCGCCGAGAGGGCGCATCCCGCCGCGGGCCGGGACAATCATCATGCACATAAAAAATCTCGCCTTCACTACGCTCGCCTGCGTCGCCGCGCTTGCCGCCGCTCCCGCTTCGGCGCGCGGCATCACCGTTGCGGTCGGCAGCTCCTTCACGACGCTTGACCCCTACAACGCCTCCGATCTCCTTTCGCGCACCGTTGCGAAGTCCTTCTACGAGGGCCTCTACGCCTTCGACAAGGACCTGAAGCCCCGCCCGCAGCTCGCCACGGGCTACGAGGTCTCGAAGGACGGCCTCACGTACACCTTTCATCTGCTCCCGGGCGTGAAGTTCCACGACGGCTCCGACTTCAACGCCGAGGCCGTGAAGCTGAACTTCGAGCGCGTCCTCAATCCCGCGAACCACCTCTCGCGCTACCGGCTCTTCAACTTCATCGACCGCATCGAGCCCGTGGACGACCTCACCGTGCGCTTCCACCTGAAGCGCCCCGTCGCGGGGATCATCCAGCGCTTGGCGAACGGCACGGGCGTGATGATCTGCCCGAGCACGTTGAAGACCATGGATGGCCGCGGGATCGCGTTCAATCCCTGCGGCACCGGACCGTACAAGATGAAGGAATACAACCCGAGCGAGCGGCTCGTGGCGGTGAAGAACCCCGACTATCACGTCAAGGGCCTGCCTAAGCTCGACTCGATCACGTGGCTCCCAGTGGCCGAGAACGCCACGCGCTCGGCGATGTTGAGGACGGGCGAGGCGGACTTCATCCACCCGATGCCCGTCGAGCAGGTGAAGGACCTCGAGAAGGATCCGAACCTGACGATCAGCATCGTGCCCTCGATCATGATGCGCTACCTCTCGATCAACAACATCCAGAAGCCCTTCGACGACGTGCGCGTGCGTCAGGCCGTGAGCTACGCGATCGACCGCGAGGCGCTCTGCAAGGTCGCGTTCTCTGGGTTCGCGCGTCCCGCCACGGGCGTCCTTCCGCCGCAGATCCCCGGAGCGGCGATCTTCGGCGAGCCCAAGTACAACCCGCAGAAGGCGCGCGAACTCCTCAAGGAGGCGGGCTACCCCAACGGCTTCACGACGAAGCTCTGGTCGGGGTACAACAACTCCACCTCCGGCAAGGTCATCCAGTTCATCCAGCAGCAGTTGGCGCAGGTAGGCATCAAGACCGAAACGCGCACGCTTGAGGCCGGTCAGCGCGTCTCGCTCGTTGAGGCGAACAAGGTGCCTTCCGAGTCGCCCAACCGCCTCTACTACATCGGTTGGTCCAACTCCACGGTCGACTCCGACTGGGGCATGCGCCCGGTCTTCGACTCGCGCAGCTGGCCGCCGAAGCTCTCCAATGAGGGCTACTACGCCAACAAGCGCGTCGACGAGCTCTTCGACCTCGCCCAATCGGAGGTGGACGAGCAGAAGAGGAACGAGTACTACCGCGAAGCGCAGATGCTCATTTGGAACGAAGTCGCCGTCGCCTTCCTCGTCTACGAGGACAACACGGCCGCCTACAACAAGCACCTCGTGAACTTCCACGCGCTGCCCGACACCGGGTACGAGTTCTACGAGGCCGAGTGGAAGGAGTGAGTCCGGACGGCATTGTGGTGAGAAAGGGGCGGTGCGCGTCGGGCGGCCGCCCTATTTTTTTGAGTGAACCCACGGTGGCGGCTCCGCTTCCGGCCGCTACATGTCCTTCAGCTAAAATCAAAGGGCGAATAAGGAGGCACGGCATGAAGAACGGAGCGCTTCCCTTGGGGGTTTGGAAAATCCCTGCTGATTTCGACGATCGAGTCGTTGTTTCGTCACGGCCTGCGGGATTTCAAAGGCCTTGAAATCGCTTCGTTGTGGAAGGAGTCCGGAATCTATCCAGTACTGCGTTTGGATTTCTCCATGTTGATTCAGGCGCGTACGGAGGCGGAATGGATGCGCAAAGCGCTTCTGATGCTGCGCATTGCCTGTGGACAAGCTGGAATTCACTGCCCATCCGTCAATGATCCGCTCGAAGCTTTCGCAGAAATTCTGTTTTCATCCGGCACGCGGGGACTTGTTCTCCTCATCGACGAATATGATGCGCCGCTCACGCATCATCTGCATGAGCCGGATGTGTTCGCTCTTCAGGAAGGATGTCTGGAGTCGCTTTTCTCGATCATCAAAAACGGGAACGAGTACCTGCGGTTCTTCATGATGATCGGCGTGACGAAGTTCAGCCATACCGGGATCTTTTCGGGCTTCAACGATCTGAAGGACATCTCCTGCGACGTCAACTTTGGCAGCCTCCTCGGCTATACCGACGGCGAAACCGAAACCTGCTTCGGTGAATATCTCGAAAATGCCGGTCGCGTAGTGAAGCTCGATAGAAAGGATCTTCTCAGCGCTCTGCGAAGGAACTACGACGGCTACTGCTTCACACCGGACACAAGCGTCCGCGTCTATGCGCCGTGGTCGGTGCTCAATTTTCTTCAGTCGCCGGAAAAAGGCTTCTTCAACTGGTGGTATGAGTCCGCCGGACAGCCGGCCGTACTTAAAAACTTTTCGGAGATCCGAGGTCTCGACTCCCCTTCAGTTTTCTTTAATGAAAGGAAGGTTGGCGTCGGGAAATTTTATGCGGGGCAAGAATATGAGGATCTCGACGAGACGCTGCTTCTCTTTCAGGGCGGATATCTTTCAATCGAAAAGTTTGGCGACAATGAAGTGAGCTTCCGGTATCCCAATGAAGAAGTCTCCGACTCGCTTGCAAGATACTGCGCGGAAAAGCTTCTGGGCGGCAGGAGCGCAGATGATGTCGGCATTGAAAATCTCATCCGTGCTCTGGATGCGGATGATCCTTCGCGCGTGATTGCCGACTTCAACAGAATATTAACGGGAATTCCGTGTGATTCTGCATTCATCGGGTCGGAAAATTGGTGCCGCAATGCTCTGGCACTGGTACTGCAGGGCGCCCGTGTCAGAACGGCGGCCGAGCGTCACAATGCCTTCGGAAGAAGTGATCTCGAGATCTTCCGCAGTCACGTCCACTGGTTTTTTGAATTCAAGTTCGCCCGCTCGAACGACCTTCTGGAACGTCGCCTCAACGAGGCGGAGGCACAGCTTCGCTCCCGCCGCTACGGTGAAGATGATCTTTCCGACCGTCGGATGATCCGCGTTGCCGCGGTCTTTTCCGGAACGAACAGACGAATCTCCGCCTGGCGCCGTGTGGACGACGCGAAGCTGTCCGACGCGTAAAGAAAAAAGGAGGTGCGTTTCGAGGACGCAGCCTCCTTGAGTCTCAATCGCGTCGAAGCCGCAGACTACTTCGCGCAGTGTGCCGCGACGGCGCGTTCAATCCGCTCGAGGGCGGCGGTGAGCGTCACCCGCGGGCAGGCGGTGTTGAGGCGCATGTGGCCCTTGCCGCCCGGACCGAAGTCCTCGCCCTTGTTGAGCGCGATTTTGGCCTCCTTCAGGAAGAAGTCCGTGAGTTCAGCCTGCGTCGTGAAGCCCAACGCCGAGCAGTCGAGCCACAGGAGGTAGGTTGCTTCCGGCATGTAGGCGCGGATGGCGGGGATGCGTTCTTCGAAGAACTTCACGGCGTACTCGATGTTCGCCTTCACGTAGTCGTGAACCTGCTCGGCGTAGTCGTCGCACTCCGTCCAGGCGGCGGCGAACCCGACCTGCGCGAAGCAGTTGCGGTCGGGCTGGCTCGCCTCGAGCTCGGCCTTCACGCGGGCGTTGAGGGTGGCGTTCTTGCTGATCAGAACGGCAGCGCGCAGCCCCGGCGTATTGAAGGTCTTCGAGGGGCTCGAGCCCCAGACGGTGATGCTGCGAGCGGCTTCCGAAAGGGTCGGGAGCGTCGTGTGCTCTCCCTTGAAGACGAAGCCCGAGTGGACTTCGTCGGAGAGGATCGTCACGTTGTGGCGGCAGCAGATGGCAACCAGGCGCTCGAGCTCCGCCTTCGAGAAGACGCGGCCCGTCGGGTTGTGCGGCGAGCAGAGGAGGAAGAGCGAGCACTCGGGGTCGGCCGCGCGTTTCTCAAAGTCCTCGAAGTCGATTTCGTAGCGGCCGTTCACGAGCTTGAGGGCGTTCATCGAGCAGATGCGGCCGTTCGCCTTCGTGAGCTGCATGAAGGGCGGGTAGATCGGCACCTGCATCAGGACCTTGCCGCCCGGCTTCGTGAAGGCGCGGATCGCCACGGCGAGCCCGAAGCTCATCGAGGGACAGTACTGCACTTCGTTGGGCGAAACCTCAAAGCCGTAGTGGCGGCTGCACCAGTCCACGGCCGCGCCCTCAACGATGCCGCCGTGGGCGTTCGGATAGCCGTAGACGCCGACGTCGGCGATGCGCTTGACGGCGTCGATCACGGGAACGGGCGTGGTGAAGTCCGAGTCGGCGACCCAGAGCGGGAGCACGTCCTTCGGATAGACCTTCCATTTGGCGGTGTCGGTGCCGGAGCGGTCGATGACGCGGTCGAAATCGTATTTCATCTAGGGTCCTAAGAAAAATAAAAACGGACAAAAGACGATGGGAGCGCCCTGCGTCGGGCGCTCCAGGAAAACTGCCCAAAAGACTAGCCCAAGAGCGCCGCACGCGGGTGGGCAATACCTCGTAGTTTCGTTGCAGAAATGGAAAAGCCGGCCGCCCAATTCCGGGACGGACCGGCCTTTCGGATCCGCTTCAGGCGGCGCCGGGTTAGCCGAAGACCTGCTTGAGGTGGGCTTCCCAACGCTTCAGGTCGGCTTCAATGGTCGGGTTCTTGAAGACGTCGTTCACCATGAAGCTCGGGAGCTTCTGCATGCCGAGGAACTCAAAAGTCTTGTGGACCGGCATGAAGAGGCCGTCGAAGCCCCGGCCCTCGAAGAACTGCTTCGGATCGGTGAAGGCCTCGAGCGGAGCGTTCCATGTCGAGGAGAGCATGTACTTCTTTCCGGTGTGGACGCCGCCCGAGCCGTACTTCTTCGAGGGGTCGCTGCGGGTGCGGCCGTCGTTGGCCTGCATGCGCGGTTCGCAGAACACTTCGTCCTCGTACTTCTTGAACTGCCAGGGCGTGCTCATCCACCAGCCCGGCGTCTGAACGATGATCGCGTCGGCGGCGAGGACCTTCGTCGCTTCGTCGGTGACGTTCCACTCGCTGTTGAGGTCGGTGACGACGACTTCGTGACCGAGGCCCGTGAGGGTCTTGACGGCCTCGTCGACCATGGTCTTCGAGAGCGTGCCGCCGTGGCCGTTCACCTTGCAGCCGGCGTTGATGATGAGGATGTTCATCTGAATGCCTCTCTTGGCGTTGTTTCTTTGATCAATTCGCGGCCGCGCGACCGAAACAGGGCCGCAGCCGGAAAAGTTTTGCATCGAACGATTCTAGAGCGCGGTGAAGGAGAGGCGGCACGCTGGAGGAAGTAGGGCTCCGGGAAAATTGTTAGGGTTTGTACGGATGAAAAGACGGCATAAGTGGGGAGTCCGACCTGGGGTTTACACCAATATCAAGGAGTATACGAGGCTTCTGCGCGAAAAAATGGGAAGATGTTGTTACATCTGCGGAGCAGAGCGTCCTCTTCCCTTTAGGACTCGGGAGGGGAAAAGCTTCCTCATGAATACAATGTCCGGTCTCGGCCGTTGGTCGACAAAACTACTGCGCGTGGAGGCGCTAAATGCAGACGGAGAGCGGCGAGGCCCGACTTCACTATGGAAAGCTGCGGGTCGGCGAGATGTTCTCCGGACCGGGCGGCATTGGACTGGCCCTCAACCGGGCCCGAACGGACAAGTTCTCGTTTGAGCACGTCTGGGCTACGGACTGGGATTCCGACACGAGCCGCACCTACAAGCACAATGTTCTGAAGAACGACGACGACGAGAGGTTCATCTGCGCCGACGTCCGCAGCCTTGACATTGACGCGCTGCCGCCCGTCGACGGCTTTCTCTACGGCTTCCCCTGCAACGACTTCTCCCTGATCGGAGAGGCGAAGGGCATCAACGGCAGCTTCGGCGGGCTCTATTCCTACGGCGTGCGATACATCCATCGCGTCAATCCGCTCTTCTTCTTCGCCGAGAACGTCTCCGGACTCTCATCGGCGAATGAAGGCGCCGCCTTCCATCAGATCCTCTACGCCCTCAATCATGCCGGTCGACACGGCTATACGATCACGGCGCATCTTTATCCGTTTGAAGAGTACGGCGTGCCTCAGGCGAGGCACCGCTACATTCTGATCGGCATACGGGGGGATCTTGGAAGGATCTTCCGCGTTCCGAAACCCTCCGGTGTTCTCAGAACCTGCCGTGAAGCGTTGGCGGGCATTCCCACCGGCGCCTTCAACAACGAGATGCCCGAGCAGAGCACCCTCGTGCGGCATCGTCTTTCCTATATTCCCGCCGGCTGCAACGTCTGGCAGGCGGAAGCGGCGGGGCTGCTGCCCGAGGAGCTCAAGCTGAACGTCAGGGGGGCGAGGCTTTCCAGCATCTACCGCCGGCTCGATGCCGACCGGCCTGCATACACCGTCACCGGATCGGGAGGGGGCGGAACGCACATGTACCATTGGCAGGAACCACGGGCGCTCACCAACCGCGAACGCGCCCGCCTGCAGACCTTTCCCGACGATTTCAGATTCTTCGGCACCCGCGTCTCCGTACGGAAGCAGATCGGAATGGCCGTGCCGTGCGATGGTGCGCAGGTGATCCTTGAGGCGCTGCTGAAGACTCTCGGCGACGAGCCTTATGAAAACGTCGCGCCCTCGGTCGGCGTCTTTGCGGCGGGGACCTACAGGCTCCCGGTCCCCAAGACGATGCCGATCCAACTCTCTCTCTTCTCCGCATGAGGACGAGCGTGATGGAGCCGACTGAAGCGCAACCGGAACTGGTGCGCCACATCTACTACATCAAGCGCTTGGGACGCCAGGAAATGGGGTCCCGGGATACACGCGCGGAAAAGGCCGGTCGCGGACGCTACCTTCTGGTTTCCCGTGAAGGGCTCGACTTCTTCCCGCCACATTCTGCCGAACGACTGAATGATCAGGCGGTGATCGAATTCACGCCGGTCTTCAAGCTTGAGGGCGGCGCGTACCCGCCGCGCTGCTACTTTCAGTATGTGCATCACAACAGCCGGACGGCGCTTGGCCAAGCGAACGGACGCAATGAACACCGCATCTATCTCTCCCACAGACTGGACGGCGGCAGGTTCTTTCAGGAGGACATCCTCGTGATGCGCCGCCGCAGCATCGATCCGGACGCCGTCAACGAGCAGGAAGGCGGCTTCGCCCCGAATCAGACCGGCTCCTGCCGGCGCTATTTCCTGGATTGGATCCGTCGGGATGAACGGCCGGACGAATGGAGCCTTTACGACCGCTTTCTCACCGCGCTCGCCACCGGCAGGAATTACTCCTCTGCCATTGTTGAAGGTTGTTTCGGCATGTTTGAAGCCAAGGTTGAGTCGGCGGTCCCCAACGGCGTGGAAATCGATCCCCGCCTCATACGAGGCGGTGCCGTCGGGCGGCCGGAGCTGTTGGACGACGCCGGCTTCCGGGACTTCGTCTTCAAGGCCTACGGGGGCAGCTGCGCCGTAACGGGGCGGGTGCTCGCCTATGGATGCCTGAGCAACCTTGAGGCGCTTCGGGTGGATCCGACGAACCGGGAGGCCTTCAATCTTCCTCAGAACGGCATTGCTCTGCGCAGCGACGTCGGATGGGCCTTCAACAACGGAATGTTCCGCATCGATCCTGCGGATCTTGCCGTTCACGTGCATGAGGCGGTGGCGGATAGCTACCTCGGGGAATTCGAAGGCATGCGCATCAGACTTGCCGTGCCGGAACTCGCGCCTCGGCCGGAACATCTCGAACGACATGCGGACTGCGTCTACGGCTCGTTTCTGCGCGCCGGCCATTCCGTTCAGGAGCTGCGATGAACGTAATGGACATGTTTTCAGGATGCGGAGGGCTTTCCCTGGGCTTCCAACAGGCGGGCTTCAACGTCGTGCTCGGCATCGACAACGACGCGGCCGCGCTTCAGACCTTCCGACTCAATCACAAGGGGGCGGTCGGCGCAGCCGTCGACCTCTTCGATGCGGACTGCATGGACCGCATCGCCCAACTTCTCGACGGACGCCGCATCGACGTGATCGTCGCCGGTCCTCCTTGCCAGGGCTTTTCGCTCACCGGCCCGAGGCAGTTCGACGATCCCCGCAACAAGCTTTATCTTCGCGTCTTCGACGCGGTCCGCCGCTTTCGTCCCCAGGGCTTCGTGATCGAAAACGTCCGCGGCATGGCTTCGCTGTACGGAGGACAGGTGAAGGACGAGATCCTGAGGCGCTTTACCGAGTTGGGCTACAACGTATCCGTGCGCATTCTCTGCGCGGCCGACTACGGCGTGCCGCAGCTCCGCCGCCGCCTCGTCTTCGTCGGACTTCAGAAGGATCTCGGCAGGTTCGAGTTCCCCGAACCCAGGTTTTCTCCAGACCAGTACGTCGGCTGCCGCGACGCCATCGGCGACCTGCCGGCCCGTACGGACGGCGTTGGTGAGGAATCGGACGTCTACCCGCAAGCCCCCTTCAGCGACTATCAGCGCCTCATGCGCGGATCGACGACGGTGCTTCACAACCACGTCGCCACGCGTCACTCCGACCACGTGAAGAGCGTGATCGCGCTTGTGCCTCCGGGCGGAAACTACAAGGATCTGCCGCCGGGCGTCGGCGACAGCAGAAAGTTTCACGTTGCCTGGACGCGGTATCACCCGGCTCTGCCTTCGAACACGATCGACACGGGACACCGCAATCACTTCCACTACGCGTACAACCGCGTGCCGACGATTCGTGAATTCGCCCGTCTGCAGTCCTTCCCCGACGACTTCGTCTTCACCGGCACGAAGACGCAGCAGAACCGTCAGGTCGGCAACGCCGTGCCGCCCATTCTCGGCCGGGTCTTGGCCGAGGCGATCGCCGGTCGCCTGAAGGGGAAGTGACCATGTGCACGCTCAACATGCTCGATCTCTTCGCCGGATGCGGCGGACTTTCCGAGGGCTTCGAAGCCGCCGGCGGATGGCGCATGCTCGCGGCCGTCGAATGGGAGCGCGCTCCGAGGGACACCCTCGCACGCCGCATGGCGACCCGATGGGGCATGACCGATGCGGAGGAACGCGTTCTTCTCTTCGACATTCAGAGGACGGCGCAGCTCTTTTCGGGGTGGAGCGGCGATCCCAAATACGGTTCCGGCCGCGGTCTGGATTCCCTCATCGGCGGAGAAAAGGTGGACGTCGTCATCGGCGGCCCGCCTTGTCAGGCATATTCGATCGCCGGCCGCATCCGGGACGAAAGGGGCATGAGGGACGACTATAGGAACTACCTCTTCGAGAGCTACCTCTCGATCATCCGCCGGTGCCGTCCCCGCGCCTTCATCTTCGAGAATGTTCCCGGTCTTCTGAGCGCGCGTCCCGACGGCAAGCCGATCAAGGACCGCATCCGCGACGCTTTCTACGAGGCGGGGTGGATCATCCCGGCGGATCTTCGGCGCGCTCAGGTGGACATGTCCGAATACGGCCTTCCTCAGAAACGCAGGCGCCTGATCATCCTCGGGCTCTCGAGGACGGAGTTCGGCCCCGACGCCGACAAGATGATCGCCCGCTTTTACGACGAGCTGCTGCCTGCCCGCAAACGACCCGCACGTACTGTCCGGGAGTGCATCGGCGATCTGCCCAGGCTTCTGCCGCTCGGAGAAAAGGCGACCTCCCGCATCTCGCATGATGCCGCCCCTGCATCCGTCACCGAGCATGAGCCGCGCTACCACAATCCCCGCGACGTGGAGCTCTTCCGCCTGCTCGCGGAGGACCTACGCTCGGGCCGCAACGCCTATGTCTCGCCGGAGAGCCTTAAAAAGCTCTACACGCAGCATACGGGGCGCGAGTCGAACATCCACAAGTACCACGTTCTGAGGGAGGGCCAACCGAGCAACCTGATTCCGGCCCACCTCAACAAGGACGGACTGCGCCACATCCATCCGGATCCGGAGCAGGCAAGGTCGATCACCGTGCGTGAAGCGGCACGCCTCCAGGGCTTCCCGGACGACTTTGAGTTCTGCGGCAGCCGCGGAGACAAGTACAGGATGATCGGCAACGCGGTGCCTCCGTATTTTTCGCAGATCATCGCCGGGGCGCTCAGGGAGCTTTTCGACTTGTACAGGATCAGCAGGGAGACGGCATGAAGGAAGTCGAACTTGTGCCGGACGCGAGAAACCTGATGGAGTCTACGCGTTCGATTGGATATTCCCTCCCGGCGGCCGTAGCCGATCTGATTGACAACAGCATTGCGGCCGAAGCGTCGTGCGTTGAAGTCTGGACCCCGACGACATCCGCTCCTCGTCTCATGATTCTCGACGACGGAACGGGCATGGACATGGAGGACCTTCACGCCGCGATGCGCTACGGCAGCCGGTTTGTGGCCGATGAACGCCGCGATCACGATCTGGGCCGCTTCGGCTTGGGTCTCAAGATGGCGTCGCTGTCGCAGTGCCGCAGCCTCACGGTTGTCTCCAAGAAGGCGGGCGGCGAATTGGTCGGCGCCCGTTGGGATCTCGACCACATTGCGGCGTCGAACCGCCCCTGGGCGCTTCAGATCCTGGAGGCGGAGGATTTGTCGCAGATTCCGTGGCGCGAAAAACTCGAAGCCCGGCCTAGTGGAACGTTGGTTCTCTGGGAGAAGCTCGACGTGATGCTCATGGGCATTCACGAAGACGGTCAGAGCGAAGTGCTGCTGCGGCGCATGCAGGAGCTCAAGGACCATCTTGCCCTGGTCTTCCACCGGTATCTGGCGGGTGAGGCGGACCGGTCGTTCCGGATTCTCTTCAATGATGACGACGTGAAGCCGGCGGACCCGTTCCTTGAGAAGCGTTCGCAGCGGCCCTTCGCCCCGGACAGCTTCCGTCTCGGGGGGCGCTCCGTCGTGATCGAGCCCTTCATCCTCCCGCATCCCAACAAACTGACGGAAGCGGAGAAGAGCGCCGTCGGCGACCTCAAGAAGGAGCAGGGCTTCTATATCTACCGCAACAAACGTCTGGTCATTTGGGGCACGTGGTTTCGGCTGAGCAGGAAGTTTGCCCTTTCCAAGCTCGCCCGCGTCAAGGTGGACATCCCTGCATCTGTGCAGACCGACCGCATGTGGTCGCTCGACGTCAAGAAGTCGAGCGCCGTCATACCAGAGGAGCTTCGTGACGCGCTCAGGAAGGTGGTTGAGAAGCTCTCCGAGCGGAGCGGCAACGTCTGGCGCAGACGCGCACGCGTGGAGAAGAAGGACGGGGAGCCCGTCTGGATCCGCACCCGGCACGACGACAAGACCGTCGGCTACGTCATCAATGACGCGAATGAGATCGTCTCGGTTTTCGTCAAGCGCCATCCGGACCTGAGGGCGTTGCTGCGTCTGATTGAGACGACGCTTCCGCTCGACGCCCTCTATTCGGATCTTGATGCGGACTATACGGTGGATGCGGGCCGACAGGATGTTGAAGAGATGCTTCGCGAGCTTGAGGCGTTGGGCATCGACACGACCGTTCTGAAGCGCGGCCTGAAGAGGAGGTGAGAGACATGAAGAGAAATTTCAAGCAATATCAATCAGGCATCAATGCGTTGCTTCAGGCGATTGAGAAAGTACAGCCGTCGCTCGAGACGCTCGACGCCGTCGCCGATGAGATCGTTCAGAAGGGCATGGCTACTTTTATCAAGCTAAACTTGTTGCCTTCCGACCTCAATAATGAGGACGTCCGGCGGAAGTTCGTCAAGGATCTTGCCGAGATGTACCGCAACGAGGTCGGCGTGCGTCTTGTGCCGGGGAGGATTCTCGGTGAGCCCGGCCACAAGCCCTGGCTGCAGAAGGCGCTCGATGAAAAGCGGCTTGAGTTCAGGAGCTACGACCTCTATCGTGAAAGACTGACGGGCCGCAGGTTCAACCCCAAGAGCATTGAAGCGATCGACCAAACCACGAGCGACATCCTCGACTTCATGGGCGACCCGAAGGCCGGCATTCCCATGAAGACCTATGGTCTCCTCATGGGCGACGTTCAGTCCGGAAAGACGGCGACCTTTACGGGCGTCTGCCACAAGGCCGTCGACGCAGGCTACAAGATCATCATTGTCCTCACCGGAACCAAGACCTCGCTTCGTAGTCAGACGCAGAGCCGACTAGACGCGGATCTGACCGGCATGACCATGGACAGCAAGGGGAACCGTGGAAGGGCATTCAAGAGCGTGGACGTCGCTTGGAATCAGCTAACGACAACGGAGACTGACTTCAACGCTCAGAAGAAGAGAGAAGCGCTGATCCAACCGGACAATCCGAAGCAGGTGAGTCTCGCCGTCCTTCAGAAGAACGCGTCGGTCCTCAAAAATTTTCTTGAATGGCTTGAGAAGGAGGAGGCGCTCGGCGTGAGCAATCTTCCGCTGCTGTTGGTCGACGACGAAGCGGACGCGGCTTCCGTCAACACGGGGAAGACGGATCCCACGCAGATCAACAGACTCATCAGGACCATTCTCGACAAGTTCCATACTGCGGCATATCTGGCCGTCACCGCCACGCCCTTCGCCAATCTCTTCATCGATCCCCAGATCGACGAGAATACGTGGAGGATTCGTCAGGACGTACTTCCGGACCTTTTCCCCCGCGACTACATCTACGCCGTTCCCACGCCGCAGGGCTACCTTGGGGTTGAGCGCCTTTTCGGCGAGCTCGGCGAGATCGAGGAGAACTCGTTCAAATACCGCACGCTGATTCCGCTGACGCAGGAGGAGGATGCGGATGACGTCGAGGAGGCGAAGGTGATCGGCGGGGGGCTCGGCGCCAAGGACGCCCTTGAGAGTCTTCCCGCCTCCCTGAGGAAGGCCGTTCTCTACTTCCTCTGCGTCTGCACGCTCAAGGACATCACGAACTTCCGACAAACCAACACGAGCATGCTGATTCATTTCGTCCGGTACAAGAAGGTTCAGCAGGGCACGGCGAAGTTGGTCGAGAAGTTGGTTCAGAGTCTCGTCCGCTTCGCGGAAGTGGAGTCCAGGCGCGTCACGGAGGAAACGCTTTCGAATCCCAACTACAAGGCGTTGGAGGAGCTCTGGAACGAAGGCTGCGGCGACGAGATGTGGTATGACGACCCCACGCGCGGTTCGCGGCCTCCCACGATGCGGGAGCTCACGAAGTTGGAGTGGAGGGACGTCTGGCGCGGCCGGTTCCTGCCCGCGGTCAAAGGCGTGCGGGTCGTCGAGGCGAACACCAATTCGAAGATCAGCAATTTTGCGGCCTACTATGAAAACGACGACGCCAAGCTGATCGTCGTGGGCGGCGACGCGCTCTCGAGAGGACTAACGCTCGAAGGGTTGGCCGTTTCGTACTTCTGCCGCCGCAGCTACGCCTATGATTCGCTCCTCCAGATGGGCCGTTGGTTCGGCTTCAAGGAGTCGATGCGCGACTACATGAAGATATGGATATCGGACTGTCTGATCGACGCCTACGGCTACACGGCCGAAGCCCTCGTGGAATTCCGGGAGACGGTCGAGACGATGCGCCGGCAGCACTGCAGTCCGGAGGACTTCGGTCTGCGCATCCGGCGGGCTCCGAACTACGTGAAGCTCATGGTGACCGCTGCGAACAAGCGCAGGACGGCCAAGCGCGTCCGGGCGCTGATCAACATGACGGGGACGCCCTTCCAGGCCTCCACCGTGCCTCTTTCGGCGGAGGAGCGACGGGAAAACGTGCAGTGCGTCTCCGATTTCCTGAGGAAGCTCGGCCCCATGGCTCCGAGGAGCCGTGAGGATTTCAAGACTGGTGGAGAGGCCGGACGCGATCTCGTCTGGACGGGCGTGCCGGGCGAACTGGTCGGCGCCTTCCTGAGGAAGTTCAATGTGCCGAATTGGGGCGGCGATCTTGAGATGGGCCCCCTTGCGAAGAAGGTCATCGAGAGCAACGACTCCTGGGTGGTGCGGGTCATCTCCGTGCAGGACGACAAGGACAAGGTCGAGGAGGACGTCTTCGGCCTGGGACCGGACGCTTCGGTAGTCTGTTCGAGACGGACCATGATAGAGAAGAGGCAGTGGATTCAGCAGCCCAACCGGGGCGTCCTCTCTCGGAGCGACTTTGCCCGTCACTGGACGAAGGCGAAGCGGGATCTGGTGCTCGAGCAGTACAAGGACGATCCTGTTCGTTCAGTTGACAAAAACCTCGAACGGATCGATCCGTGGATGGTGTTGGAGCAACCCGAGGAGCCTCCTCAGCTGCTCATTTATCCGCTGCGGACAATAAACCAAGTTTCAAATGAACGCCTTGCCAAGCTCAGGGACGCGAAGCTCTTCACTTCGGACGAACCTTTCGTCTCAGTCGTCTTCGGTCTGCCGAGGAACGGCTCGAGCTCTTCCGACGAGGTCTGGGTCGAGTACGACGTGAACCGGATCGGGCAGATGCACAAGGACGAGGGATACAACGACGAGTGGGGCGGAGAATGATGGACACCGGCATTTCCGAAATCTTCAGGAGGGTCCGGTCGCAGCATTCGGACAAATGGTTCGGAACGGGAGAGTTCAGACCCAAGCTTCAATGCATGCTGGGAATGCTGGGCGGACGGCCGTCGATGCTCGTCATCTCCCCCTGGGCCGCGCCCGAACTCAAGTCTTCGGCCGCCGTCTCCATCACGACGGATGCGCAGCGCGGCGGAAGCGTCCATCTCTTCTTTACCGTCACCGAACAGGAGTACGAAGAACTCTTCAGCAACTTCTGCGCGGATCTGCTTTCCGTAATGGAAGCCGCTCCCGATGATGGAACGGCGCTCTCAAGGCTTGCCTCGCGCTATGAAACCTGGCGTGCCTTCTGGAAGAACCCCAGGCGCGCACTCACCGAGGAGAAGGCAAGGGGACTTGCGGGTGAACTCATCCACTTTCTCAGTCTGCTCCGGGAGGGCCGTTCCCCCGAGGCCGTCTCGCGGTCCTGGACGGGACCCGACGGCGGCGATCAGGACTTTGTTCTTCCCGACGGATGGGCGGAGGTGAAGACCATACGTCAGTCCTCCTCGGAGGTGCAGATCTCGTCGCTCGAACAGTTGGCGAATCCAGACGACGGCTCCGCGCACACCGACGAGGAGGTGGACGGCCGGCTCGTCGTCATCCGGCTGCACGACAACCCCGCCGGGGACGACTTCATGACGCTGCGCAGCCTCTACGACGAGATCCTTGGGCTTATGGAGCAGGAACCTCACGCCAGGCTGCTCTTCACCAACAACGTCGAGATGGTCGGCGCCGACATGTCCGGTGGAGAGTTGGAGAACAAGATGCGCCTGAAGCTTCTTGAGCGCAGCGTCTTTGCGGTGAACAAACCCGGCTTTCCGCGGATCATCCGCAACGACGCGCTGCCGCCGGCTGTGACGCGCGTCAGGTACAGCCTGTCGCTGCCTGCGCTTGAACCCTGGAGAGTTACGGAGGAGTCCGATGGAAGGCAAGTTTGATCAGTTTGTCGACCGCTTCGTCACGGACGTCGAGGCGAAGCGCGCCGAGACGGGAGAGGGTCTGCGCAAGAGCTTCGTGCAGTGCATGAGCCGCATGATCGACGACTCAGACGCGGAGGACGTCGTTCCGGTTTATCTTGACGCCCGGTGCGGCGTCAGACGGGTCATGGCGGACGGCTACGCATACAACGGCGACGAGGGCACGCTCGTGCTCGTTGCCGCGGACTTCAACGAATTCAACGACACGCGGCTCCTCACGAAATCGGACGCCACGGACTACTTCAAAAGACTGAGGAACTTCTTCGAACTCGCCAAGGCGGGCGTCATTCAGGATCCCGCGCAGGACATTCTCGAATGGAGTTCGCCCGAGTATGGGTTGGCGGATCTGATCCGGAACGAGAACATTGAGCGCGTTCGGCTTCTGCTCTACACGGACCGCACCCTTTCGGGCAAGTTCAAGAAACTTGACAATGAGCCGATCGGCTCCGTCGGCGTCGAGGAGCAGGTCTGGGGCATGGAGCGCGTTTTCGAGCAGTACATGTCGGGCAGAGAACACGAGCCGATCGTGATGGACTTCACGGACGCGCCGCTGCGTCTTGCGGAGACCACCAGCGGAAACGGCTTCAAGGCCTATCTCGGCGCAATGCCCGCGGAGAAGCTCGCTCGCATGTACCGCGACCACGGAGGACGGCTTCTTGAAGGCAACGTGCGTTCCTTCCTTACGCTCAGGTCCAAGGTGAATCAGGACATTCGGGGCACGATACTCCGTGATCCGGAACGCTTCTTCATCTTCAACAACGGCATTGCCGCAACCGCCCGCGACCTCGTCTTCAACAATCAGGGCGAGCTCATTCAGGCGACCGACTTCCAGATCATCAACGGCGGCCAGACCACCGCCTCGCTCTCCCGCGCCGTCTACAGCAAGGACAATGCGGACGTCTCAAAGATCAGCGTCGCGCTCAAGCTCACCGAGATAGAAGGAACGCTTTCCGCGACGGAGGCGACGAAGCTCGTACGCAACATCTCGCGCTATTCGAACAACCAGAACAAGGTGTCCGCCGCCGACTTCACGTCGAACCACGAATTCCACGTGATGATGGAGAAGTGCTCGGAGCGCATAGCCGCACCGGCTGCGCCCGGGATGCTTCACGGCACCTATTGGTTCTATGAGCGCAATCGCGGCGCATACCTGCAGAAGCAGATGTTCATGACGCCCACGCAGCAGCGCGAGTTCGAAGCGAAGACGGACAAGGAGCACGTCGTGAAGAAGGAGGATCTCGCCCGCGTTCGTCTTGCCTGGGACCTGCTTCCCCACGTCGTGTCGAAGGGGGCGGCCGCGCTCTTCACGAAGTTCATGGACCGTCTCGGCGATGAGGACGAATGGGAGAAGAAGAAAGCCGAGGGGCTGTTTGGCGATCAGTACTTCAAAGATTCAATCTCGCTGATCATCATGTACAAGCAGCTGCGCAAGGCGGTTGCGGCTCAGCCCTGGTACGACAAGGGCTACCTCGCCAACATCGTCGCCTACGCGATGTCGGTGTTCTCCTGGCTGTTCAGCACGCAGCATCCCAAGAAGACCTTCAACTTCGGCGCCGTCTGGCAGCATCAGGGATTGCCGGCGCCCATGCTTGCGACCCTGGTCGACATCTCCCGAATCGTCAAGGAGGAGCTGACGGATCCCGGCCGCGAAAAGGAAAACGTCACCGAATGGGCGAAGCTCGAGGCCTGTTGGAAGAGGATCATGAAGCGGTTTCAGAACATTGGATACGTGCTTCCCGAAGACGACTGTTGGTGCCGCTCGGACAAGGAGGTCCGGGAGGAGCGGGCGCAGGCCCGCGTCGAGGCGAAGGTCGACCTCTCAGTGGACCTCATCAGCAGGGCGATGACCTACGGGCACTGGACGGACGCACTTCTGTTCAGTCACGAAGGAGGAAGGGGTTGCCTCAACAAGTCGCAGCAGCAGGGCATCATGCGCTGTTCGCAGCTGCCGCATGCCGTTCCGACCGACTTTGAGGCGAAGGCGGCGTTCAAAGGACTGGAGCTCCTGCGCAAGGAGGGCTTCAAGTTCTGAGCGGGAGCGGGATGATGACGGACGTCTTCAGCAGTGCGGAGCGCTCGGCGGTGATGACGAGGATCCGTTCAAAGGATACAAAGCCCGAAGTCTTTGTGCGCCGGTTGCTCTTTGCCTCAGGCTTCCGCTACCGGCTCCATTCCGACAGGCTTCAGGGGCACCCGGACGTCGTTCTGCCCAAGTGGCGGGTCGTCGTGTTCGTGAACGGCTGTTTCTGGCATTCGCATGAAGGATGCCCGCGTGCGGCCCGGCCTTCCGACAACGCCGACTTCTGGGCGGCGAAGCTCCGCCGCAACAAGGAGCGCGACGCCGAGAACCGGCGGATCCTCACCGGTGAGGGTTGGCGTGTGCTCGTCGTCTGGGAGTGCGCCTGCCGCAAGCGCACGTCGCAGACGCTGAGGGAGCTCATGGCGATGTTCATACGCGAAGAGACCGCACCCTATGGAGAGATCGGCCGCACGGAGGTCGCCGAGGACCGGATAGGCGGCTGTCCGGTCCTCGGCGATCCGCCGTTGGACTGATCCGTCAGGGCGTCTTCTTCCACTCCGGCAGCTGCGCCATCACCACGGCTGCCGCCATCAGCACGCAGCCGAAGCCTTCGCGCATCGAGAGGACTTCGCCGAGGAGCGCCCAGCCGGCGAGAACCGAAACCACGCTTTCGAGCGAGAGGATGAGGCTCGCCGCGGTTTCGTTCATGCCGCGTTGGCCGACGATCTGCAGCGTATAGGCGATGCCGTTGCTCATGATGCCCGCCCAGAGGATCGAGGGGAGCGCCGCCCACCAGCCCGCGAAGGTCGGGGTCTCGAAGATCCCCATCATCGTGCTCGCGATGAGGGAGCCGAAGAAGAACTGCATGAGCGAGAGCTCGATCCCGTCCACCTTGGTGACGAAGCGCGAGATCACGAGGATGTGGAGTGCGAAGACGATCGCGCAGAGGAAGACGTACAGGTCGCCCTGCGCGACGGTGAAGCCTTCGGGCAGGATGCAGAGGTACCAGAGGCCCGCGACCGCCACCGCGACCGAAATCCAGAGGAGCGGCCGGGACTTCCTGCCGAGGAGAAGCCCGATCAAGGGCACGAAGACGATGTAGAGCGCCGTGATGAAGCCGGCTTTGCCCACTTCGGTCTGGTGCACGAAGCCGAACTGCTGCAGCGACTCGCCCCCGAAGAGAAAGAGTCCGCAGAGAAAGCCCCCGAGGAGCAGGTTCTTCTTGTATTCGGACGAGCGGCGGCGCGCCGCTTCGTCGGGCTTGAAGGCCGCGAGCCGCCGGCGCATGAAGAGAACGAGAGGCAGAAGCGAGAGGACGCCCAAGGCCATGCGGCTCGACGTGAAGGTGAAGGGCCCCACGGTCTCCATGCCGACCGACTGCGCGACGAACGAGCACCCCCAGATGAGGGCGGTGAGGAGGAGGAGCCCGGACTGGCGGAGTTCGAAGAAAAGGGTGCTGTTGTTCGTGGTGGTCATTGCTGCGGCGGCAGGGTGGAGGGCGCGAAGCGCAGATTCTACGGCGCTCCGGGATGTGGCGAAACACCGATGAAGCCGCTAGAATGCGCCCTCTCCCACAGGGGAGTAGCCAGGGAGCCGGCAGTCGTCCGGCATCCGCCCGTCGTCAACATGCTTGAGAAGCTTCTTTCCCCCGCTTCTCATGGCGGCGGGATGCGCAGCCGCAGACTTCTCGCGCTTTTCGCGCGCTCCGCAGCCGTCCTCAGACCAAGAGATACGGACGGCCGGAGTCGAAGGGTTTCGGTACGGGCATCGGCAAGACCTGCGGCGCGGCCTTCTGCATGATCTGTTTATAGAGAACGGCGTGCGGCAGGAAGGTGCGCGCCGAGCAGGCTTTTCCGACCGCCGCGACGCCGTTCAGACCCCTAATGCTTGGAATCCTGCAGACCATTGCGCTCTCCACGGGCGTCGTCGCCGCCGCTGAAATCGGCGACAAGACGATGTTGCTCGCCGTCTTCCTCGCCGCCCGCTTCCGCAGGCCCTGGACGATCATCCTCGGCATCTTCGTCGCGACGTTCCTGAACCACGCGATCGCGGGCGCTCTCGGCGCCACGCTCGCGAGCTTCATCAGCGCAGACCTCCTGCGCTGGATCCTCATCATCTCCTTCATCGCGATGGGCGTCTGGATCCTCATTCCGGACAGCATCGACGAGGAGGGACAGAACGACAAGCTCAAGCGCTTCGGCGTCTTCTGGACCACCGTGATCCTCTTCTTCATCGCCGAAGTGGGCGACAAGACGCAGGTCGCGACCGTGGCACTCGCCGCCCGCTATCCGATGGAGGCCTTCTGGGTGATCATCGGCACGACCGCGGGTCTGATGCTCGCCGACGCCCCGGCGGTCTTCGTCGGCAACAAGCTCGCCGAAAAGATCTCGATGAAGCTCATGCGCCAGATCGCGGCGGCCGTGTTCTTCATCCTCGCCGTGGTGGCGTACCTCGAGGGATGAGCCTGAGGTTGGAGCACGCCCTTGCGGCCGCTCCGATCCCGGCGCCGGACGGATCCTCCGGCTTACGGCCGGCAGAAAGTAGGCGCAAGGCCGGGCATTGCCGACTGAAGGGTCGGCGGAGGCGGCTCCCGAAGGGAGCTTCTCCCGCCGGCCCTTCGCTTTGCTGCGGTTTCTTGGGGCATCTGCGGCGCCATCGGACTGCCGGCGGAGCCTCATTTCGAGAGAATCGGGCAGGAGCGCGACGGAGGGCGTACGGGCGAAATGCGGTGAGATCGAGTAGACTCCGGCGCGACAATCAGAGAAAAATACAAAAACATCATGGAAAAAGATCTCACGCACCCGTCCTTCAATCCCGACGAGGCGCTTCAGGCCCGCTCGATCTTCCGCACGGCGCTCCCCCTCATGGCGGGGCTGCTTCTCGAGCAGCTGATCGGCCTCACAGACGTGCTCTTTCTCGGCCGCTACGGCGAAGTCGAGCTCGCCGCCGCCGGCGTCGCCGGGATCTACGTGATGCTCCTCATGATGATCGGCTGGGGGTACTGCATCGGCGCACAGTCGATGATGGGGCGCGCAAACGGCGCGGGCGACCATGCCCGGACGGGCCGGATCTTCCGGCAGGCGGCGCTCTTTCTCATTGCGGGCGGCGTTGCGGTGACGCTCCTCTCCTTCCTCTTCTTCGACCCGGTCTTCGGGCGGTCGTTGGGCGACGGGCCCGTGCGCGAAGCCGCCTGGGACTACGTCTTCTGGCGCACGGCGGCGCTTCCCGTCGCCTACCTCTGCATTCTCGGGCGCGTCTTCTTCGTCTCGATCCTGCGCGCGCGGATCCTCACGTGGAGCAGCCTCGTGATGGTCCTGGTCAACTGCGCCCTCAACGCCGTACTCATCTTCGGTTTCGGGCCCTTCCCGGAAATGGGGATCGCCGGCGCCGCCCTCGCTTCGGCGCTCGCCGAATTCGCCTGCCTCGGCGTTCTCTTCGGACGCCTCGCCTGGGAGCGGAAGTGGCTCGAGCGCTGCCTCAGGGGTTCGTGGGCGTTCGAGCGCGGGATCCAGGGCGAACTGATCCGGCTCGGGCGCTGGCTCATGCTCCAGGAGGCCGCGGCCTTCGGCGTCTGGCTCTTCTTCTTCATCGCCGTTGAACACGCCGCGGGCGAGCGCGGCCTGGCGGTAAGCAACGTCGTGCGTCAGTTGGGCGCCATGCTCTTTCTCTTCGTCCACGCGTTCGGGAGCACCTGCGGCTCGGTGGCGGCGAACCTCGTGGGCGCGGGCTCTCCTGCGCGCGTCCCCGAGGCGGGCCGCCTCGGTCTCAAGCTCTGCTTCTGCGCGATCGCTCCGGTGGCCTTGGTCTACCTCGCCTTCCCGGAAGCGGTGTTGGGCGTCCTCACCGACCTCCCCGAGGTGATCGAGGACGCGGTGCCGCCCTACTACGTGATGCTCGCCTCCTACGTCCTCACCGTGCCCTGCTACTTCTTCTTCATGATGATCGAGGCGCTCGGCTGCGTGAAGGAGACCTTCCGCACGACGGTGACCGCCGCCGCGGTCTACGGGCTCTACATCTGGCTCCTCACGCTCGTCACCACGAACACCGCCGTCTTCTGGACCTCGGACTTCGTCTTCGGCGCGGTGATGGGGATCGGCTCCTGGATCGCCTGGCGCCGCCGCTCCTGGGAGAAGTCGGTCGAGGAGCGCGTGTAGCGGGCGGCCCGGACGATCAGCCCATCCCGCCTTTGCGGCAGTCCTGAGGGAGGGCTGCGAAAGGCGGAGGGCCGCTTCGCAACGCCTGCGCCGCCGGGGCGCGGCGGGCGGCTCCGCCCGGACCCGGGCGGAGCGCCGGCAGCGGTATTTTGCTTTATGCCGCACACAAAAAAGCCGGAAAAACAGGGAGTTCGCGCGGAGTTCGGCGGAAAACCGGCTTCGCCTGGTCAGCGAGTTCCTGAAAGTAAGTCGTTGAGGACCAACATAGTGCCTGCAGTTCATGGGGCTCCATGGGGACGGTGCGGAGAGAAAAATTGTTTTTCGACCTCCCACGCGGCACTTCTCTTGGCTATAGTAGTGCCGTCGATCGCGCAGAGCCCTCGGGCGCGCGGTCCGGACAACCCACATACCGTTCATGGCGCCTGGGACAGGCTTCATCGCCCGGGCGGCTTCAAGGAGAAACGAATGACCAAAGGAATGAGCAAGACCGAACTTATCGCCGCCATTGCCGGGAACACCGACACCCCGAAGGCGAAGGTCGCCGAAGTTCTCAAGGCCTTCACCGACATCGTCGCCGAGCAGCTCTCCCAGGGCAACTCGGTCCAGATCATCGGCTTCGGCACGTTCGAAGTCGCCGAATACGGCGCCCGCAAGGGCCGCAATCCCATGACGGGCAAGCCGCTCGAAATCGCCGGCGGCAAGCGCGCGAAGTTCTCGGCCGGCTCGCAGCTCAAGAACGCCGTCGCCGGGAAGTAATCCGCCGCAGACGCCGCGAAGGCCGGGAGGCCGCTTCAGAATGCTGAAGCAGGCGCTCCCGCACGGCCTTCCAAAGAAAAGGGCACGCAGGTGAATCCGCTTCACCGCGTGCCTTTTTTTTTCTTTGCGCTCCGCCGGGGCGGCCCCGGCGGGATCGGAGGTATTTGAGGTCACATGCCGCTCAAGCGCGAGAGCATCCGGCGCAGCTCCCCGCAGGGAATCTGGCCCGGGGCTGAGGCGGTCTTTACCGCGCCGAAGGTGCCTGCGGACCCGAAGAGCGTGCCCGACGCGCGCGAGAGGACGCCCAGGGGCCCCATCGACATCGTGATCACCGGAACGGGGAGGGTGTCGGCGGCCTCGCGGGTCGCTTCGAGGAGCGTGATCACGTCCTCCTTCGACTGAGGCGTCTGCGCGACCTTGGCGACATCGGCGCCCAAACGCGCCATGTCGGTGAGCATTTCAACGAGGGCCTCGCGGGGCGCGGTCTTCGCGAAGTCGTGGCTTGAGAGCACGACGGGCACGCCCGCGGCGTGCGCTTCGTCGATGAGGTCCGAGAGGAGCTCCACGGGGCGGCTCATCTCGAGGTCCACCATCGCCGCACCGCCCTTGAGCGCCGCGCGCAGGGCGGCGGCGTACTGGTGGTCGTCGGCGTCGGCGGCTCCTCCTTCGCGCCTCGTTCTCAGCGTGAAGAGCACGGGCTTCTCGGGAATGAGGCGGCTGAGGAGCTCAAGGCCGTCAACCGTCAGGTTCGCGAGCACCCCTTCGGGGGCGTGGATCGCATAGGCCGTGAGGAAGTCCGCGCGCCATTCGAGAACGTCGAAGTCGGCGCTGCGGTAGTGGGCCGTCTCAGCTTCGAGCTCCGCGGGATTCTTTGCCATGATGGAGACGAAGATCTTCGGCAGGCCCTCGCCCAACACCACCGGCCCCACCTTCACGGGCGCGGGACGCCGGGACTTCGGGGACTCCTCGACCCCCTCGGGGGCACCGCATGCGCACTGAACCATTCTTGAATCTCCTTCTTTTGGAATTTTGCTCGCAGGGAGAGCGCCCGGAGCGGCACGTCTCCGCCTCAATCCTTCAACGATAATGCGCCCGGAAGTCCCGGGCGCGCGGCGGATACGGAGCGTTGCAAAGGCGCGCGCACCTCAGGCGCCTTCACGCAGGCGCCGGGCGCCGTCGAGGAAGTTCTCGAGCTGCTTCAGGCCCGACTCCGTGAGGATTGACTCCGGGTGGTACTGGATCCCGTCGATCGGGAGCGTGCGGTGGCGCACGCCCATGATCTCGCCGTCGTCCGCTTCGGCGGTGATCTCGAGGCATTCGGGCAGCGACGCCCGCTCGAGCGCGAGCGAGTGGTAGCGGATGACGGAGAGCCCCTGCGGAAGGCCCGCAAAGAGCCCGCGGCCGTCGTGGCGGATGGGCGAGGCCTTGCCGTGCATCACCCGTGCGGCGTGCACGACCCGCCCGCCGAAGACTTCGCCGATCCCCTGGTGGCCGAGGCAGACGCCGAGCATCGGAATCCGGGCCGCGGCGCCCGCGCGGATCGCGTCGGGAAGAATCCCGGCGTCGGCGGGACGCCCGGGGCCGGGCGAGAGGATGAGGGCGTCGGGAGCAAGGGCGAGGATTTCGGCGGGCGTCGTTTCGTCGTTGCGCTTCACCGTCACCGTGCAGCCGAGCATCTGGAAGTACTGCACGAGGTTGTAGGTGAAGGAGTCGTAGTTGTCGAGCATGAAGAGCTGCATGGCGGAACTTCCTCAAAAGGTGTTCGTATCGAAGGGGCGGGGCGTTCAGAGCGCGAGCCCGCGGGCGGCGAGGTCCACCGCCTTCATCATGGCCGCGGCCTTGCTCTTCGTCTCCTGGTATTCGGCGGCGGGGTCGGAGTCGTAGACGATGCCCGCGCCCGACTGGATCTCGATCCTGCGGCCGCGCATCACGATCGTGCGGATCGTGATCGCGAGGTCCATCGCGCCGTCGTAGCTGAAGTACCCCGCCGCCCCGCCGTACATGCCGCGCGGGTTGGGCTCGAGGGCGTTGATGATCTCCATCGCGCGGATCTTGGGCGCCCCGGAGAGCGTGCCGGCGGGAAAGGCCGAGCGCACGAGGTCGAAGGCGTCCTTGCCCGGCGCGAGGTCGCCCTCCACCGTGCTCACGATATGCATCACGTGGGAATAGCGTTCGATCGTCATGAAGGACGAGGGGCGGACGGTGCCGGGCGCGGCGATGCGGCCGAGGTCGTTTCGCGCGAGGTCGACGAGCATCAGGTGCTCGGCGCGCTCCTTCGGGTCGGCGAGCAGCGACTTCTCGTTCGCCTGGTCTTCTTCGGGCGTTGCGCCGCGCCGGCGCGTGCCCGCGATGGGGCGCAGCAGCGCCCGCCCTGAGCCTTCGACGCGGCAGAGCGTTTCGGGCGAGGAGGAGATGAGGATGATGCCTCCCATCTTCATGAAGAACGTGTAGGGAGACGGGTTGATGAGGCGCAGCGCGCGGTAGAGCGTGATCGGCTCGAGGTCGGTTTCGGCCGTGAACTTCTGCGAGAGCACCACCTGGATCACGTCGCCTTCGCGGATGTGCCCGCGGGCGCGCTCGACCATCGCGCGGAAGGACGCCTCCGTGCAGTTGCCCTTGAATTCGGGCGCGGGCTGCACGACCGGGGCGGAGAGACGGACGGGTTCGGCGAGGCGCCGGCGCATCGCCTCGACGCGCCGCACGCCGTCGGCGTAGGCGGCCTCAAGCGTCTCGAAGTCTTCGAGACGCACCGCGGCCGAAAGCGTCATCGTGTGGCCGATGTTGTCGAAGATCACCATGTCGTCGGTGATCATCATCACGGTTGTGGGGCCCGTGAGGCCGAGCTTCGGGGCGGGAAGGCGTTCGAATTCGCCCACGGTCTCGTAGCCGAGGGCCCCCACGGCGCCGCCGAAGAAGGCGGGCATGCCTTCGGGAGCGGCGGGGCGCAGACCCTTGAGGAGGCCCCGGAGCGCCATGAAGGGGCCTTCGGACGCGGGGAGCTCGCGCCGGCCCGCGGCGTCCGTGACGAAGGCGCGGCCCTCTTCAACGGTAAAGACTGCCCTCGGGTTGAGGCCGATGAAGGACCAGCGGCCGAAGCGCTCGCCCGCCTCGACGGATTCGAGGAGGAAGACGTCGGGGTCGTCCTTGAGGCGCGCGAGGACGGAGACGGGGGTTTCAAGGTCGGCGATCACGCTTTGGGTGACCGGAACGAGGTTGCCGCGGCGGGCGAGGTCGGAGAATTCAGTGAAGCTCAGCATGGCGGTGCGGGTGGTGGGGGCGAGGGGATTCTTCGGGGCGAAAAAAAGCGGACCGCAAGCCTTGATGCCTGTGGTCCGCTGCTTTTGGGGTGCGGCGCCGCTCCTACGGTTGGAGGGCGGCCGGGTTTCTCAACTTCCGCGTCTTTCTTTTCTCGCTTCCGCCCTCACGGGGGCGGGTGCACGCAGACGAACGGTCGCGGGGCTGCAGCGGACGATTCGCCACGGCCAGCGCCAGGATTCGAGGAGCGTGAAAACGAGAAGCATGGAAGGTGGGAGGGAATGGAGTTGCGTTTCTTTCACTATGGCAGAGGCCGTCCTTCGCCGTCTCGGGCGTCGCGCCCGTCCGGATTGATCGGCGTCAAGCGTGAGGCGCCCGGGACGGCGACAGGAAAAGCGCAGGGCGCCCCGGACAAACCGTGAGCGTCCCTGCGGGATGAAGCTGCGGAGGGCTTTGGGATTAGAGGATCACGAGGGAGCTCACGAAGCTCGCGGCGAGGCCGAGCACCATGATCGGGAAGGTTCTGCGCACGACCTCAAAGGGCGTGACGCCGGCGAGGCCCGCCACCGCCATCACGACGCCGGAGATCGGCGACATCGAGCGGGCGATGCCGCTCGCGAGCTGCACGGGAACCGCGAGGACGACGGTCTGCCAGGCGACCGAGGCGGCGGCCTGCGGCAGGAGCGGTGAGAAGGCGAAGAAGGCGGCGTTGCCCGAACCCGTCACGAAGGCGGCGAGCGCCATGATGAGGAACATGACGATCAGCATCGTGACGCCGCCCGCGCCCTGCATGGAGGCGGCCCAGCCGATGATCGTGTCGATGCCGCCCGAGCGCTTGAGGCCTTCGGCGAAGACTTCGGCGCAGACGATCAGCAGCACCGTCGAGGTGAAGATCTTGCCCATGCCTTGGAACATCGAGCGCGTATGGTCCACGGCCTCCTTGAGGCGCCGGGTGGTCGCGAGGTCCACGAGGAAGGCGATGAAGGTGCACGAGAGGATCGCCGTCACGAGCTCGAGGCGCACGCCGCTGTAGACCAGCTTGCTGAAGATGAAGAGGAGAAAGACGGGAAGAATCGGCAGGACCGCGTAGTAGGCCGGGGCCGGAGGCTGTTCGGCCGCGCCCTTCGCCTTCACCTCCTGCTCGATGCGGTAGTCGGCTTGCGTGAGGCGCCCGGACGCGAGGTCGCGGGCGTCGAACCACTTCTGGATGACCGTGTGCGAGAGGGCGATCACGAGCGCGGTGACGAGACCCACGGGCAGCTGGTTCTGGATGAAGAACTCCATCACGTGGAGTTCGGAGAGCTCGGCGGCGAGGAGCGAATTGCCCGAAGCGGGGCCGAGGTCAAGGCAGGAGGCCGTGGCGACGATGGCCGCGGCGGAGACGCGCGAGACGCCCGCAGCGATCAGAAGCGGGAAGATCGTCACCATCAGCAGCATGCCGAGGCCCGTCGCCGATGGGATGAAGACGTTCAGGGTCTGTCCGAGGATGTAGGCGACGCCGAGGAGGACGTAGGGAGCCTTGACGTACGCGAGCGGCTTCGTGCAGATCTGCACGAGCGCGCGCGTCGCGCCCAGGCGGTCCATGTAGTAGGCGAAGCCGCCCACGACCATGATGTTCATGCCGAGCCCGGCCGTGCGGCTCTGGAGCAGGTTCGTGAAGACCTGCACGAGGTCGAAGACGAACGTGTGGGTCGCCTTCTTTCCGGTGATGAGCGGCGCGTCGGAGATGAAGCCTACGCAGATGAGGAGCAGAAGGCCCGTCATGAGGAGCGCCTAGGGCGCATAGTATTTCTTGATGATGAGGTACGCGGTGATGAATACGCCTGCGGCGACCATGAAAATGCCGAGCATGGGCGGGTTTCCCTTGTCTGAGAGTCTACGGTTGAGTTTGATTTTTCAACAAGATCGCCGCAGGAGTCCCCTTCCTTCAGGTGGGGGAGGAATGCGGCGCAGGCGGTTGAGATTTCTGCAGGCAGCTGAGGATCATTTTGAGCACTTGCAAGATGCTGATTGACCAATTAGCCTTCGGAAAGTAATGGTATAATAAGAGCATACAAGGCTCATTCCCCGATTCAGAACCCATCATGCAGACCGGCCGATCGTTCGCCGCCCATTTTGAAGACGACGCATCGCGT
>CAJKCQ010000013.1 GCA_905198475.1 uncultured Sutterella sp. | reverse complement strand
TGCCACCCGTGCGGCACGTCTACGCGCCGCTCTCCGAACGCGTCGGCGTCGATGTTGGCCCGAGCAAGGCCGCCGTCGTCACGCCGCATTTCCCTGCAGTCGCGGTTGCGGCGACCGCCTTCTTCGGCCTCTCGGGGGCGGCCGCGGGCGTGGTCACCATCTTCGCGATGCTCCCGACCGAACAGTCCTGCTGCGTGATGACCGCGGCCATGCGGGGCGACGCGCCGGCGGCGGCCGCGGGCGACCACGCTCCAGACGCTCGCCGCCATGGCGACGATTCCCTTCTGGATCGCATTTGCGATCCTCTGAGAGGCGCCGGACCCGGGGGGCTTTGTGAGAAGCGCGACGCGAGCGGAGCTCACGGCCCACAACGGACCTAAGGCATGTCCGGAAGTGCGGTTGCGGTATTACCCAGTGGGTGCGATTTAGTCGGGCGGCGCCGCGGGGCGGCCGGGCAGAATGTGAAGACGGGTCGCGGATCCGTTCCAGACAACTCCCCGCGGTGCGGGGCCCCGGGCCGGCAGCAGACCACCCCGGCCGGAAGCGCCCCCCGCAGACACACCGAACACAAAAGGATTATCGAGCCATGCAGAAACGCACCTTCCTCAAGACCGCCTTCGGCCTCGCCGCCGCCAGCGCCATTGCGCCCCTCTCGGCCTTCGCCGCTCCCGCCCAACTCAAGAAGGTGAAGGTCGCCGTCACGGCCGGCCCCCACGCCGACATCGTGACGAAGGCCGCCGAAGTCGCGAAGAAGAACGGCTTTGACGTCGAAGTCGTCGAATTCACCGACTACATCACGCCCGACACCGCGCTCGCCGAGAAGCAGCTCGACATCGCCGTCTACCAACACGAGCCGTTCCTGCAGAACTTCAACAAGCAGAACCACACCGACCTCGTCGTTGCGGCCGACGCCGTCGTGCAGCCGATGGGCCTCTACTCGAACAAGATCCGCTCGCTCGACGCGATCCCCGAGGGCGCCAAGCTCGCCATCCCGAACGATCCCTCGAACGGCGGCCGTGCGCTCATCCTCCTCGCCAAGGCCGGCCTCATCAAGATCAAGGAAGGCGCTCCGGCGCTCCCGACCGTCTTCGACGTCGCCGAGAACCCGAAGAAGTTGAAGATCGTCGAGCTCGAAGCCGCGCAACTCCCGATCAGCATCCAGGACCTCGACATCGCCGCCGTGCCGATGAACTACGCCGTCTCGGGCGGCCTGAGCGTCAAGAAGCAGGGCTTCTACTTCGAGTCCTACGACGCCAAGTTCGCGCTCATCATCATCGCCGCCCGCAAGGACAACGTGGAGAGCCTCGAGGTGAAGGCCTTCGTGAAGTACTACCAGTCGCCCGAAGTCGCCGAATTCATCAAGACGAAGTTCAACGGGCAGATCCTCCCGGCCTGGATCAAGTAGAAATGGGCATCAACCCGCAGGGCGGCGCCTGAGGCGCCCCCTCGGAAGCGCCGCAGCGACGGGAAGCGATTCCGGGCTGCGGCGTTTCCGTCTTGACCGGCATAAACTGCCCGAATTCACCACTTCCCTGGAGAAGATTGAGATGGTTCCCACCCGTCATCCGCTCGGCGACGTCATCCGCCGCCGCGGCGCTCTCGTGATCGACGGCGCCATGTCCACGGCGCTCGAGAAGCTCGGCATGGTTCTGAACGATTCGCTCTGGAGCGCCCGCGCGCTGATCGAACACCCCGAATTCGTCCGCGAGGTGCATAGGCAGTACTTTGAGGCCGGCGCCAACGCCGCCATCACCGACTCCTACCAGGCGACCGAGGCGGGCTTCGGCGCCAAGGGCTACACGGCCGAAGAGGCCCGCAATTGGATCCGCCGCGCCGCCGAACTCGCCCGCGAGGCGAAGAACGACGTGCTCCTCGACCATCCCGAGTGGGTCCCCGAGGACCTCCTCGTCGCGGGCGCGATCGGCCCCTACGGCGCGTACCTCGCCGACGGGAGCGAATACACGGGCGACTATCACCTCACGCGCGACGAGTACGTGAAGTTCCATCAGCTGCGCCTCGACGCGCTCCTCGACGGGGGCGCCGACGTGCTCGCGATCGAGACGCAGCCGCGGCTCGATGAAATCGAGGCCGTCCTCTCGATGATCGAGAACCGCAACGTCACCTGCTGGGTGACGGTGACCCTGAAGGACGGCGTCATGCCCGACGGTACGGCCCTCGAGACGTTCGCGAAGGCGATGGACGCCAACCCGCAGGTCGAGGCCTTCGGCCTCAACTGCGTGAAGCGCGAATGGGTCGAGCCCGCTTTGCTCAAGATGCGCGAACTCACGCAGAAGCCCCTCGTCGTCTACCCGAACTCGGGCGAGACGTACGATCCGGTGACGAAGACCTGGCACGCCGCGGGCCCGCACGAACCCTCCTGGAGCCACTACGTGCCGCTCTGGGAGAAGACGGGCGCGCTCTGCCTCGGCGGCTGCTGCCGCACGCTCCCGCAGGACATCTCCGAAATCGCGCGCCTCGTGGGCGCCGCGAAGAAGTAGGCTTCGGAGCCTCTCACGCCCGAATGCCCGGCTGCTCCCCCCGCCGTTGGGAGCTCCCGGGCGCTCAAGAAACAGCTCGGCCGGACCTCCCGAATGCGGGAGGCCCGGCCGAATCTGTTTGAAGGAGGACTTCAGGCCCCAGAAGAGCCTGAAGTCCTTCAGAGGCGCTTCAGATCACGCGATCAGAGCTTTCCTTCCTTCTGAGCCTTGACGTGTTCGGCGACGGTCATGCCGAAGACGCCCGCACTCGTGAGCTGCGCGCCGCCGACATAGTTGTCGTAGAACAAGCCGCCCGCGGCGTTGCCGATGCAGAAGAGCCCTTCGATCGGCCGGTTCTCGGTGTCGAGCACCTGCGCCTCGGTGTTGATGAGCGGGCCGCCGAAGGTGGCCGTCATGCCGCCCTGGAAGGGCACGATGTAGAAGGGCGCCTTCTCGATCACCGGGGTCTTCGGGAGCGTGTTGGGCGGCGTCATCTGCACGGCCTTGCCCGCCTTGACCGCTTCGTTCCAGTCGGAGACCGTCTTCTCGACGGCCTTCGGGTCGAGGCCCGCGGCCTTGGCGGCGGCTTCGAGCGTGTCGCCCGTGTAGACCGGCGCGTTCGTGCGGCGGTAGGACTCCCAGTCGTTCTTCAGAATCGGAATGTCGTGGGTCGTCTGGTCGCAGATCATGAAGGCCCAGTTGTCCGGAGTCTTCGCGGCGACGTCGCGCGCCATCTGCACGTAGGTCTGGCCTTCATCGGTGAAGCGCACGCCCTGCTTGTTGACGCAGATGCCGTTGTTCACGATGTTCAGGGGGTTGGCGCCGGTCGGGCCGTAGATCGGGCCGCAGTGGTACTGATCCACGTGCACGACCTTCGGCATGAAGGGCGCGGTGAGGACGATGTTCTCGCCCGCGATGATGCGCGAGCCGCGGATCGGCATCTTGGCGCCGGCCGAGCCGATGTACTGCGTCACCAACTGCTGGTTGGCCGAATAGCCGCCGGTCGCGAGGACGACGCCGTACTTCGACGTGACCTCGGAGAGGCCCGCCTTCGTCTTGATGCGCACACCCGTCACGTTGCCCTTCTTCGGGTCGGAGAGGAGCGCGACCACCTTGGTGCTCGTGCGGACTTCGACGCCGAGGCTCTTCGCCTTGTTGAGGAGCGTCATCGCGAGCTGCGCGCCGCCCGGCTTCACTTCGCCCGTGACGAGGTGCGCGCGGGTGAGCATCGGCCAGACGAGGTGGGCGCCGGTCGCGAAGTTCACGCCGCAGTAGGAGTGCATCCACTCGAGGAGCCGCGTGCAGTTGTCGACCACCTTCTTCGTGAGGGCGGGGACGGCCTGCTGCTGCGAGACCTTCATCATGTCGTTGTAGAAGGCTTCGGCCGTGTCGTTCGCGACGCCCTTGGCCTTCTGGAACGAAGTGTTGAGGCCGAGCAGGAACCCGGCCGCATAGATCGTGTTGCCTGCAGGCATGGGCATCTTTTCAAGGAGGAGGGGCTTCAGGCCCAGTTCGGCCGCGCGCACGGCGCAGACGAGGCCGCCGCAGCCGGCGCCCACGATGATCAGGTCGTACTTCGCCTTCGGGGCGGCCTTCGCCTCAACGGCGGCGGCGCCGCCGAACATCCCCGCGGTGCCGAGCGCACCTGCAGCGGCGGTCTTGAAGAACTCTCTACGGTTTTCCAACATTTTGGGAATCTCCTTTCTTCCTGTCGGTCCGTGAGGCGCCTTCCTGCACCCTCCGAGTCGTCCTGGGTGAACGACGGGAAGGCGTCCGGCGGGCCGGCTTTCTTCGATTGCTGCGCGACAGACTACCCCCGGGGAAAACCGATGGATGCGGGCGCTGAAGAGCATTTGATCTGAGGCCGCAGGCTTTACCTTTGTTGCGAATTGTTTCCGGCATGCGGCTTGAGAATCGCCTGCATGATCCTCAAGCCGCAGTCAAGAGAAAAGCCGCCCGGACGTTGAGGTCCGGACGGCTCTCGGGAAAATGCTGCTCAAAATGCCGATGCGGGCAGGGAAGGCGGGTGAACTACTGGCGGAGCTCCCGCGGAACGCGGTGGGGTTCGGCCGAGACGGTCGAGCGGAAGGGATTGATGTCGATTCCGCCGCGGCGCGTGAAGGACGCCTGGACCTCGAGCACCTTGAGGTCGAAGCGCGTGCGCAGGTCGTGGAAGATCTGCTCGACGCACTGCTCGTGGAAGCCGCGGTGACGGCGGTAGGAGGCGAGGTACTTGAGGAGCGACGCCGGATCCACGGGCTCGCCCGCGAGGTGGAGCGAAATCGACGCGAAGTCGGGCTGCCCCGTCACCGGGCAGAGCGAGCGGAAGACGTTCGTGGACCAGCAGACGGCGGCCGTGCGCGGGCCGCCCTCGGTGCGCCTGAGGAGCTCGGGATTCACCTCGAAGTCCTCGACCTCGACGTCGGGGCACATGGCTTCGAGGAGATCGCCCGGCATGGGCTCGACCAGGGTCTTCCAGGTCCCGAGCGGGTGCACCGCCGCCTTCACGGGGCCGCCCGCGGCGGCGCTGAGGTCGCGCGTGAGGATCGACTCGGCCTCTGCCGCGCCCCCGGCGAGCCGCGTCATCGCGAAGCTCATCGCATAGAGCTTGAGCGACTTCGACTCGATGATCGACGGGGTCGAGGCGGGAACGTGGAGCTCCACCTGCGCCGCCTGCGGCAGTCCCCGGGCGTTGAGCCAGGAGAACTCATAGAGACGCCAGACGTCCGTGCCCTGAAAGTCGTGATCGCCGATCGCGTCGCGGCCGAGGCTGCGGGCGATGGGCTGCAGGAGCTCAGGGCTGTAGGTCTCGGCGTAGGTGGTGGCGCGGCCGAGCTGCGTTCCCTCGGGTTCGGGCATCAGAACGGGCATGAAGTGTCTCCGAAGAGTGGCGAAGCCCGCATTATGCCCTGCGGGTGCCCGGAACGGGCGTGAGAAGGGGCTTCCCGGCGAGGCCGAGGCGGATGTTCTCGCAGACGAGATCCGCCATGGCGCAACGGGTTTCGACGGTCGCCGATCCGATGTGCGGTGCGAGGACGACGTTCTCGAGCTTCCTGAACTCGGCCTCCACTTCGGGCTCGTGCTCGAAGACGTCGAGCGCGGCGCCGGCGATGCGCTTCTCCTCGAGCGCGCGGATGAGCGCCGCCGTGTCCACGAGGGCGCCGCGGGCGATGTTGACGAGGTACCCTTCGGGCCCGAGGGCGTCGAGAACCTCGGCGTTGATGAGGTGGTGCGTTTCGGGCGTCGCGGGAATCACCACGACGAGGACGTCTGCCCAGGCGGCGAGCGACTTCACGTCCTCAAAGCGTCGCCAGGGCACGTCCTTCGGGTGCTGCGACGTGTAGCCCACCTCCATGCGGAAGGCTTCGGCGCGCTGCGCCACGACGCGCCCGATGCGCCCGAGGCCCGCGACGCCGATGCGGCGCCTGGCGATGCGCCGTCCGAGCGGGAAGTTTTCCTTCGGCCACCGGCCCGCGCGCACAAAGGCGTCGGCCTGCGGGAGCCGGCGCGTGATGGAGAGCATCAGTCCGACGGCGAGGTCGGCGACGTCTTCGGAGAGCACGTCGGGCGTATGGGCGCAGAGGAGGTTCCGGCGGGCGATCTCCTCGACGTCGAAGCCGTCGTACCCGACACCGAAGTCGGCGACGATTCTGAGGTTCGGGTAGAGGTCGAGCTCGGCCTTGGGCACCTTGAGGTTCGAGGCGCCGACCAACACGTCCACGTGGGGCGCGATGTCGGCGAGCGCTTCGGGCGTGAGCTCGTCGCGCTGGAAGACCCGGCCGATTTCCGGGAGGCGCGGCAGGAGCGGGTGCGTCGTGATGCGGCTCGCGATGAGATTCATGATGAGGGGACGGCCTTCGAGCATCGGATTCGTCCTTTGAAAAGAGAGAGGGATCAGTCGAGTCTAGCGGAGTGCGGGGGCTGCGGCCCCTAGCGGCGGGCGCCCGGGACCAGTCCTGCGGCGTCCCCGCCGCAGTCCTCCCGGAGACCTTCGGGGCGCCTCGAGGGCAAGGCAAAGATGCGTCATGGACGTTGCCTTTGTGCAAGGAAATGCATCCTGAGAATGAGCTGCCCCGAGCAAGCCGGCCCTCCATCGGCTAAGCTTGCCCGTTCGTCGTAGACGCCTCTTTCCCGCATGACGCGTCGACGGCCCGTAGACAAAACCTTTCAGGGGCATCCCGTGCATCGTTGAGGCCGGCGCCGCGGATCTCGCCTCCACCCCCAAAGATGCAGCATCCCACCACTGAGAACCCGAAGCAGGTCTTCTCCCGCCGACTTGAGATCTGGCGGGCGAACGACGCCGGCGCCGCGGCGCGCTTCGTAAACGGCTTCTTCCTCGCGCTTCTGCTCGTCTTCATTCCGCTCGAGCACGGCCCCTTCCGGGCGGTGGCGGCGAGAAAGACCGAGCTCTACCCGCAGGTGGACTTCGACCGGCCGCGGGTGCTCGACCCCCTGCGGATCCTCATCCAGACGGCATGGCTCATCTTCGTGAAGCCCGCGCGCCCGGGCGAGCGCTCGCCCTGGAGCCGCGCGGTGACGGGCGTCGTGCGGATCCTGCGCGCTCTGGGCGCCGTCATCGCCCGCGCGGGCGAGGCGTGGGGCGCCTTCTGCCTCGCGCTCGTGCGGCGGCTTCCCGCCCTCTCCGACGAGGAGGAGTCGAAGGACGAGTCCGCGAAGAGCGGCCGCAGCAGCCGGCGCGCCCGCGGAGCGCTCCTTTGGATTTCGGTGGTCCTCGGGCTCGCGCTCGCCGCGCTCTGCATTACGCAGCCCTTCAACCTGCAGGGCCAGGCGGTCTTCCTCACCTTCATGTTCTTCTCGATGGTGGCGCTCGTGCGCGTGAAGGCCCGCATCACGCTGATGCTCCTCTTCGTGATCTCGATCGTGGTGTCGGCCCGCTATCTCTGGTGGCGCGCGACGGCGACCCTCAACACCAACACCTGGATCGACGTGGTCTTCACGTCGCTGCTGCTCGGCGCGGAGCTCTACGCCTTCTGCGTGATGGTGCTCGGCTACTTCCAGGTCTGCTGGGCGATGGACCGCAAGGTCTGTCCGCTCCCCGAGGACGAGAAGACCTGGCCCGTGGTGGACGTCTTCATCCCGACCTACAACGAGGCGCTCGAGATCATCAAGCCGACGGTCTATGCGGCGCTCAACCTCGACTGGCCCGAAGAGAAGCTGCGCGTGCATCTTCTCGACGACGGCAGCCGTCCGGCCTTCGAGACCTTCGCGCGCGCGGCGGGCGCGAACTACATCAAGCGCGACGAGCACAAGCACGCCAAGGCGGGCAACATCAACCACGCGATGACGGTCACCTCGGGCGAGATGATCGTGATCTTCGACTGCGATCACGTCCCCTCGCGCGACTTTCTGAAGTCCACCGTCGGCTGGCTCGTCAAGGACCCGCGGATCGCCCTCGTGCAGACGCCGCACCACTTCTATTCGCCCGATCCCTTTGAGAAGAACATGCACCTCGAGCGCGCGCAGCCGATCGAGAACTCGCTCTTCCACGACTTCATCCAGAAGGGCAACGACACGTGGAACGCGACGATGTTCTGCGGCTCGAGCGCGGTGATGCGCCGCTCGGCCTTGGAGGAGGTGGGCGGCATCGCCGTCGAGACGGTGACCGAGGACGCGCACACGTCCCTCAAGCTCAACCGCCGCGGCTGGAAGTCCGCCTTCATCTCGCGTCCGGTCGCCTCGGGGCTCTCAACCGACACGCTCGCCGCCCACATCGGGCAGCGCATCCGCTGGGCGCGCGGCATGATCCAGATCCTGAGGCTCGACTGCCCACTCCTCGGCCGCGGGCTGACGCTCGCGCAGCGTTTGTGCTTCTTCAACGCGATGCTCCACTTTCTCCACGGGCTCCCGCGCATCATCTTCCTCTTGGCGCCGCTGCCCTACATGCTCGCCGACGTCTACGTGATCTACGCCACGGCCGCCTCGATCTTCGCCTACGTCATTCCGCACATGGTGCATTCGGCCGTGACGAACCAGCGCCTGCAACACGGCTATCGCTACCCCTTCCTCTCGGGCGTCTACGAGACGGTGCTCTCCTGGTACATCCTCGTGCCGACCACGGTGGCCCTCATTGCGCCCAAGATCGGCAAGTTCAACGTCACCGCCAAGGGCGGCGTGATCGACAGCAAGTACCTCGACTGGCACATCTCCAAGCCCTACCTCGTCCTCATCGCGCTCAACTTCGCCGGCCTCGCCATGGGCTTCTGGAAGGCCTTCTTCTCGCCCGAGCCCGAGTACCTGACGCTCGCGATCAACATGGGCTGGATCGTCTACAACCTGATGATCCTCGGCGCGACGATGTCCGTGGCCGTTGAGGAGGTGCAGAAAGACCGCTACCCGAGAATCGACCTCAAGCTCCCGGTGACCGTGGAGATCGACGGGCGCGCGGTCCCCGCGCAGATGCTGCAGTTCTCGCAGGAGGGCGTGCGGGTCGGTAGCGCCGCAGCCGGGGCCGATCCCTTCGCGGAGCTCCCCGAGGGCGCCGCGCTCTCGGTGACGGTGCCCGACGACGAGGGGGCGCCCGAAAAGTTCCCCGCGCACCTTGCGCCCGCGGATCCGGAGAAGACGGACGGCGCGCGCGACCTCATCATCGACTTCCCCGACGACCCGGCGCGCACCGACGAGAAGCGCTTCAACCGCGTCACCTTCGCGCGCCGTGGCATCTGGGCGCGCACGCCTGAAAAGCCCGTGGACGACCGCTTCATCACGGGCTTCCTGGAGCTCGGGCGCCTCGCGCTCTACGGCTACCGCTCGATGATCGAATTTCTCCCCGGACGGACGCTGCCGGCCGTGCGCGACCTCGTCAGGTCGCTCCTTCCCCGCAGTCCCCGCGCGGACGCGTCCTGAAGCGGCGCGCCCTTTTTTGTCCGTGGGAGATGATGAAGCATTTCCCGACGAATTCACCCAAAGCCTTTCAAAAAGAGAATGTTCAGACCGAAATCCACCACCACGATGCGCTTCGCCGCGGTCCTCGCAGCGGGGCTTCTTGCGGGCGCGGCCGCCGTGCCCGGGAGCGCTTCAGCCGCCCCCGCGCAGACCGCTTCGCCGCAGCCCGTCTGGCGCACGGACGTCACGGGCTCGCGCATTGAGAAGAAGTCCCTGATCGGACTCGTTCCGGGCGGCATGGCCCGTTCGGTGCGCCTCACGGGCCTCGTGAAGACGCAGTTCTTCGACTTCGGCGTGCGCTCGGACGACGTGGTCTCCCGCGCCGCGGTCGACCTCGCCTTCACGACCTCCGCTTCGGTGCTCCCTACCGTCTCGCAGCTGAACTTCTACCTGAACGGCGAGCTGCAGCAGTCCTTCACGCTCGAGAAGGAGATGATCGGCTCGCCCGCGACGCTCTCGGTCGCGCTCAACCCCAAGTCGATCCGCACGCAGAACCAGATTACGATCGAGTTCATCGGGCACGTGAAGTCGGTCTGCGAGAATCCCGCGGACGACTCGCTCTGGCTCGAGGTGGGCGCGCAGAGCCGCCTTGTGCTCGAGAAGTCCCGCATCCGCCTCGGCAACGACATCGCGAAGCTCCCCGCGCCCTTCGTGGACGCGGCATCGGGCGACGCGACGCGCCTGCCGTTCGTCTTCCCCGCGGCCCCGGAGAGCCGCATGAAGGAGGCCGCCGCCGTGCTCGCCGGGTGGGCGGGCCGGATCGCCGGCTGGCGCGGCGCGGACTTCCCGGTCCAGTTCAACGCGCTGCCCGCTCCGGGGCACTTCATCGTCTTCGCGACGAACGACAAGCGTCCGGAGTTCCTGAAGGACTTCCCGCAGGTGAAGGGCCCGCAGGTCACGGTCGCGGACTCCCCGAACTCCCTCTGGGGGAAGATGCTCGTGGTGGCCGGCCGCGATGAGGCGGACCTGTTGGTCGCCGCCAAGACCCTCGTGCGCGAGGGGAACGTGATGATCGGCGACACCTTCCACCCGAGCCCCTTCAAGGAGACGCCGCCCCGCGAAGCCTACGACGCGCCCGCGTGGCTCCCCGTCGGCCGCACGGTCGCCTTCTCGAAGATCATCGAATATCCGGGTCAGCTCTCGAGCCGCGGCTACCGCATGCCGCCCGTGCAGATCCCGGTGCGCCTCGCTCCGGACCTCTACATGACGGGCGACGCGAACCTCACGCTTTCGGTGAAGTACCGCACCACGAAGCCCATGACGGGCGAGGCCGCGCAGTTCCGCGCGTTCCTGAACGGCGCCCTGATCGACTCCGACCCGACGGCCGCGAAGACCGGGCAGGGCGAGCGCGTGATTGGGCTCCCCGGCTTCTACGGCGCCCTCGTCGACAACGCCGAAGGCACCCTGGCGCTGCGCCCCCAGAACGTCCTTTCCTTCACGGTGGACTATGAGCGAATCGCCGACGGCGGCACGCCCGAAAACTGCAAGTCCGTGATGCTGCTCCCGCACCAGATGGAGATCGAGCCCGTGAGCACGATCCGGCTCGAAGGCCTCTACCATCAGGCGCAGATGCCCAACCTCAAGCTCTTCACCACGGCCGGCTGGCCCTTCACGAAGTACGCCGACCTCTCGGGCACGGCGGTCGTGATCGCCGAAGGCGCGAGCGCGTCCGAGGTCTCCACGATGCTCAACGCCGTCGGGCGCTTCGCCGCACAGACGGGCGCCGTGGGCGAGCACGTGCGCGTGGTCTCGTCGACCGCCGATCGGGCGGCCGCCGAGCGCGATCTGCTCGTGATCGGCCGCGTCTCGACGAAGATGAGCGACATCAATGCGCAGAACGCGCTTGAGCTCCGCACGAGCGTTGAGCGGGCCGTTGCGAGCCGCAGGGCCCTCGAGGAGTCGCTGCAGGCCCCGGCTGCGGGCGTGATGGCCGAACCCGTCGCCGCGATCGTGGGGTTTGAGTCGCCGCTCAAATCCGGGCGCAGCGTCGTCGCGCTCCTCTCCGAGGGGCCGGCGAGCTCGCTTGAACTCAACGCCCGCCTGGCGAGCCAGCAGGCGCTCATGAACCTCTCGGGCACGACCGCCGTGATCGCGGGAGACGCCGCCGCCTCCTTCACCGTGGGCGAGCGCTACACCGTGGGCGACCTCCCCTGGTACCACACCGTCTGGATGAAGCTCTCGAGCCACCCGGGTTGGCTCGCGCTCTGCGCGATCCTCTCGGCCCTGGCGATCGGCCTCTCGGTCTTCCTCTTCATGCGCCGCTGGGTCGGGAGGCGTGAATGATGTCTGAGAAGCTCTTGAACAGCATGATGCGCACCATCCTCAGCGCGGCCGCGGCCGCCGTGCTCTTCGTCTCGGCGGGCTCCGCCGCGGCCTGGGGCCTTTGGGACGACTTCAAGACCGCCAACGTCGAGAAGGCCCGCGTCGTCGACTATTCCGACCTGCGCCGCATCACGACGAGCGAAGGACAGTCCTACGCGCTCTTCTTCGCGCTCGTCGCGAACGACCGCACGACATTCGCCGGGCTCCTCGAGTGGACCGAGAAGAACCTCTCGGGCGGGGACCTCACGAAGACGCTCCCCTCCTGGCTCTGGGGCCAGACGGGCGGCGGCTGGGGCGTGATCGACACCAACAACGCCGCCGACAGCGACATGTGGATCGCCTGGTGCCTCCTCGAGGCCGGGCGCCTCTGGAATGAGCCCGCCTACACGGAAAAGGGCCGCGCCATGATGGCGCTCCTCAAGAAGGAGGTGCGCGACGTGAGGAACCTCGGCCGCGTGATCCTCCCGGGGCGCGTGGGCTTTGAGGACAAGGACGGCTCGGTGAAGCTCAACCCCTCCTACTACCCGCTCTTCATCCTCAAGCGCTTCGCGCTCGAGGACGCCTGGTGGAATTCCGTCTACGACGGGTCGCTCGCGATGCTCGTGCGCTCCTCGCCCTCGGGGTTCGCTCCGGAATGGGCGAAGTTTGCGCCCGACGGGCGCTACGTCGTGCCCGACGGTACGGACTATCACGAAGGCTCCTACAACGCGATCCGCACGTACCTCTGGGCCGGCATGATGTCGCCCGAAGATCCCGCGCGCCCGGCGCTTGTGCGTCAGTTCGCTCCGATGGTGGAGGCGACGCGCGCGCTCAACTTCCCGCCCGAGAAGACCGACGTCGTCACGGGCGACGCGGGCGAACCGGGGCCGGACTACTTCGGCGCCTGCGTACTTCCTCTCCTGGGCGACGGGCGCACGGCAGGCCTCATCCGCACGGTGCTCACGCGCGAGGGCGTCCGCAGGGACCGCTACTACGGCAACGTCCTCATGCTCTACGGCCTCGGATTCGACGAAGGCCGCTGGGCCTTCGACCCCGACGGGCGGTTGGTCGTCCGCATTGAGGAGGCGCGGAAATGACGGCGCCGCAGCAAATGGACAAAGAAAACGCCTCCGTTGAGGCGAGCGCGCAGACCCCGGCGCATTCGAAAGGCCTGCGCGCCGGGTTCGGCTTCGGCTTCGGCTGGCAGGGGCTCGGCGCCTGGAACCTCTACTTCCTCGCGAAGATGGGGCTCGCCTCGGCGGGGTACCTCTCGCTCAACCTCCTCTGGAACGCGGTGCTCGCCGCCGCGCTCCTCATTCCGATTCCCTGGCGCCCGGTGCGGTGGCTGAGGACGCTCGCCGCGTTGGTCGCCGCCGTGCTGCTCCTCTGGAGCGAAAGCTGGCTCCCGGGCTGGGAGAGCATCGAGCAGAACGCAGGCGGCATCAAGGGCTTTTCCGCCGCCTACGTGATGGAGCTCGCGCTCGACTTCATCAACTGGCAGATGGTCGGGTGGGGCGTCTTCGGCGTTCTCCTCTACGTGCTCTTCAAGGATGCGGTCCGCATCACCGTGATCACGCTCTGCTGCTTCGTCGGCATGGCGATGACGCCCCTCTTCGAGGCGCTGCGCGCCGACCCGACGCCCCTCGAGGATGCGGTGATGGCCGAGGCCGCGCCTGCGGCTCAGGGCAAGGTGAGCGACAGCAAGACCGTCGAGGAGTGGTATCAGGCCTTCCTCAACTATGAGAAGGAGCGCCGCGCGGAGCTCCCGACCGGCATTCCGGAGAAGGACGTGCCGTTCGACATCCTGTTGGTCAACGTCTGCTCGCTCGCGAACGACGACCTCGCCGCGGTGAATCTCGACACGCACCCGGTTCTGAACCGCTTCAACGTCCGCTTCGACCGCTTCAATTCGGCCACGTCCTATTCGGGCCCGGCCGCCCTGAGGCTCCTCACGGGTGCCTGCGGTCAGCCCTCGCACAACGATCTATACGGCGAGCGGCGCACCGAGTGCGAAACCCTGAACCGTCTCGGGGCCTTGGGCTACACGCAGCACCTGATGCTCGACCATTCGGGCGAGTACGACAACTTCCTGCAGACGCTGCGCGACAAGACGGGCCTCGCCGCTCCGCTCGAGACCGCCGGGAAGCCGATTCCGGTCCGCTACATGGGTTTTGACGACGAGGAGATCTCCGACGACCTCGCGCTCCTGCGCTTCTGGCAGCGCACGATCACGCGCGCCAAGGAGAAGCGCAGCGTCACCTTCATGAACCTCATTTCGCTCCACGACGGCAACCGCCTGCCGCGCCATGGGCGCTCCGAGCCCTTCAAGCCGCGCGCCAAGCGGTTCCTCGACGACCTCTCAGTCTTCATGCGCGAGCTCGACCGTTCGGGCCGCCGCGTGATGCTCGTGATCGCGCCGGAGCACGGCGCGGCCGTGCGCGGCGACCGCATCCAGGCGCCGCGCCTGCGCGACATCCCGACGCTGCGCATCACCGAGGTGCCGGTGCTCGTGAAGTTCTTCGGCGTGAAGGGCCTCCCCGACCAGCCGATCCACGTCACGAGCGACACGAGCTGGCTCGCGCTCACAAGCCTCATCGGCCGCACGCTTTCGACCAACTTCTTCTCGAAGAAGGGCGGCGCCGTGCCGCTTCAGGACCTCGTGAAGGACCTCCCCGAGACGCACCCCGTTTCGGAGAACGGGTCGGCGAAGATCCTCGAGATGAAGGGCGTCGAGTATCTCAAGAGGAACGACGGCGACTGGAAGCCCTACGGCAAGTAGTACCGCAGGAGCGCCGCAGTGCCTGAACTCCCGGAAGTTGAGGTGACCCGCCGCGGGCTCGTCCCCGCCGTCCTCCACCACGAGGTGGCGGGGGCGGCGGTGCGCTGCCCGATGCTCCGCGCGCCGGTTCCCGACCTCGCGCGCCTCCTCACCGGGCGCACGCTCGCTTCGCTCGAGCGCCGCGCCAAGTATTTGGTCTGGCGTTTTGAAAAACCGGGCCTGCCGCCTGGGTGGCTCGTCACGCACATGGGCATGAGCGGCTCCTGGCGCATCTGGCCCGCAAACGGGCCCATCCCGGCGCCCGGCCGCCACGACCACATCGACATCGACTTCGGCGACGTGGTGCTGCGCTACACCGATCCGCGCCGCTTCGGCGCGGTGCTCTGGTTCGACGTTGATCCCTACGGGCTCCCGCCCCTCGCCAAGCTCGGGTTCGAGCCCTGGGACGCGCGGCTCACGCCCGAGGTCTTCGAGGAGCGCCTGCGCCGCACGCACCGCTCGATCAAGGAGACGCTCCTCTCGGGCGACGTCGTGGTGGGCTGCGGCAACATCTACTGCTCCGAGGCTCTCTGGGCCGCCCGGATCCGGCCGACGCGGCCGGCGGACGGGCTCTCGCTCGCGGCTGCCGGCCGCCTTCTCGGCGCTGTCAGAAGCGTCCTCGAGCGCGCCGTCGCCGCGGGCGGCTCGACGCTCCATGACTTTCACGGGCCCGAAGGCGAAACCGGGTGGTTCCCGCTCTCCTCAGCGGTCTACGGGCGCGAGGGCGAACCCTGCCCGTCGTGCGGGCGGCCGGTGAAGCGCATCGAGCAGGGCGGCAGGAGCACCTTTTGGTGCCCGCACTGCCAGCACTGAGCCTTCGCGCATGAAATGGAGGTTCGGGCTTGGGGTGCCCCGAATCGACAACGGCGCCGCAGCGGCGCCGTCGGAGGCGCTGCGGCGCGGGTCACGGAGCTTCACCTGAAGCGCCCTCGCGCAAGGAGGGCTCGTACGGTCACGCGCAGTACACGTCCGCGGTGGAAAGGTCCTCCACCGGGCAGTAGATGCCGTCCTTCGTCACGCGGCACTTCGCGCGCAGCGCGGGCGGGACCCAGGCGAGGTCCTCCACGGGCTTCTCCGTCTTCTCAAACACCAGAAGCGCCTCTGTGTCGTCGGCGCTTGCGCGCCGTCCGATGAAGCCCGGCGTGCGCGTGTCGTCGAATCCCGGGCGGATCTCCGCGCGGTAGAGCGCGCTCGAGTAGAGGACCTGCTTCACGGCGTAGTCGTTCTCGGGCTGCGGCGTGACGGAAAGCCGCGACTCGGTCGTGAATTCGACGGGTTCGAGCACCTCCGGGTCGTCGAACCGGTGCTCGGTCCAGCGCACGGGGAAGGCCGCAAGCACGGCTCCCCAGGGGGTGATGAGTTCGTTCACCATGAGGCCGTAGACGAGGTCGCCCGCCGTCACGGGCGGCAGGGGCAGCGTGAGGCGCTGCCGGACCGGGGCGTTCCTGAGCGCCTCGAGGTACTCGGCGAGCGGCACGGTGGGAAGGGGATCCCGGACGTAGCGCATGGCGCAATGGGCTCCTTTGGAGAGATTCAGTGGGAGACGGCTGCTGCTGCGGCCGCCGTTCCCGGTATTTTAAGACGTCCGGGCACGAAAAAGGACATGAAAAAGGGGCGCCCCGGACTCGTGCAGTCCGGAGCGCCCCAGGCTCGGAAAAACCTTTTCACGAGCCGCCCCGCGTCGGGTCCTCAGGGAGGACCCGGGCGGGAGGGCTGCATGCCGTTAGTGAGCCGGATGGATCGGGATCACCTTCGGGGAGTTCTCGGCGTCCTTCTTGGCGAAGGACTTCATCCACATGTACATGCCGTAGATGATCGCGAGCGAGACCACGATGCAGACGGCGCTGTAGCCCGGAGCTTCGGCGAAGTTGACGGCGCGGTAGAAGATCGTCGCGGCGGTGTAGCCGAGGACGCAGCACCACGTGCCCGAGAAGATCGTCCAGGCGGTGCCGACTTCACGCCAGACCGCAGCGATGGCCGCGCAGCAGGGCATGTAGAGGAGAACCATCAGGAGGTAGGCGAAGGCGGCCGACTGGGAACCGAAGAATTCCTTGATCGTGTCGATCGTGCCGGTCGTGACTTCCTGGTCTTCAGCAGCGGCTTCCGTATCCGAGAGGTCGCCCACTTCGATGCCCATCGGGTCGGCGAACGCGCTGCCGAGGTCCTTCAGGTTGTCGATCGTGGTGTTGACGGCGTCGGAGAAGATCGAGCTGAGCGACCAGCCTTCTTCTTCCTCAGGAGCGGCTTCTTCAGCCGTCGCTTCGCCTTCGGGCTTGGCGGCGGCATCAGCCTTGGCGGCTTCCTCGGCCTTGGCGGCGGCGATGCCGTCATAGAGGGAGTTCAGCGTACCGACCACGGCTTCCTTCGCGAAGACGCCGGTGAAGACGCCCACGGCGGCAGGCCAGTTCTGCTCAGTCACGCCCATCGGCTGGAAGATCGGAACGATCGTGCGGCCGATCTGCGAGAGGACGGACTTGTCGGAGTCCTCGTTGCCGAACGTGCCGTCGGTGCCGAGGGAGTTGAGGAACGCGAGGACGCCCACGATCACGACGATCACCTTGCCGGCGCGGAAGAGGAACGTCTTGAGGCGGTCCCAGGTGCGCAGCATCACGCCCTTGAAGGTCGGGATGTGGTACGGCGGGATCTCCATCACGAAGGCGCTGGCGGCGCCCGGCAGGGCGGAGCGCTTCAGCAGGAAACCCGTGAAGACCGCGGCGACGATGCCGATGATGTAGAGGAGGAACACGACGTTCTGACCGTTGGTGGGCCAGAAGGCGGTCGCGAAGAGGACGTACACCGGGAGGCGGGCGCCGCAGGACATGAACGGCGTCATCAGAACCGTGATGATGCGGTCGGAGGCGCGGTCCATCGTGCGGGTCGCCATGATGGCGGGCACGTTGCAGCCGAAGCCGACGATGAGCGGCACGAAGGCCTTGCCCGGGAGACCCAGGGCGCGCATCAGGCGGTCCATGACGAACGCGGCGCGGGCCATGTAGCCGGAGTCCTCAAGCACGGCGAGGAAGAGGAACAGGAAGAAGACCGGCGGAATGAAGGTCGAGACCGTCTGGATGCCGCCGCCGATGCCGGTGGCGAGAATCGCGATGAGCCAGTCCGGAGCGCCGATGTTTTCGAGGAGGACCGTAAAGCCGTCCACGAAGATGCCGCCCACGAGGATGTCGAAGAAGTCGATGAAGCTGCCGCCCAGATTCTGGGTGAACAGGAACATGACGTACATGATGAGCAGGAAGATCGGGAGGCCGAGCCAGCGGTTGAGCACGACGCGGTCGATCTTGTCGGTCATCGTCTGCGAGGCCTGTCCGAGGCGGACGATCGCCTTCTCGGCGACCTTCGAGACGAAGCCGTAGCGGGCGTTGGCGATGGCGATGTCGAGGTCGCCGTTCATCTTCTCGTCGAGGTCGTTGACGATCTTTTCAACTTTTTCGACGTTCACGCCGGTGAGCTTCTCGCCGAGGCCTGGGGCCTTTTCCATGAACTGGCTGGCGAACCAGGCCGGACGGGCGACGCCCTGGCTCTGGAGGTTGTCGGCGACGCGGTTGATCGTCTGGGTGATCTGTTCGTCGAACTCAACCTGCATCGGCGGGACGGTCGGACGCTCGAGGAAGTTGACGAGCACGTCCTTGAAGTCCGTGAGGCCGGCTTCGCGCGAGGCGACGATGCCGACCACCGGGCAGCCGAGCTCTTCCTGGAGCTTCTCGAGCTTGATCTCGAGACGGTGCTGCTTGGCGATGTCGAGCATGTTCACGACGACGATCATCGGAACCTGCATTTCGATGAGCTGAGCCGTGAGGTAGAGGTTGCGCTCGAGGTTCGAGGCGTCGACGATGTTGATCACCGCTTCGGCTTCGCCCGCGAGGACGTAGTCGCGCGCGACGCGTTCGTCTTCGCCCGACGAGGCCGCCGGGGTGATGGAGTAGATGCCCGGAAGGTCGACGAGCTCGATCTTCTCGTTGCGGTATTCAAAGTTGCCGGTCTTCTTGTCGACCGTGACGCCCGGCCAGTTGCCCACGCGCTGGTGGGAACCCGTCAGGGCGTTGAAGAAGGTGGTCTTGCCGCAATTCGGATTGCCGACCACGCATACGATGTGCTGAGACATTTTGGTCCTAGTAGAGAGAAGTTCCTGCTTACCGAGGGAGGTGCGCGGAATCAGAGCTTTTCGACTTCCATCAGGGTCGCTTCATCGCGGCGCACGCTGATGAAGCTGCCGCGGACGCGGATTTCGATCGGATCGCCCAGGGGAGCGATGCGGACGACCTCAAAAGACGTGCCGGGTGTGGCGCCGAGCATGACGAGACGGCGGCGGTACTCGGGATGCTCCTTGCCGAAGCCGACGATGCGGCCCTTGGAGCCGACGGGCAGTTCTTTCAGATACATGATGTCCTCGAACTAAGGTGTTTTTTTAGTAGACGTAGATTTTTTGAGCGACCGTGTAGTTGACGGCGATTCGGCAGTCGCCGACGGCAACGAGCAGCGGTTCGTCCTTGGAGGCCTGCAGAATGCGCACGGTGCTGCCGACGCGCACGCCGAGGTCTCCGAGATGGCTGATCTCAGCGTCGGGAAGCTTCATCCGCGCGACCGTGGCCGGTTCATTCAGACCGAGCGTGGTCAGGATGCGGATTTGTTTCGGTTCCGACATGGGGGAATGTCCTTGTTGCAAGTTGTGACAGTGCGCATAGTAACGAGAACACTTTGTATTTGCAAACTCAGGAAACCCTCCATTCGGGGGATCCTGATGTATCCCCGCAAGGTCTTTCGGCTCCTGCGGCGGCGGCGAGCTCACGGGTAATGAGAATGAAACGCCTTGTTCTTCCGGGGCTTTCCCCGTGGAGATTTTCCCCAACGCCGAAAAGGGGGCAGGCACCGTGGGTCAAAGCGAGACGCAAAAGGAGATGAGAGAAAAACGTTGACTCTCTTAACGAAAAGCAACAATCCGCAAGGGTTGTGCGTCGTCATGGGCTCTCCGCCCGGGGCTAGACGAATCCGCGCGGACCCAAGCAGGCAAAGAAAAGCCCGCGCCGCCGGTGAGGGCTGGTGCGGGCTCAATCGTGCTGAGTAGAGCGCGGCGGTGCGTGAGGGCGGACCGTCAGCGGCCGGAGGACTTCGCGGCGGGAGGACGGTCCGACGCCCGGGGAGCAGAGGCCGCGGGGGCGGCGTCCTGAGCGGGCGTCGTGCCTTCGTGCTGGGGGGCGGCCGCCGGGGAGGCGGGGTGGGAGGACGTCCCCACGGGCTCCTCGGGGTCGGGCCGGACGCCGCGGGCCGCACCCATGACGGTGAGGACCACTTCGCCCGCGCCCTCGACCACGTCCTTCATGGCGGCGATCCATTGGTCGATGCGCTCCATGAAGAGCCTGAGGGTCTTCTTCGACTCGTCGGGGGCGGCGAGGAAGAGCCCGCCCGCCGCGATGAGGACGACGGCGGCGAGCCCGAGAAGAAGCGCTCCGGCAAAGAGGAGGAGTGAGAGCGCGGCTGCGGAAAGAAGCAGGGCGGCGAGTCCCTGCGTGATTTTGAGCCAGAGCTTCATGTTCCTCCTTTGTCAGTTCGCTTCCCTTAAAGCACGCGGCGGTGCTGCGCGAGGTGCACGGCCAGGAAGAGAGTGTAGGCGACGCCGAAGATCACGTGGGCGCGCACGCCCCGGAAGGCGAGGACGCCGAGCGAGAGCGCGAGCGTGCCGAGCATCAGGCGGTTCTGCGTCACGCGGCGGGTGCGGCCGCCGCGGCCCTTCACTTCGTCGGGGGCGACGATCGGGGCGGCGAGGTCGAGCGCCTTGACGGCGCCTTTCTTCGCAAGGGCGAGCACGCCGCCCGCGGTCTTCACGACCGTTTCGCGGCAGGCGCAGGTCTTCTCAGGAGCGGCGTGCGCGGTCGAGCCCTCGGTTTCGAGGGCGGCGGCTTCAGCCTCCGCGGCCGGGGCCTCTTCGTCCTCAGGGAGGAAGAAGGCGGCCGCGGCGAGGAGCGCCTCGGCGTTGGTCTTCTCTTCGTCCCAGGTGACGAGGAGGCTGCCGACGCGCGGATTCACCTCGACCGAGGTGATCCCGTCAAAGCCCGAGATCATGTCGGTGAGGGACTTCACCTCATCGGCCGTGAGGCCTTTGAGCGAAGCGTGGCGGATGCGGGCGCGCCCGTGGGTGACGGAGCGCACGAAGGTGCGGGGGTCGAGCATCGTTGTTGTTTCCTTCGTGAATTGGGTTGGATCAGGCGGCGGAGTCCGCTTCCGTGAAGGGGAGCTTCACGGGCGTTTCGCTCTGGGGCGCTTCGCTCGCAAGGTGGTTGATCGTGCGGCGCATGTTCGCTTCGATCTCGCAGACCGCCTCGGAGAAGCTCTTCGAGGCGCCGAGGGTCGGGCGCATCGCGTTGAGGCAGACGCCGATCGTCGTCGCGTTGTGCAGCAGCGCTCCGATCGCCGGCATCAGGAAGCCCGTGAGGCCGCCTGCGAGGAAGCAGGTGTTGAGCGACACCGAGACGGCGAAGTTTTCGCGGATGCGGCCCATCGTGGCGCGACCGAGTTCGATCGCGGTCGGGAGGTCCATGAGGTTGTTGCGCGTCAGAACGACGTCGGCCACTTCCTGAGCGATGTCCGTGCCGTCGCGCAGCGTCGCGCCGACGTGCGCCGCGGAGAGCGCGGGCGAGTCGTTGATGCCGTCGCCCACCATCAGCACGCGGCAGCCTTGAGCCTTGAGCTCAAGCACGTGGCGCGCCTTGTCCTGCGGCAGAACCTGAGCGCGGTAGCCGTCAAGCCCGAGGCGTGCGGCGACGTGCGCGGCCGTGCGGTTGTCGTCGCCCGTGAGCATCAGGATGCGCTTGATGCCGCGCTCGCGCAGGGCCTTGACGGCCGCGGCGGCTTCAGGACGAACCGGGTCTTCGATGCCGAGGACGCCGGCGAGGCGCCCGCCCACGGCGAGGTAGAGGATCGACTTGCCTTCCTGGGCGAGACGGTCCACTACGGGCTGCGCGACGTGCAGGTCGATGCCCTCGTCTTCGCCGACGAAGTGGCGGCTGCCGAGGAAGCACTTGCGCCCGCCCACGGCCGAGCAGATGCCGTGCGCCACGACGTAGCGGACTTCGGTGTCGTGCGCTTCGTCGTCATGGAAGACGCCGCGCTCCTGGGCCTGACGCACGATGGCGCGCGAGACCGGGTGCGGGAAGTGCTCTTCGAGGCAGGCGGCGAGGCGCAGCAGCTCCTCTTCGTCGAATTCGCCGTCCACGGGGACGACGTCGGAGAGCACCGGCTGGGCCTGCGTGAGCGTGCCCGTCTTGTCGAAGACCACCGTGTCGACTTCGGAGAGCGCCTCGAGGTAGCGGCCGCCCTTCACGAGGACGCCCTTTTCGGTGCCGTTCTTCATCGCGGTGAGGATGGCGAGCGGCGTCGCGAGACGCAGCGCGCACGAGTAGTCCACCATCAGCACGGAGGCCGTGCGGGTAAGGTTGCGCGTGAAGAGGAAAACCAAGCCCGCAAGGAGGAAGTTGTACGGGACGATCGCGTCGGCGAGGCGCTCGGCCTTGCCCTGGATGCCCGCCTTCGCGGCTTCACTGTTCTGAATGAAGCTCACGATCTGCGAGAGACGCGAGGCGTCGCCCATCGCGGTCGGACGAATGTCGATCTCGCCGTCTTCAACGACGGTGCCCGCGAAGACGCTGCCGCCCTGTTCGCGGTGAACGGGGAGCGGTTCGCCCGTCATCGTCGCCTGGTTGACCGAGGCGTCGCCGGAGACGACCACGCCGTCGACCGGGATGACGGAGCCCGAGCGGACGACGACGAGGTCGTCCTTCGTGAGCTCGGAGAGCTGCTTCTGCACGAGCTGGCCGTCCGCGGCGCGCACCCAGACCTGGTCCACCTTGATCGCGAGCTGGTCGGCGAGCGAGGCGAGGCTCTTCTTGCGGGTGTAGCGCTCGAGCATGTCGCCCAAGCCGAGGAGGAGCGTGAGCAGACCCACCGTCCCGAAGTCGAGGCGGATCAACGAAACGAGGATCGCCGCGGCGTCGAGCACGGAGACGTTCAGGCGCCCGCGGAAGATGTTCTTCACGCCCTCAATGAGGTACGGGATCGAATCGAGAACGGCGTTGCCGATGTTGATGATCGACGGGAAGAAGGGGCGCAGGAACACGTAGCGCGCGAGACTCGAGAAGTCGAGCTCGGCGTCCTCTTCGGAGACGGCCGGCGCTTTGCCGGGCTGGCGCGTAAGCGCGGCCTTGCCGAGAGCCTGGCCCGCCTGCGAGGCCTGAGCGGCCGTGCGCGAGAGCGAGAAGAACGCCGGGAAGAGGCGCTCGAGGATCGAGCGGACGCGGCCGAAGAAGTTGAGCACCGGCATGTTCGTGAAGCCGCGCTCGATCGCACCGAGGGTGGTCGAGACGAGGCCCGGACCCATGCGGCGGCGCGCCTCCTCAAGGTCGAGGGGCATGCCGCGGGCGGCTTCCTCACGGTCGGCGCGGGCGACGACGGCGCGGCCCGGACGGGTGATCGGCGGGTTCTTGACGAGGTCGGCGAAGTAGGCCGCGGTGCGGCGCTTCGTTTCGGCGTCGGCGACGGTGAGCGTGACGCTGCCCGTGAGCGGATTCACCGTCAGGCCGGTGACGCCGGGCACCCGGGCGAGTTCGTCGGCGATGATCACCGCGCTCGCGTGGGAGAGCGTGTTCGCGGTCTTCCAACGCTCGCGGTTGCCGACGGCGTGCTTCAGATAAAACTGCATGAAGAATGCCTCTCTCTTCTGAGGGCTCCCGCGGGCGTCCGAGCGCCTGCGCGGGGCTTGCAATTCGAAATGACGGTTCCGGAGTGGGCCGCACTGAGCGGGCCGCAAAGGGGACCACAACGTGAAGGCCCGGGGGAGGAGCCCTTTTCCCTGCGGATAGGGGCTCCCTCGGGCGTCCGGCCGCGTCTCGTGCGGCCTCGGGAGGAATCAATACGGGACGCGGAGTGTGAAAAAGGCCTTCCGCCGAGCGGGCTCGGACCGAAGGCCTTCTACTGCCTCAAGGGGGGAGCATTCAGAGCTCCCTCATGGGACGCGTCCTGCAGATGTTCCTGCGACTGCCTGAAGGATCAGCAGTTCGTCTGGGCGGCGGGGGCGGCTTCAACGGCGGCGGCCTCAGCCTTTTCCTTCGTTTCCTTCTTCTCCTGCGACTTCACCTGGGCTTCGGCGACGACGTCGGCGATGTCTTCCTTGACGCCTTCAACGGCGGCGAGGGCCTTGTCGCGCAGGTCGATGCCCGAGGCGATGAGGTCGGTGGCGAGCGGCTTCACCGAGAGCTTGCCGCGGGAGACGGCCATGGCGCCGAGAGCGCCGACAGCGAGACCGCCGAGGAAGAAGAGACCGTACTTGACATTCTGATTCATGACCATTTTCTTACCGTTCCACGAAATGTTGATTGGTTTTGGTTGGAGGATTCGTCGGACCGGGGTCGTCTGCGCAACAGGCTCGCGACCTTCGGAACGTTGGAGGGCGGTTCTGGGGAACCGCTCCCGGATGCGTTCGATCCGGGACAGAGGAGCGGGGAAATGCTCTTCTGCGGGGAAACGTCGTCCGGAACGCTCGAAAACCGCTCCGTTGCGGGCCGCTCTTTCATCCGTGCGGCCTTCCGACAAGCGAAATGTTACCCCACTCAAAACGATTTGTCGGACGCTGAAAACTTGAACTAGGAACAATTCGCAATCCAGGAAATCCCCTAGGTGACACATCCGATGGCGGGATGCGAATTGATCGCGTTACACGTCTTTATGATGGTTTCATGTATTTGAAATAACAGGAAATTTGATTCTGTGTGGAGATGATTTTACTATGACAACCATTCTCAAGTGCATTGAGCAAAATGTGTAAATGTTTGTAAAGACGTTCTGAAGAGAGAATTGCCGGGCGCTTTTGCGGAACTTGGGGCGCGCCTTTTGCGCGCAGACGACCGGATGCTCGGACGCCGGGATCGAAGGGTGGGGCGGGTGGGACGGATGGGCAGTGCGGTCCGTCAGCCGACGAGCTCGAGAGGTTCTTCGACGAGCTCGGGGAGAGCGCCGCAGCCGGCGTGGGCGTCGCGGAAGCGGAAGCTCCGGAGCACGGGAGCGGCGTCGGCGAGCGAGAGGATGAGGTAGGAGGCGCGCGGGTCGTGGGCGTGGCGTCGGTCCTCGAGCGACGGGCGCGCCGGGGTCGCCGGGTGGGAGTGCCAGTTCCCGAGGAGTTCGAGCCCTTCGGCGCGGATCGCCTTGAGGGCGGCGAGCTGCGCTTTCGGGTCGATCGTGAAGTGCGCGGGCGAGGCGTGCGCATTAGGGAGCGGAATGATCCGCACCACTTCGCGCACGTCCCCGTCAAGCGCGCGGCCCGCGGCGAGGCCGCACGCTTCAAGCGGCGCCTCCGAGCGGGCGTGCCCGAGCATGCGGTTGAATTCGGCGCGGGGGATGCGGATCATGCGGACGGAGGCGGCTTAGAGGACCTCGGCCGTGTTCTGACCAAAGGCGCTCGACTGACAGACGGAGGGAAGAGTGGCGCCGTAGGCGTAGCGCTTGACGGCGTCGCCGTGGAGGAGTTTGGTGTTGAACCTCATTTGTGGGCAATCCTGAGCGTTGGGTTGGAGCGGGTTGCGGCGGGTTGACTGCTGCGCGCGGGTGCACGCCGTCGATTCTTCCCACAAGGTTATCCGGGGCGGCGTGCCGCCCGCCGGGTAATACCTCAGAGATCGGGCGGAAGAACGTTGCGCCGGAGTCAGCGGATGTGCGGGCGCGTTGGGGAGATTCCCGAACGGGGAGGCCGTATACGACGAAGGGCTCCCCTTTGGAGGAGCCCTTCGCTGAGGGCGGATGCGCTGCGCCCGTCGTGGAGATTGAGGGCGTCAGCCTTCCTTGGAGGCCGCCTTCAGGGTCTCCGCGAGCCCCGCCTGCGGCGCGGCGTCTTCCGGGAAGATCTTCTTGCCCGGATGGCGCTTGCGGTAGTCGGCAAGAAAGCGGGCGATGCGGTTGATCGCGTCCCGGAGCTCCCATTCGTAGGGGAGGAACACCATGCGGAAGTGGTCGGGCTTGGGCCAGTTGAAGCCCGTGCCCTGCACGAGCACGACGTTCGTCGCCTCGAGGAGCTCCTTGAAGAACTCGCGGTCGTCCTCAATCGGATAGACGTCCGGGTCGAGCTTCGGGAACATGTAGAGCGAAGCGGTCGGGCGCACCACCGAGACGCCCGGAATGGCCGAAAGCATCTCGTAGGCGATGTCGCGTTGGCGGCGCAGGCGTCCGCCCTCGCCGACGAGGTCATTGATCGACTGGTAGCCGCCCAAGGCCGTCTGAATGGCGTACTGGCCCGGGACGTTGGCGCACAGGCGCATGTTCGAGAGCATGTTGAGGCCCTCGATGAAGTCCTTCGCGTTGCTCTTGTCGCCCGAGATCACCATCCAGCCCGCGCGGTAGCCGCAGGCGCGGTAGGCCTTCGAGAGCGAATTGAAGGTGATCGTGAGGACGTCGTGCGAGAGCGCGGCCATCGAGGTGTGCTTCACGTCGTCGTAGAGGATCTTGTCGTAGACCTCGTCGGCGAGAATCACAAGGCCGTTCTCACGCGCGACCTGAATGATGTCGAGGAGCACCGAATTCGGGTAGAGCACGCCCGTGGGGTTGTTCGGGTTGATGACGACGATGCCCTTCGTGCGCGGCGTCACCTTGGCGCGGATGTCCTCGATGCTCGGAATCCAACCCTTCTCCTCGTCGCAGAGGTAGTGCACGGGCTTCGCGCCCGCGAGGCTCGTCACGGCCGTCCAGAGCGGGTAGTCGGGCATCGGAACGAGCAGTTCGTCGCCCTGGTCGAGCAGCGCGTTCGTGGTGAGCGCGATGAGGTCCGAGGCGCCGTTGCCGAGGTAGATGTCGTCAAGCGTCACGCCTTCGATCTGCTTGTCCTGCGTGTAGTGCATCACCGCCTTGCGCGCGGCGAAAAGCCCCTTGCTGTCGGAGTAGCCCGAGGAGTTCGGCAGGTTGTAGATCATGTCGCGCATGACCTCTTCGGGCGGATCAAAGCCGAAGACGGCGAGGTTGCCGATGTTGAGCTTGATGAGGCGCCGCCCCTCTGCCTCCATCTGCTTGGCCTTGTCCATGATCGGACCGCGTATGTCATAGAGGACGTTGTCGAGCTTGGAGGACTTTTTGATCTCTTTCATTGGCTTTCCTTTTCACGTGCACCGGTGTCTCGGGCGGAGGCGTTCGATGACGATAGCACCGGGCGGGCGGCGGCGGCCTGAGTAAAAGACGGTAGATACCCGCGGCCGTCGTCCTCAGCCCGGGAGGTCGGCGCGCCCCACGCCAAGCGCCGGAAAGTCCCGCTCCTCCCCGGGCTCCGGGTGCGAAGAAGGCGTCCGGCCGGGACGGGCGGACGCCTTCGGAAAAGGGACGGGCTTGCGGCGGCTCCCCTCAGATGATGGGGAACCACATGTCGATCGGATCCACGGGCTTCGTGATCGTCGGGTTCCTGCCGCAGACGGGGCAGTTCGGGTCCGAATGCGCGAGATGAACGGTGCGCAACTCCATCGTGAGGGCGTCCACGGTGAGGACGCGCCCGGTGAGGAGTTCGCCGATCCCGAGGACGTACTTGATCGCTTCTGTCGCCTGGATGCTCCCGACGATGCCGGCGAGCGAGCCCAGGACGCCCGCTTCAGCGGTGCTCGGCACGGCGTCCTTCGGGGGCGGGGACTTGAAGGCGCACCGGTAGCAGGGGAGCTTCGGCGCATTCGGGGTCCAGGTCATCACCTGGCCCTTGAAGCCGAGGATCCCGGCGTGGCAGAAGGGCTTCTTCGCGATCACGCAGGCGTCGTTGATGAGGAACTTCGCGGGGAAGTTGTCCGTCGCGTCGATCACGAAGTCGTAGCCGTCGATGAGGTCCATGACGCCGTCGGCCATCACGTATTCGTAGTGGCGGTTCACCTTGACGTCGGGATTGACCGCCTCGATCGCCTTCACGGCAGAGTCGACCTTGGGGCGGCCGATTGAGGACGTCGTGTGGATGATCTGGCGCTGGAGGTTTGAGACATCTACGAGGTCCGCGTCCGCCACGCCGATCGTGCCGACGCCCGCGGTCGCGAGATAGAGCATCGCCGGCGCGCCGAGTCCGCCCGCGCCGATCACGAGGACCTTCGCGTTCATGAGCTTCATCTGCCCGCGGGGGCCGACGCCTTCGAGGAGGATGTTGCGCGAGTAGCGCGCAAGCTGGGCGTTGGTGAAGGGCATGTCAGGCGCCTCCGCCCATGAAGTAGAGGAATTCAACCCGGTCGCCCTCATGGAGCTCGAACGTGTCGAGCGCCTCCTGGTCCACGAAGACGTCGTTCACGACGACGGAGACGTATTCGGGGTTTTCAACCCCGGCGAGCTTGATGAGTTCGGCGACGGTGAGGCCCTTGCGGACCGTGCGTTCCTTGCCGGAGACGACTATCTCCATGCGGTTCTCCTCCTTGAGGCCCTCCTTTGCACCGGAAGGCCGTTGCAGGATGAGAAGCATAGCAACTGCGGGCCCTCTGCGCCGCAGGCCCGCTGCGTGCGCACTCCGCTGAGGCGCTCCCGCCGCGGCCCTGCGGCGCCCCTCGCCGTCTTTCGCCGCCTGTGCTAGCATGCAGCTTACCGACCGGTAAGTAAGGATAGGGAAGTAATGAAGGACGGGAAGACGCGCGGGACTGAGGACGCGCAGCGCGGTTCGCGCGACGCGATTCTGCTTGCGGCCGAGGAGCGCTTCGCCGCCGCGGGCCTCGAAGGCGCCTCGATGCGCGAGATCGCCGAGCGCGTCGGGATCACCAAGGCGGCGCTCTACTACCACTTCAAGGGAAAGGAGGAGCTCTGGCTCGCCGTCTGCGAGCGGCTCGCGAGCGAGCGCATGGCGGCGATCCGACGCGCCGCCGCCTCGTCGCCCGATCCCGTGGTGCGGCTCAAAAACGTGATTTCCGAGATCGTGGACCGGTTCTTCGAGAACCCGAACCTTTCGCTCCTCATCCAGCGCTCGCTCCTCGACCCGGACCCGGAGCGCTCACGCAAGGTCGTGGAGATGGCCTACAGCGGCGCCTTCGGGGTCTTTTATGAACTCTCGGGAGAGCTCGGCGTCAAGACCGACCGGCAGCTCTGGGCGCTCCACGTCGTCGGCATGTGCATCATGCCCTTCGAGGCGCGCGGAATACTGCCGTGGCTCCCCGGTGCGGGCGGCAGCGTCTTCGATCCGGAGCACCTGAAGGCGAGCATCTTCCGGATTCTCTTTCCCGAAGGGACTGCGGGTGTTCGCGAAGGGTGATGCATAAAGCGCAATTCGTAAAGTGAGGCGCCGCAGCCGGTGAGTTCCCGTGGGAATCCGGGCGGCTTCGGCGAAGAGAAGAAGATGACGCACGTTGATGTTGATCAGGTCTGCACGGAGAAGTCGGGCCTCAGGGTTGAAGGCGCGGGAGCAGCCGCGGCGGCGATGACGGCCGCGGTTTTGGCCGCGGCGCTTCTTGCCGGGTGCAGTGAGGAGACGAAGGTCGAGGCCCCGCAGACGCTCCCCGCGGTGGCGGTTGAGATCACACGGGCGGGCCTCGGGCTTCCCTCCGTCGTGACGGCGGCCGGGAGCGTGGTCGCCGACCGGCGTGTCGAGGCCGCAAGCCGCCTGACCGCCTACATCCGCGCCGTGCCCTACAAGGAGGGCGACGCCGTGAAGGCGGGGGACGTGGTGGCGGTCCTCGACGACCGCGACGTGGAGGAGAACGTCCGCGCGGCTTCGGCGAAGGCCGCCAAGGCCCGCGCCGCCGCAAAGGACGCGGAGCTCGACGCCGAGAAGATCTCGGGCCTCTACAAGGAGGGGTTGGTCTCCAACAACGACTGGCGCAAGGCGCTTTTGAACCGTACCGCCGCCGCCGACACGCTCAGAGAAGCCGAGGCGGGGCTCGCCGTCGCGGAGCACCAGCGCGCCTACGCCAAGGTGGCCGCTCCGGTCTCCGGCCGGATCGCGTCCGTGCTGCGGCGCGAGGGCGACCTCGCACTGCCCGGACTTGCCGTCGTCGTGATCGACAGCGAGTCGGACCCGAAGTTTGAGTTCCAGGTGCCGCAGCGCGCGGCCGACGTCGTGCGCCCGGGCGAAAGGGCCGAGGTGGTCGTGGACGGGGTGCCTGGTGTCCTCCCGGGCGAAGTGGAGCGCGTCTCTGGATCCGCCGACCGCGTCTCGAGAAGCTTCCTCGCGCGGGTGAAGTTCGACGCGAAGGACGCCGCCCTCGTGAAGCCCGGCATGTACGGGCGCGTTTGCGTGGCGGCGGGCGAGGCGGCGACGCCCTGGGCGCCCGAATCCGCATTCGCGCGCCGGGGCGGCCTCGAAGGCGTCTTCGTGATCGAGGACGGGCGCGCGGCCTTCCGGTGGCTGCGCACCGGGCGCCGGATGGAGGGCCGCGTCGAGGTCCTGGCGGGTCTCAAGGGCGGCGAAATGCTCGTCGACCGGCCGACCTCGGACGTGAGCGACGGGCGCGCCGTGAAGGTTGAGAAGACCGAAGGAGTCCGGTGATGACGGAGGATGCGGAAAAGAAGCCTGTTTCCCCGGAGGCGGCTTCGGGAGGAACGTCCGGCAAGGCTTCCGGGCAGGTTCTTGAGCAGGCCGGTCTGAAGGGCGGGGCGAAGGTCGAAGAGAAGGCCGAGGAGAGGGCCGAGCAGGCGAAGGACACGCACACGCTCACCGGGCGCATGGCCGGGGCCTTCATCGACTCCAAGCTCACGGTGGTCCTGATGATCGCCGCGATGATCTTCGGCATCTGGGCGGTGATGACCACTCCACGCGAGGAGAATCCGCAGATCACGATGCCCGCGGCGGCGGTGATCGCGGCGCTTCCCGGCGCCGAGCCCGAAGAGGTCGAGATGAAGGTCGTGCGGCCGCTCGAAACCCTCATCAACCAGATCACGGGCGTGGACCACGTCTGGGCCTCGGTCGGGGATTCGGGCGCGGTCCTGATGGTGCAGTTCAAGGTGGGCGAGGAGAAGGAACTCTCGCTCGTGAAGCTCGCCGACCGCATCATGAGTGGACGCGGGGAGCTCCCCGCCGCCGTGGTGGGCCCCTGGATCCGCAGCGCCGACGTGGACGACGTGCCGATCCTCGCCGTCTCGCTCGTCTCGGACAAGTACGGCGACTACGGATTAAAGCGCATCGCGCGTGCGGTGCTCGACAACCTCTCAGGGCTGGAGAACGTCTCCACGGTCGAGGTCGTGGGCGGCCGCGACCGGGAGCTCCTCGTGCGCGTGGATCCCGAACGCCTCGCCGGTCACGGCGTCTCCTTCACGCAGGTGATGCTCGCCCTCAAGGTTTCGAACGTCGCCGGCCCCCTGGGCAAGGTCGTTGAAAACGGCATGGAGAGCTCGATGCGGCTCTCCGACTTCATCGCGGACGCGCAGGCGCTGAAGGACCTCGTCGTGGGCGCCTCGCCCACGGGCGTTCCGGTGCACCTCTCAGACGTCGCCGACGTCGTGGACGGCCCCCGCACGGACCGCACCCACGCCTCGCGCTTCGGCTACGGGCCCGCGGACCCCCGCTGGGCCGACGGCCGCGAAGTCGAGAGCGTGACGCTCGCGGTCGCCAAGCGCAAGGGCTCCAACGCCGTGACGGTGGCGGACGACGCCTTGGCGCGCATCGAGCGCATGAAGGGCTGGGTGATTCCGCAGGACGTCGACGTCGTCGTCACCCGCAACGACGGCGTGAAGGCGAACGACGCCGTGAACACGCTGATCGAACACCTCGCGATCGCCGTGCTGGCGGTGGTCTCCGTGACGCTCGTCTTCCTCGGGTGGCGCGCCGCGACGATCGTCGCCGTGACGGTCCCGCTCATTCTCGCGATCACCCTGGGCGTTGTGGGGCTCTCGGGCTTCACGATCAACCGCCTCACGCTCTATGCGCTCATCATCGCGCTCGGTCTGCTCGTGGACGACTCGATCGTCGTGATCGAGAACATCGTGCGCCACTACGGACTCTCGCCCCTGAAGGGGCGAGAGGACAAGAAGCTCCGCTCGATCGTCGCGCCCGGTGAAATCGGCTCGGCGACGCTTCTCGCCACGATCGCCGTGATGATGGTCTTCGCGTCCCTCATTCCGGCCCTCACGGGGATGCCCAAGCAGTATTTCTACCCTGTGGGCTTCTCCGTCCCGGTGGCGTTGGCCGCGTCCTTCCTCATCGCCTACACGGTGGCGCCCTGGGCGGCGCTGCGCTGGATTCCGCAGCCCAACGTCCGCGTCGAGGCGAAGGCGCCGGACGGCACGGACATTCCGGGCGGGTGGATCGGGCGCCTCTACAGCATTCCGGCTTCGGCGCTGATCGGCCACGTGAACCGCGAGCGGATCTACATCCTCGTGCTCATCCTTCTCATCGGCCTCTCCTTCGCGATGCCCTTGTGGCAGCTCGTGCGCCCCGAAGGCCCGGGCGGCCCCGCCCCCGCCCTGGGCGTCGAGGCCGGGTTCCTGCCGAAGGACAACAAGAACACCTTCAACGTCACGGTCGAGCTCCCGAAGGGCAGTCCCGTCGAGGCGACCGACCGCGCGGTGAGGGACGTCGTGGAGCACGTCCGCACGATCCCCGAAGTCCTCAACTGGCAGAGTTGGTCGGGGCTGGCGGGCGTGGCCGACTTCAACTCCATGATGCGCATGAGTCCCGCCTCAGGCGCCTCCATCGGCGCCGTGCGCGTGAACCTCACCGACAAGAAGACGCGGAAGCGCTCCTCGATCACGATCGCCGCGGATCTTCGTGAAGCGTTGAAGCCCGTCGCCGCACGCTGGCCCGGGAGCACCATCCAGGTCCTTGAAGACCCGCCGGGGCCGCCCCTCAAGGGGACGGTCTACGCGGAGCTCTATGCCGAGGATCCGGCGCTGCTGCGTTGGCTCGCCGACCGAGTGGAGAGCGAATTCAGAAAGACCTACGACATGGTCGAGGTGACGAATTCCGAGAAGGCGGACGTCGTGGAGCACCGGCTCTCGATCGACCGCGAGAAGGCGCTGCGCTCCGGCGTGGTTCCGGCCGTGGCCGCGGCCGAGCTCCGCACCATCGTCGACGGCGGCGTGATCGGCTGGGCGCACGCCCCGGGCGAACGCACGGGAGAGGCGATCCGCATTGAGATCCCGCGCGACCGGCAGTTCGACCCCGAATTCCTCTCGGGCGTGACGGTCCCCGGCTTTGCGGGCGCCCGCGTGCCGCTCTCCTCGATCGTCAAGGTCGAGACGGATGCGGCCCCGCGTCCGATTGAGAAGAAGAACGGCGTGCGCATGGCGGCCGTTGGGGGCGAGCTCGGGCACACGCCCCCGACCTACGCCGTCCTCGACCTCAACGACCGGCTCTCGGGCCTCGCGCTCCCGGGGGGCGGAACGCTCAAGACCGGGAACCTCACCTGGAGCGACGAGCGGCCTGACCTCACCGCCGACCGCGCGGTGCTCCTCTGGCAGGGCGAGAACCGCATGATGCTCGACAGCTACCGTGACCTCGCGAACTCCCTCGTAATCTCCGTGGGCGGGATCTTCCTCATCCTCGTCGCCTACTACCGCTCCTTCGGACTCGCGCTGATCGCGCTCTCCGCGGTGCCGCTCTGCTTCATCGGGATCTTCCCCGGACACTGGCTCCTCAACGTCCAGTTCTCGGCCTCCTCTCTGGTGGGCGTGACGGCCATCTCAGGCGTCGTCGTGAGAAGCTCGCTGCTCATCATCGACTTCGTGATCGACTACCTGAAGGCGGGGCTGCCGCTGCGAGAGGCGCTCATCGACGCAGGTGCGGTACGTCTGCGCCCGATTCTCCTCACGACCCTCGCGATCATCCTCGGGAGCGTGATCCTCATCACCGACCCGGTGTTCGGCGGCTTGGCGATCACGTTCATCTTCGGCACGGTCTTCTCGACCGTCGGGACGATCTTCCTCGTGCCGGTGCTCCTCTCCTACTACTACACGAAGTGGCCCTACAAGGCGCCGGAGGCGTGAGGGTGCGCACTGAAGTCCTTCTCGAGTCCGTCTAGAGTCCTTTTCGAGACCTTCTCATCCGCTCATTCCTTCACGAACATGGGGGCGGGCGCCGCACGTCGGCGCCCGCCGTCACCGAGGGGCGGCGGCAAGCCTTCGCCGCGGTGGGGCTGTCCTTTTGGGCGACTCGGTCCTGATCTCGCTCGCCTGCCTCGGCATCGCGCCGCGATCAAGGCGCATCCGGAGGTCTTCGCCGCCGTGCGTATCGTGGGCGGCCTCCATCTCGCGTGGCTCGGCGGCCATGCACTCTGGGACGCCTTCGCAAAGCCGAGGCTCGCGGCGAAGGCGGCGGCGGGCGAACCCGCGATCCTCTCCGCCGGGAAGGCGGCTCCCGGGAGCGCCGCGTCCATCCCGCCGTGGCGGGCCTTCCGGACCGCACTCCTCCTTTCGCTCACGAACCCCAAGGCGATCCTCTTCTATCTGGCGTTTTTCGTGCAGTTCATCGACGAGGCCTACCCGCATCCGTGGGTGCCGTACCTGATCCTCGCCTCGATCCTGCAGTTTTGGTCCGTCAGCATCCTCTCCTTTCTCGTCACGGCCGGGGCCGGTGCCCTGCGGCGCATCGCGCGCCACCCCTGGGCGGTCAAACTCGGGACCCTCTGCCTCGGCACGCCGCCGCGAAGCTCATCTTCGGCGCCTGAGCAGCCTGCGGCCGCCCGTGAGAAAGCCTCACTGAACCCATTCCCGATCGTGCGTTTCAAGCGCCGGCCGGCGGGCGCTATACTCTCGCGCCCGCGGCCTCCATTCGCGCGCCGCGCCCTCACGCTACCCTTCATCCTCCCGATTCCATCATGCTCGAGCAGTTCGGCATTCTCAGTCCCTGGATCTACACCCTCGGCGCCCTGATGATCGTCCTCGCGCCCGGTCCCAACACGCTCTACGTCCTCAAGACGAGCATTCTCGAGGGGCGGCGCGCGGCGTTCGCCGCAATGACGGCGGTGATCATCGGCGACTTCACGCTGATCTTTCTCGCCTACCTCGGCATCGCCGCAGCGATCAAAAGCCACCCCATGATCTTCACGGGCGTGAAGATCATGGGCGGCCTCTATCTGGCGTGGCTGGGCGCCAAGGTGATCTGGCACACCTTCATTGAGAAGCGCGCGAAGGGCAACCCCGTCAAGCTCGCCGAAGATCAGGGCGTGCGTCGTCCGAAGGCGGCGCTCAAGGCCTTCCGCACGGCGCTCGGGCTTTCGCTCACGAACCCCAAGGCGATCCTCTTCTACGTGTCCTTCTTCGTGCAGTTCATCGACGAGACCTACGCCCATCCCGGAATCTCGTACCTGATCCTCGCGCTCATCATGCAGACGATCAGCCTCGTCTGGCAGACGACCTTGATCACCGTGGGCGCGGACTGCCTGAAGCTCCTCGCCCGGAGCCCGGGCGTCGCGAAGATCGGCAACACGGCCTTGGGAAGCCTCTTCCTGCTCTTCGCCGGGAAGCTCATGCTCGAGGCCTGAGGCCGCGCGCCATTCCGGAGGCGGTACTGACAGACCCGGGAGGGAGCTCCGCCGCTGCTCGCTACATGACCGCCCTGCTCCCCGCGTAAAGACGCCCCTCCGGAGCAGAGCCGGAACAGGAGGAAAGCGCCGCAGGCATGGGTTCCGCCGGGCCTGCGGCGGCTCAATCCGCTAAAATCCGCACACTCCCGTGCGGCGCCATCGGTTTGCGCCGCCACTCAGAAGAAGAACGGCGTGCGGGCGCAGCAACAAGGAGTCCCCTCGAGGCTCTTCCAGATTCGAAAAAAGACGCGGAACGCAAGGAGAAGAAATGGCGTTGAAGAAGATCATCAAGGTCGAGGACCCCGACGACATCACGACGGGCTATGCGGGCAAGGTCATGGAGATCGTGAAGCTCTCCGCGATCATCGGCAGCTTCGTGGGCTTCATCTCGGGCTTCATCCTCAAGACCCGCCTCTTTGAACTCTCTTCGGCCACCTGGGGGTCGGCGGCCTTCACGTTCCTCCTTCTCTTCATTGTGCTCTTCGCCGGCCTCGTCTTCCCCGTGAAGGAGATCCCGGTTCTCGTGCGCGACAAAGACGCCGTTGAGAAGGCCCGCGGCGTTTCCGACGGCACGATCGTCTTCTGGGTGCTCGGCCAGTACGCCTTCTCCTTCTCGCTCACCTTCCTCTTCGCCGCCGTCGTGGACCTCACGGCCGAGGTGGTGAACCCGCTCTTCGCCGGGAACTACATGATGGACTTCCCCGCCGCGGTCTTCTTCTTCTATGCGGTCGTGCCGGCGGTGGTCGTGAACGTCCTCTACGCGGCCTTCATGCGCGCGCAGCTCCGAAAGAGCCTGCCCGTCGACTGAGCGGGGGGACCTCCGGGCGGCACCCTCGGCCGCCCTGCGGCCAAACGAAGCAAACGAACACAAACGAAAGCCGCCCCCGGGAGCTGATCCCGGCAGGGCGGCTTTTGCTCGGTGCGGGCTGGTGGCAGCGGACTTAGTTCGCCGCCTCCTTCGCCTTCTCTTCGCGGGCGGCGTGGCGCTCGCGCAGGATCCCGATCACGTCGGCGAGCTCAAGCCCCTCGGCCTGCAGCAGCACGAGGAGGTGGTAGACGAGGTCGGCGGCCTCGTTCTTCAACTCCTCCTTGTCGTGCACGGTCGCGGCGAGCGCCGTCTCGACGCCTTCTTCGCCCACCTTCTGCGCGATGCGCTTGGTGCCGCGGGCGTAGAGGCTCGCCGTGTAGGAGCTCTTCGGATCGGCGGTGCGGCGCGAGGCGAGGAGAAGCTCGAGGTCGCGCAGGAACTGCCACTTGGAGTCAAGGTCCCCAAAGCAGCTCGTGCTCCCGGTGTGGCAGGTCGGCCCCACGGCGTTCACGAGCACGAGGAGCGTGTCGTTGTCGCAGTCCGTGCCGATGTCGACGAGGTTCAGGAAGTTCCCCGAGGTCTCGCCCTTCGTCCAGAGGCGGTTCTTCGTGCGCGAGAAGAAGGTGACGCGCTTTTCGGCGAGCGTCTTCTCGAGCGCCTCCTTGTTCATGTAGCCCAGCATCAGCACGCGCCCCGAGGTCGCGTCCTGCACCACGGCGGGGATGAGACCGCCGGTCTTCTCCCAGTCGAGTTCCTGAAGGTTCTTTTCCGTCAGCATGTTCTTACCTCCACGCCGTTCTCGGCAAGATACTTCTTGAGATCGGCGATGTTGATGATTTTTTTGTGGAATACGGATGCGGCCAGAGCGCCGTCAACTTGGGCGAGCTCGAAGGCGTCGAGGAAGTGGCTCATTTCGCCCGCTCCGCCGCTCGCGATGAGGGGGACGCGGCAGCGTTCGCGCACGAGCCGGAGCTGCTCGATGTCGTAGCCCCTGCGCACGCCGTCCTGATTCATCATGTTGAGGACGATTTCGCCCGCGCCGCGCTTCTGGACCTCTTCGACCCAGTCGAGCGTCTGCCACTCGGTCTTGCGGGTGCGCTTCTCGTCGCCCGTGTACTGGTTCACGCAGTACTTCCCCGTCGCGGCGTCGTGCCAGGTGTCGATTCCGACCACGACGCACTGCACGCCGAAGCGCTCTGCGAGACGCTCGATGAGGGAGGGATCGGCGAGCGCGGGGGAGTTGACCGAGATCTTGTCGGCGCCGAAGGCGAGAAGGCGCCCGGCGTCCTCAACGGACTTGATGCCGCCCGCGACGCAGAACGGGATGTCGATCGCCTCGGCGACGCGCGAGATCCAGCTCTTCTCCACGACGCGGCCGTCCGACGAAGCGGTGATGTCGTAGAAGACGAGTTCGTCGGCGCCTTCTTCGGCGTAGCGCTTCGCGAGCGGCACGATGTCGCCCACGATTTCATGGCCGCGGAACTGCACGCCCTTGACCACCTGCCCGTCCTTGACGTCGAGGCACGGGATTATGCGTTTTGCGAGCATTCGATCGCCTCCTTCGCGGTGAAGTGCCCGTCAAGGAGCGCGCGGCCGACGATGACGCCGGAAACCCCGGTGCCCCGCAGCCCACGGATGTCATCGAGCGACCCGATGCCGCCCGAAGCCTGGAAGTCCACGGCCGGAAATTCGTGTGCGAGCCGCCCGTAGAGGTCCGCATTCGGACCCTTGAGGGTTCCGTCCTTCGAGATGTCCGTGCAGAGGACGTGCTTGAGGCCGACGGGCTCGAACCCGCGGATCACGTCCTCGATGAGAACGCCCGAATCCTCCTGCCAGCCGCTCACGGCGACCTTGGCGGTGCCGTCGGCGCCTACGCGCACGTCGAGCGCGAGCACCACGGCGTCGGCCCCGAAGAAGCGCATCCAGTCGCGCACCATCGCGGGCTTCTTGACCGCGGCGGAGCCGACCACGACGCGCGAGGCGCCCGCCGAGAGAAGCGCCTTGACGTCCGCTTCGGTGCGCACGCCCCCGCCCACCTGGACGGGAACGGTGAGGCCCGAGAGCAGCCGCTTGAGGAGCGGAATCTGGCGCGCGGCCGGGTCCTTCGCGCCCGTGAGGTCCACGATGTGGAGGAGTTCGGCGCCGGCCTTCTCATAGGCCTGCAGGCGCTCGAGGGCCTCGTCGCCGTAGTCGCGCGAGGCGCCGTAATCGCCCTGGTGCAGGCGCACGACGCGCCCGTCCAAAAGGTCGATGGCGGGAATCGTGATCATTGGGAGACTCCGAGAAAGTTGGCGAGCAGACGCGCACCCGCGCGGCCCGAGCGTTCGGGATGGAACTGCACGCCCATGAAGTTCTCCTTCGCGGCGGCGGCCGTAAAGGCCTCGCCGTACTGCGTCTCGGCGATCGTGAAGGGATTCACCGGCATCGCGTAGCTGTGGACGAAGTAGAACCATTCGCCCTGGGGGAGCCCCGCGAAGAGGAGCTTCGCCGCGGGGGAGGCGTTGTAGTTCACCCGGTTCCAACCCATGTGGGGGAGCGGCAGGCCGGCCACCAGAAGTTCGCGCACGTCGGCCGGAATGAGGCCGAGCATGTCGACGCCCCCGGTCTCTTCGCTGCGGCGCCCGAGAAGCTGCTCGCCGAGGCAGATGCCGAGGACGGGTTGCGTCGCGGCGCGGATGAGCTCGGGGAGCCCGCGCGCCGTGAGCTCCGCCATCGCGGCCTTCGCCGTGCCGACGCCCGGAAGAAAGATGCGGTCCGCGCGGCGAATTTCCGTCGGATCGCGGGTGACGAGGGGCTCGACGCCGAGGCGCTTCACGCCCCAGGCGAGCGAGAGGAGGTTCGCGCACCCCGTGTCGAGAATGACGACGCGCATCAGAGCACCCCCTTCGAAGACGGCAGGTCGGTGCCTTCAACGCGCACCGCATCGCGCAGCGCCCGGCCGAACGCCTTGAAGAGCGATTCGGCGAGGTGGTGGTCGTTCATGCCCTTGGCCTTGAGGTTGAGCGTGAGTCCCATCGTTTCCGAAAGCGAGCGGAAGAAGTGCTCGATCATCTCGGTCGCGAGGTCGCCCACCATCTGGTTCTTGAACTTCGCCTTGAAGGTGAGGTAGGGGCGCCCGGAGATGTCGAGCGCGCAGCGGCAGAGCGACTCGTCCATTGGAAGCAGGAACCCGAAGCGGCGGATGCCCTTCTTGTCGCCCAGGGCGAGCTTCAGGGCTTCGCCCAACGCAAGGCCCACATCCTCGACCGTGTGGTGGCAGTCCACCTGCAGGTCGCCCTTGGCGGTGAGGTGCAGACGGAGTCCGCCGTGAACGGCGATCTGGTCGAGCATGTGGTCGAAGAACCCGATCCCGGTGGAGATGCGGTTGTCGCCGCGGCGGTCGAGCCAGACTTCAACCTTGATGTCGGTCTCCTTCGTCCGGCGCTCCACGAGCGCATGGCGGTCCCTCGGCGCAGCCGTCGCGAGAAGGCGCCGGGCGACGGCGTCCCAGGACTCGCCCTCAGGGCCGACGCGGATGCCTTCGAGCTCCATGTTCTTCGCGAGCTCAAGGTCCGTCGCGCGGTCGCCGATCACGTAGGAGTTCGCCCGGTCGAGCACCCCGGGAACGAGGTACTTCTCCACGAGCCCGGTCTTGGGCTTTCTGCACGCGCACCCGTCGCCCGGCATGTGCGGGCAGACGAGCACTTCGGCGAAGGGCGCGCCCTGACTCTCGAGGATCTGCATCATCAGTTCGTGCGGACCCTTGAAGGCCTTCTTCGGGAAGCGGAAGGTGCCGAGACCGTCCTGGTTGGAGACCATCACGAGCTTCCAGCCGGCGTCGGAAAGCGCCTTGAGCGCCGGGAGGACGCCCGGCACGAAGCGCATCTTCTCAAAGGCATCCACCTGGTAGTCGTCGGGCTCCTCGAGAATCGTGCCGTCGCGGTCGACGAAGAGAATCTTTTCTTCCATCAGGCTTCTCCGAGAATGCCGCGCAGCGCGGCGATGAGTTCGGCGTTCTCCTCGGCCGTGCCCACCGTGATCCGGATCGCGTTCGCAAGCGTCGGCTGCCGGCTCTGGTCGCGCACGATGATGCCTTGATCCCAAAGCGCCTTGAAGACGCGCGCGCCCTCGGCGAAGCGCACGAGGAGGAAGTTCGAGCTGCTCGGACGGACCTCGAGCACGCCGGGGAGGGCCGAGAGCTTCTGCGCGAGCTCGGCGCGGCGCTTGCAGGTGCCCGCGACGCGCCGCTCCATCGCAGCGACCCCCCCGAGGGAGAGCGCCTGTTCGGCGATGTCGGCGACGGGGGTCGGAACCGGATAGGGAGCGATCACCTTCTTCAGCATCCCGATCACCGCCGGAGAGCCGATGAGGAACCCGCAGCGAATGCCCGCGAGGGCGAAGGCCTTCGAGAGCGTGCGGATGAGGACGAGGTGCGGGGCGCTCGCGAGCCGCGACTTGGCCGAGGCTTCGGGCGCGAATTCGATGTACGCCTCGTCGACGACGAGGATCGCGCGGCCGCGGGTGGCTTCAATCAGGCGCTCGAGCAGCTCCGGGGCGATGAGGCCGCCCGTCGGGTTGTTGGGCGAGCAGGCGAAGACCACCTGGATGCCCGGATCGCGCTCGAGCGCTTCGTCGAGCGCGTCCACGTCCGGGGCCCAGTCGTCGGCGGGGTCGGTCGTGAGGTTCACGACGCGCACGTTCGAGGTTTCGGCGCACACCGAGTACATCCCGTACGTGGGCGGGAACTGCAGCACGGCGTCGCGCCCCGGCACGCAGAACGTGCGCACCAGGAGGTCGATCCCCTCGTCGCCGCCGCGGGTGACGAGGATCTGTTCGGGCTCGACCTCGGCGTAGCGGGCGTAGCGCGCGATCACCTCGCCGGGCTGTGCGTCGGGGTAGCGGTTCAGAAGATTCTGCGTGAGGGCGTAGGGAGCGGCTTCCGAGGATTCGTTGGCGTTCAACCAAACGTCCCCCCGGCCGCCCGCGGCCGCGACGATGCGCCGCGCGGATTGGTAGGGCGTCAGGGCCTGAACCTCCGCGCGCGCGAGCGTCTCGGGCGCCGCCGCAATGGTGTCGGTGCGGCGGGCCATCTTACTTCTTCTCCCCGCAGGAGCCGCTGCAGCACCCTTCGGCCTGCTTGGCCTTGCGCACGAGCACGGCGTTCCGGTGGGCGTCGAGCTGCTCGGCGTGGGCGAGCGTGGCGATGGTGTCGGCAAGACCCGCAAAGCCCGTCTTCGTCATCTCCTGCACGGTCATGCGCTTCGTGAAGTCGGCGAGCCCGAGGCTCGAGTAGGCCGCTGCGCACCCGTAGGTGGGAAGGACGTGGTTGGTGCCGGTCGCGTAGTCGCCGCCCGATTCGGGCGACCAGTCGCCGAGGAACACGGACCCCGCGTTCTCAATCAAAGGCACGTACTTGCGCGCGTCGCGCACCTGCATGATGAGGTGTTCGGGCGCGTAGATGTTCGAGACGGCGCAGGCCTCTTCGAGGTCCTTCACCACGATGAGGCGCGAGGCGCCGAGCGACTTCTCGGCGATTTCGCGGCGGGGCAGGGTTTCGAGCTCCTTCGCGGCTTCGAGCGCTACCTTTTCGGCGAGTTCGCGCGAGGGGGTGAGGAGCACCACCTGCGAGTCCGGGCCGTGCTCGGCCTGGGAGAGGAGGTCCGCGGCGACGAACTTCGGATCGGCCTCGGCGTCGGCGATCACGAGGACCTCCGAGGGGCCGGCGGGCATGTCGATCGCGGCGCCGTCCGCGCGGCGGCTCACCTGGCGCTTCGCTTCCGTGACGTAGGCGTTGCCCGGCCCGAAGATCTTCGAAACGGACGGAACCGTCTCGGTGCCGAAGGCCATGGCGGCGATCGCCTGCGCGCCGCCCACGCGGTAGATCTCGTCGATGCCGCAGAGCTTCGCGGCGCAGAGGATCGGGTCGGCGATCGGAGGCGGCGAGCAGAGGATGATCTTCTTGCAGCCGGCGATCTTCGCCGGGATGCCGAGCATCAGCACGGTCGAGAAGAGCGGAGCGGTGCCGCCCGGAATGTAGAGGCCGACGGCGCCGATCGGACGCGTGAGCTGTTCGCAGACGACGCCCGGCATCGTCTCGACCACGACGGGTTCGAGGGCTTCGGCCTCGTGGAACTTGCGGATGTTCTTCGCGGCGGTTTCAAGCGCGGCGCGGAAGGCGGGCGTCTCGCGCTCCCAGGCGGCGTTCACTTCGGCTTCGGTCACGCGGAAGTTCTTCACTTCGGTGCGGTCGAATTTGGCCGAGTATTCGCGCAGCGCCTTGTCGCCCTCCTGCTCAACGTTGTCGAGGATGTCCTTCACCACCGCGCTGATGCGCTCCGAGGCCATGACGGCCGGACGGCGGAGGATGTTCCTGCGCTCTGTGGCGCTGAGCGCATCCCATTCGATGATGTCCTGAAAGGCGAATTCAGTCATTGGGTTCTCCACAAAAAAAGTACTTGTTCAATTCAGGTGATCACTCTCCGGCCTGAAGGCCGGAGCTTCTTGATTCGCTGAGCCTTGCGGCTTCAGCTTCCTGATTCAAAGCCGCCACGATTCCTGCGCCATAATGAGCGCAGGAACACACGGAGGGCTCGGCAGGCATCGTTTCGGGGCGATCCACC
>CAJKCQ010000012.1 GCA_905198475.1 uncultured Sutterella sp. | reverse complement strand
TCACCGCGCTCGCCGCGTTCGGTGCGCTCACCGCGGCCCGTGCGGGCGCCGCGGCGGCCTTCGGTCTTCTCCTCGGCCTTGACGGCGGGCTTCGCCTCTTCGGTCTTCTGCTCCTCCTTGGAGCCGAGGAAGAAGTCGAGCACGCGGCGCAGGAAGGACTTACCAGGAGCGACGGGCTCGAACTGCTTGGCGCGGCCGGCTTCGGGTTGGGCGGCCTTTTCGGTCTTCTCGGCCTTCGCTTCGGGCTGATGCACCGGGGCGGGTTCGCGTTCAATGATGTTCTTGATCACCGGAACCTGCTTCGGACGCGCGGGCTTGTCCTCCTGGGACTTCTGCGCGTACGGGTCGTCCGCCTTCGTCTCGATCTCCTCGACGAGGTTGAAGCTCGGCACGTGCGCCTCGAGGCGCTCGTCGTCCTGACGGATGCGCTCGACGTGGTAGTGCGGCGTCTCGAGGAAGGTGTTCGGAACGAGGATGATCGGGACGCGGTGGCGCGCCTCGAGTTTGGTGATGTCGTTGCGCTTTTCGTTCAGGAGGAAGGTCGCCACGTCAACGGGCACTTGAGCCTGGACGGCGCCCGTGCCTTCCTTCATCGCCTCCTCCTGGAGGATGCGCAGGACCTGGATGGCCGAGGACTCGGTGTCGCGGATGACGCCGACGCCGTTGCAGCGCGGGCAGGTGATGTGGTTGCCTTCGGAGAGCGAGGGGCGCAGGCGCTGGCGCGAGAGCTCCATCAGGCCGAAGCGGCTGATCTTGGCGACCTGCACGCGGGCGCGGTCGTAGCGGATCGCGTCCTTGAGGCGCTGCTCGACGGCGCGCTGGTTCTTGGGCTCGGCCATGTCGATGAAGTCGATCACGATGAGGCCGCCCAAGTCGCGCAGACGCATCTGGCGGGCCACTTCATCGGCGGCTTCGCAGTTGGTGCGGAAGGCCGTGTCCTCGATGTCGGCGCCGCGGGTGGCGCGCGCAGAGTTGACGTCGATCGCGACGAGCGCCTCCGTGTGGTCGATCACGATCGCGCCGCCCGAGGGAAGCGGAACCGTGCGGGAGTAGGCCGACTCGATCTGCTGCTCGATCTGGAAGCGCGTGAAGAGCGGGATGTCGTCGCGGTAGCGCTTGACGCGGTCCACCATGTCGGGCATCACGTGCGCCATGAACTGGCGGGCCTGCTCGTAGATCTCGTCGGTGTCGACGAGGATCTCGCCGATCTCGGGCTGGAAGTAGTCGCGGATCGCGCGCACGACGAGGTTGGATTCCTCAACGATGAGGAAGGGCGCCGGATTGAGGCGCTTGCCGGCGCGACCGTTCATCGTCGGCTGGTCGTTCACCTTGTGGTTCTTCTGGCCGTTCACCTCGACCACGTGGTCGTACTGCGCACGCGCGGCGTCGGCGATCGCCTCCCAGAGCTTCAGGAGGTAGTTGAGGTCCCACTGCAGCTCCTCGGTCGTGCGGCCGATGCCGGCGGTGCGGGCGATCGTGGACATGCCCGAGGGGAGCTCGAGCTTGTCCATCGCTTCGCGAAGCTCCTGACGCTCCTCACCCTCGATGCGGCGGGAAACGCCGCCCGCGCGGGGGTTGTTCGGCATCAGAACGAGGTAGCGGCCCGCGAGGCTGATGAAGGTCGTGAGGGCGGCGCCCTTGTTGCCGCGCTCCTCCTTCTCGACCTGGACGATGAGCTCCTGGCCCTCGCGGATCGCCTCCTTGATGGTCGCCATGCGGACGTCGACGCCCTCGGCGAAGTAGGAGCGCGAGATTTCCTTGAAGGGCAGGAACCCGTGGCGCTCCTCGCCGTAGTCGACGAAGCACGCTTCGAGCGAGGGCTCGATGCGGGTGACGACGCCCTTGTAGATGTTGGACTTGCGCGCCTCGCGGCCCGCGGTCTCAATGTCGATGTCGATCAGCTTCTGACCATCGACGATGCCGACGCGCGTTTCCTCGGGGTGCGTGGCATTGAAAAGCATGCGCTTCATTTGGGTGGTGCTCCTTCCCGTCCTGTTGAAGGCCGCGGACGAGAGGCGTGCCGCACGCAGAGGCTTTGGAGAGGCCGGCGCTTCGAGCGTTTTGATGCGGTTCCTTGCGCAGAGACGCATTCTCAAATGAAAAGAATGTGCCCGAAGGAAGGCGGAGCATCCCGAAGAACGCTGCGTCCGCCCGCGTCGCCGCCCTCATCGCGGAGGGCCGCGGCCGCGCCGCCGAGAAGCCGGCCGATGTGTCGCGCCCGCGACGCCGCGCCCTTCAAGAAGGCGCGCCAGTCCCGTTCGCTCTGGGGAGAGTCACGGCTCCACGATTGAGGGAGGTCGAGCACTTAGAGGAAAGCTGCTCAAGGCCTCCGCGCGGAGGGCTCAATCCCTCACAAGCGGCCGGCATCGCTGCCGGTTGTCCTCCGGCTGCTCATTCATCCTCGCCGCGGTCCGGGCTCCGGCGCGCACGGCCGGAAGGGGCTCCGCAGGTGCGGGAGGGCTCCTTCAGGGGGAGAGGCTGCTCAAACGGGACGCGCCGAATGCGGATGCTGCGGGGCCGCGCCTCCTCATGCGGAGAAGCCGCGGCGGAGTCGCTCCGACGGGGAGTGGACGCTCTTGAAGAGCCCGGCGCATGCACGCCCCTGATGTTTCGGGTTCCTGCGGACGCCCCGGCGCCGTCTCCCCGAAGGAGGGCTTCGCAGACTGTCCGCGGGCGAGCTCGACCGCTGTGGCGTCCGGCCGGGATGAACCCATATTGGTGCGGACGCGCCGGGAGCTCTCGAGGAAAACCCGTGGAGCGAAGCCTCCGTACGCCGGGGGGCGCGGAGGGGGCCGAAGAACCTTCCGGGCGCGCAGCGGGGGTCCTGGAGCGGCTCCCGGGGACGTTCCGCCGCGCCTCCCGCCTGAGGGGAGGGCGTGGGCCCCGAGTTCGCCCGGACGCCCGTGCAGCTTCATCTCCTCGAGAACGGGGAGCAGCTCCCGCAGCATCCGGGCGCTCTCCCGCGGGCGGGGAGCGTCGGGGACGCGGCTTGGGAATGAAGCAGACGGCGAACGAAAAACTCTTTGCCTGTTGCGGCATCAGACCGCCGCCGACCGTCCGCCGCGGGATCCTTCCCGCGCCGCCCGTGCGGCCGCCGCCTGAGCCTTCGGCGCCGCATGCCCCCGGCGTCGGGCGCTCGAGCATCCCCCGTCGGGGGAGCGCGCGCCGCGCCGGCGGCCTGCGCCGCCAGTGAAAAAACCTTGTTTCCGTTCCGGCTCCCCGACCCTCCCGAGCGCACTGGTGCCGCCCGCCCCAAGCGCGGACGAAAGTCCGCGGGGACCGGGCGGCGCGCCTCGGGAACCGGAACAAATCCTTCTTCGGGCGTGAGAAAATGGCGCCTCCTGCGGCTCTTCGGGACGAAGTCCGACGAAGGACCGCGCCCGGCCGCGCAGAGGGTCCATCCCTCCCGCCTCATGCTGCCCGTCCGCCGCGCCCGTGCTCCGTTCGTTCAGGAACGGAGCCGGCCGCGTTCAGCCTGCGGCAGTACGCCATTATAAGTCCAAGTCCCATGACGCAAAATCCTCAGCCTGAAATTGCATCCGTTCCCTCGGCGTCCCTGCGCGCGCTCCCCCAGGACTGCGTGACCTACGTGAGGATCGGGGAGGACGCGGACGGCCAGCGCCTCGACAACTTTCTCTTCCGGCTCGCCCGCGGCGTGCCCAAGGGCCACGTCTACCGCGTGATCCGCGCGGGCGAGGTGCGCGTTTCGCGCCGGCGCGCCAAAGCCGAAACGAAGCTCGCGTTGGGCGACGTCGTGCGCATCCCGCCGATGCGCGTCGCTGAAAGGAAGGCGGGCGACGCCCCCGCCGCCCCTTTGGTCGAGGGGCAGCTTCCGGTGCTCCATGAAGACCGCCATCTCCTCGTGGTGCTCAAGCCCGCCGGCATCGCCGCCCACGGGGGCTCGGGGATCTCGCACGGGCTCATCGAGCGGCTGCGCGCGACGCGCCCCGAGGAGCCCTTCCTCGAGCTCTGCCACAGGCTCGACAAGGAGACCTCGGGCGCGATCGTGATCGCCAAGACCCGCAAGGCGCTCGTGCGCATGCACGACCTCATGAAGGAGGGGGGCGTTGAGAAGCACTACAAGCTTCTCGTGAAGGGCGACTGGGTGAACGAGCGTCAGCACGTGAAGCTCCCGCTCGAGCGCTATCTGCTCCCTTCGGGCGAGCGGCGCGTGCGCGTCTCGCCCGAAGGCATGTCCGCGCACACGATCTTCACGGTGCTCGAGCGCTTCGGAAGCGTTACGCTTCTTGACGCCGAGCTGAAGACCGGCCGCACGCACCAGATCCGCGTGCACGCGCTCTCGCAGGGCTTTCCCCTTGCGGGCGACGACAAGTACGGCGACTTCGCCTTCAACCGCGAGCTCGCGAAGGGGCTCCTCGGGGCGCCCCTGCGGAGGATGTTCCTCCACGCCTGGCACCTGAAGTTCACCCACCCCGTGACGAACGAACCGCTCGACATCACTGCGCCCCTCACCGACGAGCTCGAAGCCGTCCTGCGGGCGCTTGAGGAGAAGAAGAATGGACGTTGATCAATCCTTCGGGGCCGCCCGCTGCGTCGTCTTCGACTGGGACGGCACGGTGCTCGACACCACCGCCGCGATCGCGCTCTCGATCCAGTACGCCTGCGAGAAGCTTGGGCTCCCCGTCCCCTCGACCACGAAGGCGAAGTCCGTGATCGGGCTCGGCTGGCGCGACGCCATCCGCATCGTCGCCCCCACCTGCCCGCCCGAGGAGTTCCAGGCCTTCGGCGCCTACTACACGGAGCGCTACCGCCCCGAGGAGCTCAAGGTTCACCTTTTCCCCGGCATCACGGATTTGATCAAGGCGCTTCACGACCGCGGGACGCTCCTCGCGGTGGCGACGGGCAAGAGTCGCCGCGGGCTCAACCGCGTGCTCGAGCAGACTGGGCTCGGGCCCTATTTCTACGACACGCAGACCGCTGAGGAGAACCCCTCGAAGCCCGATCCGGCGATGCTGGAGCAGATCGGCATCAACACCGGCCTCGGGCCCGAAGCGGTCGTGATGGTGGGCGACACCACGCACGACGTGCTGATGGCGAAGAACTGGGGGTGCCGGTCGATCGCCGTCAGCTACGGTGCGATGACGGCGAAGATGCTCGAAGACGCCCGCCCCGACCTCATCGTGAACGACGTCGAGGCGCTCGCGCGGGCGCTCGGCGTCGAGCTCTGAGGAGGCCGCAGCACCCGCGCCGACTGCGGCGCAATCGCGTCTAGCGGCTTTGCCCGATGCCGCCTGCGGGCGCTCAAAAAAGCCCTTCCGGGCGGCCTTTTCCGGCGTTTTGGCGGCCGCTGGCACGCAATATGCTCGTATGACAGATAGAGAAGCGGCGCGTGAGCGCTTCCGCCCGCAGCGCCGCTTCCGGGATAAGAAATCCTACCCGGAGAGCAATCATGTCCATGCAGCGACGCACCGTCCTCGGAACCGCCTTCGGCGGCGCCCTTTCCGCCTCACTCCTTTCCGCTTCGCAGAGCGCGGCGGCGCAGGCCGCCCCCGCCTTCACGAAGCCCACGCCCGAGAAGCCCATCATGGCGTGCTTCAACGAGAACCCGCTCGGGCTCTCGAAGGCCGCCGCAGAGGCGGTGGCGAAGTCCGCGGCCGTCGCCAACCGCTATCCCTTCGTGCGCGCCGAGGCGCTGCGCAAAGCCTGCGCGAAGTTCATCGGCGGCTCCCCGAAGGAGATCGTCCTCTCGTCGGGTTCGGCCGAAGCGATCCGCGCGTCGGTCGAGGCCTACGCCCACGAGAAGGACGCAACCCTCATCATCCCCGAGCTCACGTACTCCGACGGCGAGATGGCCGCCAAGCGCAACGGCATGCCGGTCGTGAAGGTGACGATGGGCCCGAAGTGGTCGATCGACATCCCCGCGATGAAGAACGCCGCGAAGAAGGCGGCCGAAAAGGGCTTCGCCGTCGTCTACTTCGTTAATCCGAACAACCCCACGTCCACCATCGCCGACACGAAGGCGCTCTTCGACTGGATCCGCGCGCGCCCGGCCAACACCGTCTTCCTCGTGGACGAGGCCTACGCCGAATTCGTGGTTGATCCCTCGTTCCGCTCCACGGCCGAGCTCGTCAAGGAGGGTCTCGCGAACGTCGTGGTGCTCAAGACCTTCTCCAAGATCTTCGCCATGGCGGGCCTGCGCCTCGGCTTCGCCTACGCCGTTCCCGAAACCGTCAAGAAGGTCCACGACCACATCGCCTACGACTTCTTCGTCTCGATCCCCGCGATCGAAGCCGGCCTCGCCGAGATCGAGGACAAGGCGTTCCTCAAGCTCTCGAACGACGAGAACAAGGCCGCCCGCGCGATCATGGCGAAGGTCTGCGACGAACTGAAGCTCGAGTACCTGCCGAGCCAGACGAACTTCTGCTTCATCAACCTCAAGGCCCCGCTCGCGCCCTTCGCCGAGGCGATGAAGAAGGAGAACATCATCGTCGGTCGTCCCTTCCCGCCCGCCGTTGAATGGTGCCGCATCTCCTACGTGCGCCCGGCCGAAATGCAGTACGTCGCCGACGTGATGCGGCGCCTGAGGAAGGAGGGAAAGCTCTGATACGGGCGTTCCTCCCTGACCTTGGCGCCTTGAGAGGCCCGTTCCGGGCGGGCCTCCCGCGGTGCGGCGGAGGTCCGGCATGCTCCACCCGGTGGAGCGCCGGACCTCTTTGATTTCCTAAAATCATTTCTTCATCCACCTCTTCACGGAGCATCTGATGCCGCTGCCCGTCTTTGATCCCCTCGACCATCCCCACGCCTCCCGCCGACAAGTGGTCTACGCCCGCCGTGGCATGGCCTGCGCGGGCAACCCCACCGCGGCCTCGGTGGGCCTGCAGACGCTTTTGAAGGGCGGCAACGCCGTGGACGCCGCGGTCGCGATGGCGGCAGTCATGCCCCTGGTCGAGCCCACCGGGAATGGTCTCGGCTCCGACGCCTTCGTCCTCATTTGGAAGGACGGAAGGCTCTACGGCATCAACGGCTCGGGCCCGTCGCCCCTGGCGGCGACCCTGGACGCCTACCGGGCGCGCGGCTTCACCGAGGTGCCCGCCTACGGCGTCCTCTCGGCGGACGTTCCGGGGTGCGTCGCCGCCTGGGCGGAGGTCGCGAAGCGCTTCGGCAGGATGGACTTCAAGGACGTGCTCGCTCCGGCGGTCGACTACGCGCGCCGCGGCTTCGCGGTCTCGCCCACGGTGTCGCTCCTCTGGGCGCGCGCCGAGAAGCTCTATTCAAAGTTCCGCGCCGACCCGCAGTTCGAGCCCTGGTTCGAGCACTTCGCGCCCGCGGGACGCGCGCCGAAGGCGGGCGAGGTCTTCTCCTCGGCGGACATGGCCCGCACGCTCGAACTCATCGCCGCGACCGAGGGCCGCGCCTTCTACAAGGGCGTTTTGGCCGAGCGGACGGCGGAGTTCTTCGAAGCGAAGAAGGGCCTCCTCACCTACGAGGACCTCGCGAGCTACGTCCCGGAATGGGTCGAGCCCATCAGCGTCAACTACCGCGGCTACGACGTCTGGGAGATGCCGCCCAACGGCCACGGCATCACGGTGCTGATGGCCCTGAAGCTCCTCTCGGGGATGCCCCTGGGCGAGAGGCTCAAGGCCGAGACGATGCACCAGCAGATCGAGGCGATGAAGCTCGCGATGGCCGACACCGCCGAGCACGTCACGGACCCCGCCGCGATGCGCGTTTCGGTCGATGAGCTGCTTTCGGACGACTACGCCGCCCGGCGCCGCGCGCTGATCGGCCCCGAAGCGCTTCTCCCGCAGGCGGGCGACCCGCGCGGGAGCTCCACCGTCTACTTCTGCACGGCGGACGAAGAAGGCACGATGGTCTCCTTCATCCAGAGCAACTACCGCGGCTTCGGCTCGGGCATCGTGATCCCCGGCACCGGCATCTCGATCAACGACCGCGCGAACAACTTCCGCTTCGACGAAGCGCACGCCAACTGCCTCGCGGGCGGCAAGCGCCCCTACCACACGATCATTCCGGGGTTCCTCACGAAGGACGGAGCGGCCGTCGGCCCCTTCGGCATCATGGGCGGCTTCATGCAGCCCCAGGCCCACGTGCAGGTGGTCGAGAACCTGATCGACTGGCACCTCAACCCGCAGCAGGCGCTCGACGCGCCGCGCTGGCAGTGGACCGGCGGCCGCCGGGTCGAGGTGGAGGCCGACATGCCCGCAAACGAAGTCCTCAAGCTCGCCCGCATGGGCCACGAGGTGACCGTCAAGGCCGACCTCACGCAGATGGGCCGCGGCCAGATGATCCTGCGCGCGGAGGACGGCACGCTCGCGGGCGCCACCGAAAAGCGCACCGACGGTCAGGTCATGTGCTTCTAGGCGCTGCGCCATGAGCGTACATTGCATCAAATTGGTGCAATGTACGCATGAAAACGTGCGCACTCATCGAAGGCGGGCGGTGAATATCCCTGGATTTCCCGCCCGTCGATCATTCCTAGGGTTAACCCTTGATTGGCACGGAGATTGCTATATATTCCGGGTTGAGGGAGCGCAAAGAGGCGGCGTCTGAAGCCGCCGCGCCCGCCTCAGGCTTTTTCTTCAACCCGACTTCCAGCAGAGAAGGAGACAACGTCATGGCCTCTACGACCGATACCGTCGCGATCACCTCCACCGGCGCCCTTGCCGGTACCATTCGCGGAGTTTCGCTCGAGACCATAGGCGCCCGTCCCTCGGTGCGCCGCACGGCGCTCTCGATCGTCTGCGTCGGCGTCCTTCTCGCCGTCGCCGTCCTCTCGATCGCGATTCCGATGAAGTCGGGCGCCGTCACGGCGTCGGCGACCCACGTTGGGGCCGTCCAGCCGGCGGACTGATCGGGCTTCAACTCCTCCGGGCGCCCGGCGCCGGAGAAAAGAAAAACGCTCCCGCAGCTCGAATTCCGCTGCCGGAGCGTTTTTTTCGTTTTGACGTTCCGCCCCGCCGCAAAGGCGGGAGGAGGGAGAAGAGAGCCCTCTTGGAAGGCCCCTCTTCTTGGGCGGCCGATTATTCCGCCTTGGCTTCAAATCCGTCCCGGCCGTAGACGTCGCGGTTCACCATCGCGGCGACGCAGCTGTCGGACCAGACGTTGAGCGTCGTTTCGATCGCGTCGATCACGGCGTAGAAGGGGAGAATCACGCCCATCAGGAGGATCGGCACGTTCATGCTCGCGAGGAGCGACGCGGAAAGGAAAAAGCACCCCATCGGGACGCCGGCGTTGCCGACGGCGGCGATCGTGGCGATGATCACCCATGCGGCGAGCGTGCCTACGGTGATGTCCGCACCGGCGTTCTGCATGAGGTAGACCACCGTGAGGAGGATGAAGGCCGCGCACCCGTTCATGTTGATTGTCGTGCAGATCGGAAGCACGAAACGCGAAACCTGGCGCTTCACGCCGAGGCGGTTCTCCGCGCTCGCCATCGTGACGGGGAGCGTCCCGGCGGAGCTCTTCGAGAAGAACGCGACCGTGAGGGCGGGGATCATCGCGCGGGCGATGGTGATGGGATTGAGTCCGCGCGCGAGGAGCACGAGCGGCAGCACGACGAGCATCTGCACGAAGTTCGCCGTGAGGACGGCGGCGAAGTAGGTCCCGAGGCCGCCCAACTTGATGCCGCTCGCGAGGTCGGCGGCGAGCACCGAGAAGAAGCCGAAGATGCCGATCGGCAGGATCTGGATCACCCAGCCCACGATTTTGAAGAGCACTTCCTGGAGTCCCGTGAAGAAGGCGAGGAGCACCTCCTGCGGGCGCGATTCGGGCAGACGCGCGATCGCGATGCCCACCGCCGCCGAGATGAGGAGCACCGAGAGGACGTTCGCCGAGAGGAAGGGCGCGAGCACGTTGTCGGGGATCACCGACTCGACGAACTTCAGATACCCTTCGCCGCCGGCGTTGGCGACGGCCGAAAGGGGCGAGACGGCCGAAGCCGACACGGCGACGTTCTCGGGTGCGAAGACCACGAAGAGGACCGCGGCGAGGGTCGCCGCGAGGATCGTCGTGAAGAGCGTGTAGAAGATCGAGTGGCGGAAGATCCGGCCCGAATTCCCCGAGCGCGAGATGCCCGCGAGCGTCGAGATGATCGACACGGCGATGATCGGAACGGAGATGAATTTGAAGAGGCGGATGAAGATCGTTGAGATGAAGTCGGCGATCTGATGCCCGAAGGGCGTGCCCCAGACGCCGTTGGCGATGCCTGCGGCAATCGCGATGAAGTAGAGGCCCGCGAGGAGCCAGCCGCCGGTCTTCGGGGCCTGCGCCTGGGCGTTGGTCTGCGTGGTGTTCGTCATGGTTGTCGTGCTGTGGACGGGCACGGCCGGCCGGAGCGGGCCGCCCCCGTTGGAGGATGTGAAGCCGGCATTCTATTCCTGAGCGGTCTGATCAGGAATAGGGAGACGCGCCGCGGCCGCGCTTTTGCGGGCAATGCGGCGGAAAACGACGAAAACGTACGTCAAAAACCTGCAAGACCCGGCAAAGTCGGCGGGGCCGCGGGAAAGTCCCCGAGGAAAAAAGAGGGCGCCGGCCCGAAGCCCAGGCGCCCCAACTCAACGAGGAGGATGAAAGAAATCAGCTGCCGGGCGCGCCGCTCGTGCGGTCGTCCGGCGAAATGGGGCCGCTCCCGGGGGTGCGGGGAGAGAGGCCTCAGGCGCGGGAGCCGAGGCCCACGAGGCGCTCCGGATGCGTGTAGACGTTGGCGCGCCGGCGGCGGCAGAAGGCGGCGAGGGTGACGCCGGTCTTCTCGGCCACTTCAATGGCGAGCGCCGTGGGGGCGGAGACGGCGAAGATCACCTCGACGCCGCACATCGCGGCCTTCTGCACCATCTCATAGGAGGCGCGAGACGAAATGACGAGGGCGCCTTCGCGCCAGCCGCGCCGGGCGCGAAGCCCGAGGAGCTTGTCGAGCGCCACATGGCGGCCGACGTCTTCGGCGCCGCCCGCGAGCGTGCCGTCGGGATTCACCCAGGCCGCGGCGTGCGTGCACCCGGTGAGGCGTCCGAGCTCCTCGATCTCCTCGAGGTAGCCCAGGGCCGCCTCGTAGTGCGCGAGGTCGAAGGTCTGCGTGAAGGGAACCTTGGGCGTCGGGCGCACGGCGCCTTCGAGAGACTCGACGCCGCAGATGCCGCAGCCCGTGCGGCCCGCCATCGAGCGGCGACGGTCCTTGAGCCTCCAGAAGGCTTCAGACGAAATTGTGAGCTCGACGTTGCGCCCGCCGCGGCACCCCTGTGTCACCTCGATCCCGTAGATCTCGTCGATCGAAGCGACGATGCCTTCGGCGAGCGAAAAGCCGACGGCGAACTCCTCCAACTTCGAAGGCGTCGTCATCATCACGACGTGCGAAATGCCGTTGTAGACGAGGGCGACGGGGATCTCCTCGGCCACCCAGTCGGCGTCGGGGCCGGACGTGGCGTCGGCGATGCGCACGATCGGCACCTCGCGGGCGCCCATGACGCCTGGTGCCGGGTCGGAAGCCGTGGCGGCGGGAAGCGCGCAGGCGCCGAGCGCTTCCGGCGCAGGGCGCAGGTCGGTGGGGTGTTTCATTCGGACGAAAGTGAAGGATGAACCGGAAGGGGCTTGCGGAGAAATTAAACCATGCCCTTGCCCGGGCCGCGGCCGGCGACGGTGGCGTCGCCCTCCTTGAGGACCTTCTCGGGCACGGTGCCCTCGAGCACCGCCTGCTTGTAGGCCTCTTCAAGGCCCGTGAGCACGATCGACTCGACGTCGGGCTGGAACGTGAGGTCGTCGCCCGGCGCGAAGAGCGTGGGCATCGCCGCGTGGCAGGCCGCGCAGACGTGGAGGCGGTGCGAGTCGTCGGATTCGTCACTCACGTAGGAGAGGTCCGAGACCGCGTCGTCGCCGCAGCGCGCGCAGCGGATGCGCTCGAAGGTCCAGCGCGCGCCGCAGGCGCCGCAGTAGAGCTTCTTCACGTTGCCGTGGTTGTTGGTGGCGGAGACCGCCGCGACGTCCGGATCCGCGCCGCAGCAGAAGCACGTGAGGCGGCGCGAGTAGGAGGGCTTGCGCTCTTCGAGGCCGATCAGGCGCCCGGAGATCTCGTTCGCAAAGCGGTCGAGGTAGGCGCGCAGCGTGAGGCCGAGGACCGGGAGCGCCCAGACGTCGACGAGTTCGGGCGAGAGTCCCGCGATCATGTCGTCGGTTTCCGAGAGCGCCCCCATGGGGTCGGCTTCGGCGACGCGCACGAACCCCGGTTCGGCGAAGGGCGCCCAGCTGAACTGCTCCGCGGCGGCGCGGAAGGCGTCCGAGGCTTCGAGCGAATTGAGGAGCACATGGCCCATGCGCTTCAGGTCGCGCTTGAAGGATTCGGGATTGATTTCGACGAGCCCGAGCCCGAGGATCGTTTCGCCGCCCTTGGCAGCGGCCATGAGCTCCTCGTCCGTCGGGTCGCGCAGCACCTTGAGGTCCGCGTCCGTGAGTTCGTTCGCGAGCACGGCCGACTCGAGGATGAGCGGGCCGAAGGCCTTGAGGCGCCCGCGGACGTCCTCGTCCTTGTAGGCGCGGTAGCGTTCGAGGGCGCGTTCGATCGATTTCGGGGTCATGACTGGTCTTCCTTCTGTTGAATGCTCAGGGTCCGCTCGATGCGGGCGTCTCCCCCTCATGCGGCGCTCGGGGGGAGAAAACGTCGGAGCGCTGCGGGCGGCAGGGTCGTGAGCGGATTATTCCGCTTCTCGATGGACCTTTTGAAGGTCCTTCTCTTCCTCTGCGGGGAGAGCGCTGGAGTCTCGGACTTAATGAAGCAGGAACGAGGCTCCACCGGTCTCCGGCCGCGTCTTTTTGTCCCGGGGCGGCGGGAGGATTCTTCCGGGGATTCTTCCGGACCATCGGGGCGGTCCGGAAGAGGGATTGGATCAGTTGAATCAGGCCTTCTTCGAGTCCTTCTCAACCGTCACGTTGCGGCCACTCGTGAGCTCCTCGTTCGCCCAGTAGCCCCAGTGGTAGAGGGCGTCCGATTCGGAGACCTTGCCGTCGCCGAACATGATGCGGGCGGTGCCGCGGTAGGGCTCGAAGATGCCCGCGCCCAGGTAGATGTGGGCGATGCCGACGATCACCGTGAGGGCGAAGAAGACGTCGTGCAGCAGGCGCGCCCAGAGGAGCACGTCGGTGCTGAACTCAACCTTCCAGCCGCCCGAGGGCAGCAGCCCCGTGTTGAGCCACAGGATCATGCCGGTGACGGCCATGATGATGCAGAAGAACACGAGCGCGCCGTCAGCCAAGCGCTGCGCCGACTTCACGTGGTGCTGCGGCGGCATGTGGATCTTCGACGGGAAGAAGAGGTAGAGCGGGAACTTCATCGCCCAGAGGTAGTCGTCCTTGTCCCACTTGCCGAAGATGTCGTCGCGGAACATGTGGATGCAGCCCTTGGGGGACTTCAACATCGCGAAGATCGGGATCAGGATGAACGGGATCGCGAGCACGCGGTGCAGCATGCGCATGACGTACGTGAACTTGCCGCCCATGATCGAGCCGCCGAGTTCGGGCCAGAAGACGAAGAGGCCGGTCACCGCAAGCAGGATGCAGGTGATGGCGACGACGCCGTGCGTGACGCGCGTCAGAAGCGAGTGACGCTGGATGTAGCGGGTCATGTTGTTCCTCCTCGATCAGTGACGCGCTTCGGAGCCGTTCTTCTGAGCGGCGCGGACGGCGGCGGCTTCGGCCTCGGCCTTGGCGCGCTGCTCGGGGGTCCAGGAAGCCTTCGCCTCTTCGAGCGAGACTTCCTTCCTGCGGTAGCCGAGGTTCGCGAGGAACGACACGGCGAGCGCGCCCACGACGGCGGCGGCGCCCAGAGCCGTGACGGGCTTCACCACGTCGATGGCGTTGAGAACCTTCTTGGGCTGCGGGTTCTCCGGGAGCCCGAAGGCCTCGCGGCCGTACTGGAGCACCTGGATGATGTGCAGACCACCGCACTCGTTTTCGCCGTAGACCTCGGCCTTGTCGAAGCCCTTCTTCTTGAGGAAGGCGACGCGTTCGTGGGCCTTCTTGAGCATCTCCTCGCGGGGGCCGAAGAAGAGCGCCTCGGGCTGGCAGGCGTGCACGCAGGCGGGCTTGCGGCCCTCCTCGATGCGGTCGAGGCAGAGCGTGCACTTGTCGATGCGGCCGTCCATCGGACGGAAGCGCGGCACGTCGAAGGGGCAGGCGGCCTGACAGAAGGTGCAGCCGTTGCACTTCTCAGTGTCGAAGCTCACCACGCCGTTCTCGTTCTTGTGCAGAGCGCCCGACGAGCACGCGGCCACGCAGCCCGCGTCCGTGCAGTGGTAGCACGAGCGGCGGCCGATCGCCCAGTTGATCGGGTGGAACTTGTTGCCCGAGGGCTTCTCGTCGAACGTCATCACGAGGCGCGTGTCGCCGTTCAGATCGAAGGGGCCCTGGTAGGAGCCCGTGAAGGGGTTCGCATTGAGTCCGAGTCGCGCGGGAAGCTCGTTCCACTCCTTGCACGCCACCTGGCAGCCGCGGCAGCCGGTGCAGTGCGAGGCGTCGAAGAGCATCGCGACTTCTTTGTTGTTTGCCATTTGGTTGTCTCCTGGGGTCGCGCGGTTACGCCGCCTTCTCGATGTTCACGAGGAAGGCCTTGTACTCGGGGATGAAGCTGTTCGGATCGGCCACGTTCGGGGTGAGGTCGTTGATGTTGTCGCCCGTCGCGAAGGTGCCGGCCCACGAGAAGTGGTGCGGCATGCCGACCACGTGCTGCTTCTGGCCGTTGATCGTCATCGGCTTGACGCGGATCGTCACCATGGCGCGGACCTTCACCGAGCCGCGGTTGTTCCACACGCGCACGACGTCGCCCGACTTGATGCCCTTCTCGGCGGCAAGCTCCTCGGAGAGTTCGATGAAGTTGCAGCTAATGAGCTCGTTCAACCACGGGATGTTGCGCGTCTGGGTGCCCGTCTGCCAGTGTTCGGTGACCGAGTAGGTCGTGACCACGTACGGGTAGTCCTCCTTCTTGCCGCGCTTCGCGGACGGATCGTCCGTGAAGAGCGCGCAGGGGTTCTTGTCGGCGCCGTTGAAGAGGTTCTTCACCGGGGATTCAAATGGCTCGAAGTGTTCGGGCATCGGGCCGTCCACCATCGGGTAGGCGAAGAGGCGCGCGTTCTGCTCCCACGTCATGAAGAAGGCGTTGTCGTCGGGGCCCTTGGTGGTGTTGAAGTCGCCCACGTCGTTCTGGATCCACTTGCCGTCCTTCCACTCGACGAAGACCTTGTCGGGGTTCCAGGGACGCCCCTGCGGGTCGGCCGAGGCGCGGTTGTAGAGGACGCGGCGGTTCGCCGGCCACGCAAAGCTCCAGCCCGGGAAGAGGCCGAGGCCCGTGGGGTCGCTCTTGGAGCGGCGCGCGAGCGGCTGCTTCATCGGATCGAGCTTCGCGGCTTCGTTGTTGTAGTAGCCCGAGTAGATCCACATGCCGCAGGCGGTCGTGCCGTCGGCGCCCAGCTTCGCGTAACCCGGCAGCAGTCTGCCGTCGGCGACGGTGTAGCCGTTGATCGCCCAGCACACGGCGCGCAGGTCGTACTTGCCGTCGATCTTGTAGTCCATGTTGGCCTTGAGGATCGGGTCCGGATAGACGCCGCCCTCCTTCTCATAGAGCTCGCGGATCTTCGCGAAGAGGAGCTCGATGATCTCGAAGTCGCTCTTGCATTCGCCCGGCGGGAGGATGCCCTGTTGGCGCCACTGCACCCAGCGGCCGGAGTTGGAGATCGAGCCGATCTTTTCGTAGATGAGGGCGGCCGGGAGAAAGAAGACCTCGGTCTTGATCTCCTCGGGCTTCATGTCCGGGGCCTTCCAGAAGGAAGCGGTTTCGGTCACGAACCAGTCCGCGCAGACCATCCAGTCGAGCTTGGACATCGCCTCGCGCGCGAACTTCGCGTTCGGGGTCGAGTGCGCCGGGTTCATGCCCCAGGCGAAGTAGCCCTTCATCTTGCCGTCGCGCATCATGTGGAAGGTGCCGATCGTGGTCCAGGCCGAGGCCGGGAGACGCGGGCCGATCTTCGGGAGCATGTCGTAGCCGTAGTCGTTCTCGACCGTGGCGTTCTTGCCGAAGAACTCCTTGAGGAACGAGACGATGAACTTCGGCTTGTTCGAGTAGTAGCCGGCCGCATAGGCCTCCTTGTGGCAGTAGTCCGCAAGGGTCTTGTGCTTCGGGACCGCAGGCCACTTGAGGTAGCCCGGGAGGTCGGGCACCGTGCAGGCGACGTCGGTCGCGCCCTGCACGTTCGGTTCGCCGCGCAGCGCGTTGATGCCGCCGCCCGGAACGCCGACGTTGCCGAGGAGGAGCTGCACTATGCACATCGCGCGGCAGTTCTGCGAGCCGTAGGTGTGCTGCGTCTGGCCGAGGGCGTAGAGGATCGAGCCCGCCTTGTCGGGCTTGCCGGTCGAGGCGTAGACGTCCCAGATCTTCTTCATCACCTCGATGTCCATGCCGGTGACGCGGCTCACGAGTTCGGGCGTGTAGCGGGCGTAGTGGCGGGCCATCACATTGAGGACGCAGCGCGGGTTCTCAAGCGTCATGTCGCGCTTGAGGACTTCGAGCTCGGGCGGCTCGAACTTCGGCGTGCCGGGCTTGTTCACCCAGGCGTATTCGCCGCCGGGCGAGGTGTCCCACTTCTCGAAGTGGTCGATGTCGTAGCCCCAGGTCTCGTCGGAGTACTTCTTCGTCTTCGGGTCCCAGCCGGAGAAGAGGCCCGTCGCTGGATCGTAGGAATAGTCCTCGCGCAGAAGGCAGGCGGCGTTCGTGTAGTGCAGAACGTATTCCTTCTGGTAGAGCTTGTTCGAGAGGATGAAGTTGATCAGACCGCCGTAGAAGGCGATGTCCGTGCCCGGACGGATCGGGCTGTAGAGATCGGCGTTCTTCGCCGAGCGCGTGAAGCGCGGGTCGACGACGATCCAGGTCGCGCCCTTGTCCTGCGCACGCTGCACCCAGCGCGAGGAAAGCGGATGGTTCTCGACGTTGTTCGCGCCGCACGAAAGGATGACGTCGGAGTTGGCGAAGTCGCACCAGTGCGAGGTCATGGAGCCGCGGCCGAACGAGGGCGCGAGACCCGAGACGGTCGAGGAGTGGCACACGCGCGTCTGGTTGTCGATCGCGATCGAGCCCAGGGCGCGGGTGAACTTCTGCAGCAGCCAGCACTCTTCGTTGTTGATCTGGGAGCCGCCGAGGACCGCGAAGCCTTCGGTGCGGTTGACGGTGTAGCCGTCCTCCTCCTTCTTGAAGGTCTCGTCGCGGGTCTTCTTCACGCGGCGGGCGATCGCCTCGATCGCCTCATCCCAGCTGATGCGCTCCCAGCCCTTGGAGCCGGGACGGCGCACCATCGGATGGAGCACGCGGCCGGGGTTGAGCGCGGCCTTGCGCTCGGGCGTGACGATGTTGCTCAGGCCCCAGAGCGCGGCGCCCTTCGGGCAGAGGCCGCCGAGGTTGACCGGATGGTCCGGGTCGCCTTCGATGTTGATGAGTTCGCCGTTGCGGGCCGAAACGATCGTGCCGCAGCCGCCCGAGCAGTAGCAGCAGATGTTGAAGGCTTCCTGGACGTTGGCGAGCTTGAAGGGCTTCTTCGCGGCGGGCGCGGCCGAGGCTGCGGTGCTCGCGAGCTGGGCGGCCGCGGGAGCGGCGCCGAACAAGAGGCCGCGCTTCAGGAAACTTCTGCGGGTGACTTCCATGAGTCCTCCTTTGTTGGAGTGTGCTTTTCCGGTCTGCTCCAGGGGCCCGCTGAGCGCTGAGGGAGGGGGCGGGGAGAAGAAAACCGGAGGGGGTCTGACTAAAAGAATTCGGAATCGTCTGAGAAGCCGCCCATGGGGCCCGCGAGCGGCTCGTCGGACGCTCCGATGGAGTGGATTCTCTCGAGGTGCAGAAGGCGAGAAAATCCGCCGCACGAAGGAGTAGACGCGTCGAAGGACTAGGGAGGGGCGGGATTCCGCCCGACCAACTGCGGAGGGAAAAATACCCATGGAAGGGTAGTGAAGCCGTCCTACTACCTGCTCTCCTCCGATTCCTTCATGCATGGACGCTATTCCGGCAATGAATAGCGAAAGGCTTTGACGAATCTCAATGACAGGCTTACACAATTGACATAAATCAATAAATCGTCACTTCCAAAACGGGCCGGAGGCCGCGGGGCGGCGCAGGTCCGGCGCATCGGCCATTGAAGTCGTTTGTCGCCGCGGCTTCTCCTGCAGGGCGGGGGAGGCGGCGGCCGGTGCCGCAGGGGGCGCGCTGTCGTCCGGAATCGTTCTTGCGCAGCGCCTTTGCTATCATTGTTTCGTGGATCAGGGTTTTCCCTCTGAGTAGAATGCCCCGCTCGTAATCCCCTTCTTTTTGGAGAACGCCCGCCCGCCTTTTTTAGGGGCGGTCGCTCCCCCCCCGAAGAGCATCTTCGTCATGCCGCACAACTCGTCGCGCCGCACTTTTCTCCAGAAGGCCGGTTTCGCCGGTTGCTCGGGCCTCCTCTTCGGGGGGCTTTCCGGGGCGCTCTCCCGCGCCTGGGGCATGGACGCGGCCGGCTGTACCGCGCCCCACAAGGAAGGGGTGATCACCTGCGACGTCTGCGTGATCGGAGCGGGCGGCGCGGGGCTTGCCGCCGCGATCAGCGCCCACGAGGCGGGCGCGTGCGTGCTCGTTCTCGAAAAGATGCCGCTCGTGGGCGGCAACACGCTCTTGGCCGACGAGGCGGTCTCCTCGCTCGAGGACGTCAAGAGCGCGAAGAGCCGCGTCGAGGCGCAGGAGATCCGCGCCGACCGCGCGAAGCTCCTCGAAGAGATGCTCGAGCGCGGCCGCACGGGTCGCCCCGAACTCGAGCGCCTCCTTGTGGACCGCTCGGACGACACGCTCGAATGGTTGATGGCGATCGGTTGCGATCTGCCGCGACGTGAGGCGCGCTGGGGCTACCGTCACGTCTGGGAGTACCGGCCGCCCTCGGGCGAGCCCTTGGGCAGCGAAGTGATGCGCCCGCTTCTCTACCGCGTCGAGCAGTTGGGCATCCCCGTGATCACCCGCACGCGCGCGGAGAACATCACCGGGGGGCTTGACGCCGGGCGACTGCAGGTCCACGCGAAGGACGGGTTCGGCCGCTGCGCCTGCGTCGATGCTGGTGCGGTGGTGATCGCCACGGGCGGCTTCGCCGGGAGCCTCGAGGCGGTGAACCGCCTCTGCCCCGATGCGCCCGCACGCCTCATGACCACCAACACGGCCTCCGCCACGGGCGACGGTCTGCGGCTTGCCGACGGCATGGGCGCGGCCTTCTGCGACCTTGATGCGGTGGTGCTGCAGCCCACGACCGAGGCGCTCTCGGGCGTGATCGTGCCGATGGCGCTCCGCCGCAGCGGCGCCGTCCTCATCAACCGCGAGGGGCGCCGGTTCGTGAACGAACTCGCCGCGTCGGAGGTGGTCTCGAACGCCATCCTCGAGCAGAAGGACGCCTGCGCGTGGCTGGTCGCGGACTCGACCATCACGCTCGCGCGGCGGCTCCAGAGCGACCTTCTTTCGCCCCTGGCGATGCGCGCAGACCCAACGATCCTCGAACTCGCCCGCTCGATCGGCGTCGACGAGGACGCGCTCTACTACACCTTCGACGCGTGCCGCCGCACGCGCTGCACCGACGGGGCGGCGTACCCGAGGTCGCTGCCGTCTGTTCCCTTCGTGGACGCCCCCTTCTACTCGATCAAAGTGCGCCCGGCCTACCACAGCACGCCCGGCGGCATCCGCATCGACACGCAGGCGCGCGCCCTCAACCGCCGCGGGAGCCCGATTCCGGGACTCTTCGCCGCGGGCGAAACCGCGGGCGGCATTTGGGGCCGGCAGCGCCTCGACAACCTCGGCCTCATCGACGCGCTCGTCTTCGGCCGCATCGCCGGGACGTCGGCCGCGCAGGAGGCGAAGGCCCACCGCGCGGTCGAGCTCGCCCGCAAGACGGGCGCGGCGCCGCAGCGCGGCTGATTGCGCCTGCCGATCATTCCTCTGAGACGCCCTGAATGACGCTCCGGGCCCCTCGAAGCAGTCTTTATCCATAGCCAGCCTCTATCAGATGAGCCGGATCGGAAGCGTCTGAAAGCGGCGCATTCCCGGGCTAAACTGCACCTTCCCGTGAACCCGCTGGACTGAAGTGCAATGCCCGACCCCATCCGCATCCTCCACACCTCCGACTGGCACCTCGGCCGTCCGATCGCCGACATCGACCGGCGGGAGGACTACGCCGCGTTCCTCAACTGGCTCCTCGGCCTGATGGCCGAGCGCCGTCCGGACCTGGTGCTGCTCTCGGGCGACGTCTTCGACACGACGATGCCTTCGGCTGAGGCGCAGCGCCTCTACTACGACTTCCTCGCGCGCGCTGCGCAGACGGGCGTGAAGCAGGTGGTCGTGACGGCGGGCAACCACGACTCGCAGTACTTCCTGCGCGCGGCGCGTCCGGTGCTCGAGGCCCTCGGCGCCTTCGTCGCCGGGAGTCGCACCGAGGAGGAGTGCTTCGTCCTGAAGGACGCCGCGGGCGCTCCGGTCCTCGGCGTCGCGGCCGTGCCCTATCTGCGTGAGGGTGACGTGCGCAGTTCCCGCGCCGACGAGGGCGCGCAGGAGCGCGCCGCCGCCTGGGGGCGCGGGGTCGCCGAGCACTACGAGGCCGCCCGCCGGCGCCTCGTCGAGCTCTGCGGTCCGGGCGTGCCGCTCGTCGCCATGGGGCACCTCTTCGTGACGGGCTCCAAGGTGGGGCCCGAACCCGCCCGCGAGGGCGCCGCCGCCGCCGCGGATGCGGCGGGTGCAGCCTCCGACGGCGGCGTCTACGTCGGGTCGCTGAGGAACGTTTCGGCCTCGGTCTTCGGGAGCGGCTGGGCCTACGTCGCCCTCGGGCACATCCACAAGGCGCAGCGCGTGAAGGCGGTGATTCCGGTGCGCTACTGCGGCTCGCCCTTGGCGCTCAACGTCGGCGACGCGGGGGACTCCCACCAGGTGGTCGAGGTGACCGTGCACCCGGACGGCAGGGTTGAGGAGCAGTCGATCGAAGTGCCGCAGCCGCGGCGCCTCGCCGCCCTTTCGGGCACTTTGGAGGAGCTCGAGGCCGCGCTCGACCGGCTCGGCGCCGAAGCGCCCGGGGCGGTCGCCGAAGTGACCTACACGGGTGCGGTGACGGATGCGGGGGCGCTCGTCGAGGCGCTCAACACGGCCGCGGGGCGCGCCGGCGTGCGGCTCTCGGCCGTGCGGTGCGCCGTGAGGCATTCCGGCGCAGGTTCGGAGACTCCGGTGGGGAGCCTCGACGACATCACGCCCGAAGGGGTCTTCGACTCGGTCCTTGCAGACGCGGGGACGGACGAGCCCGCGAAGGAGGAGTTGGGCGGCCTCTACGCAGAAATCCTCGAAGCCGCGCGCGCCGCCGAGCGCGAGGATGCGGCCGCCGCCGAGACGGCGCGCGCCGACATCGCCCAAAAGGCCGACGGGAAGCAGGAGTGAGGAAATGCGCCTTTTGAAACTCAGAATTGAAAACATCAACTCCCTCAAGGGCGTTCACGAAATCGACTTCACGGACGCCGCGTACCGCAGCTCGGGGATCTTCGCGATTACGGGGCCGACGGGGAGCGGCAAGACGTCGATCCTCGACGCGGTGACGCTCGCGCTCTTCGGTGAGACGCCCCGCATGCGGGCGCGCACCACGACGGCGAAGAAGACCGACGGCACGTGCATGGTGATGACGAAGAACTCGACGCGGTGCTCCGCGACGGCGCTCTTCGAGTGCCGCGGCGTCTTCTGGCGCTCGACCTGGTCGAGCCGGTACCGCAACAAGGGGCGCGGCACGCTCGTCGAGGAGGTGGAGCTCGCGCGCCTTCCCGACGCGCAGGCGGCCGAAGGCGAAGTCGTCGCCACCAAGAAGACCGCCTGGGAGTCGGAGATGAAGCGCCTTCTCGGGCTCGACTTCAACGCCTTCACGCGGAGCGCCCTCCTCGCGCAGGGCGCCTTTGCGGAGCTGCTGCGCGCCAAGGGCGACGAGCGCGCGCAGATTCTCGAGAACATCACCGGCACGGGGATCTACGCCCGGATCGGGCGGATGGTCTACGAACGCGCAGGCGCCGAGCGCGCTGCGGTTGAACGCCTCGTCGCGCAGCTCGAGAGCGCGGCGCCCCTCACCGAAGAGGAGCGCGCGGCGCTCGACAAGGAAGCGCAGGCCGCCGACGCCGCTGCGGCCGAGGCGCAGCGCGCCCGCACCGAGGCCGAAGCCGACCTCGCGTGGATGAAGAACGTCCTCGAGGCGCGCGGGCGCGACGAACGCGCGAGGCGCGGCCTCGACGAAGTGAAGAAGGAGGCGCCGATGGTCGAGCGCCTGCGGCTCGAAGTCGACCGTGCCGTCAAGGCGGCCGCTCCCGCGCAGAAACGCAGGGAGCGCGACGTCGCGCGCGACGACGAGGCGAAGCACCGCACCGTCTGCGCCCTCGAGGAGGCCGCCGCGAAGGCTGCGGGCGAAAAGCTCGCGGCCGCGGAGAAGAACGCCCTCGAAGCGGCCGCCGCCGAAGAGGCCGCCCGCGCGCAGCGCACCGCGGCGCTCCCTGAGTTCGAGAAGATGGAGGCCGCCGACCGCCGCATCGAGGTGCTCGCCGCCTCGGCGAAGATGGCGGCCGACGCCCGTCGTCAGGCCGAAGAGGAAGGGCGCAGGCGCGGGGCTGAGCTCGCGCGCGCCGAGAAGACCGCGGCCGACGCCGGCGCGGCGCTCGCCGCCCGGAAGTCCGAGCTCGCCGCGCACGCGGGCGATGAGGCGCTGCCCGAACGGATCGCGGCCTTGGAGGAGCTCGCGCGCCAGATGAGGCGCCGTCCGTGAGGTGGCCGTCGTGGAGAAGGACGGCGCCGCCCTGAAGGCCACCAAAGCGAAGGCCGATCAGGAGCTCGACGCCGCAGAGAAGGCGCGTGCCGCCGCCGAGAGCGCGCAGGCGCAGGCCGAGCGCGCGCAGAAAATCGCCGCCGCGGGGACTTCGGTCGAGCGGCAGATCGCGCAGACGCGCGAACTCGCCGGCCGCCTCTGGGCGGCTGAGTGGCTCCTTGAATGCCTCGAGTGCCTGCAGGCGCTTGCGGGCGAAACGGGCGCGGGGGCGCAGTCTGCGGCCGCACGCCTCACGGCCCGGGTCGATCGCCTGAAGGGCCTCTACGCGGAGCTCCATGGGACGGTGGACGCGGCGCTCCTCGAGCGCTTCCGCAGCGCCCTCGGAGAGGTTGAAGCGTGGTCCGTCTCCGCGGGCCGCGCGGCGAAGGCCTTGGACGACGCAAACCGCGCGCTCACCGCGGCCGAGCGCAATGCGGGCGGGAAGCGCACCGCCGCCGCGGACGCGGAGGGGCGGCTCAACACCCAGCGCGGCCTCTGGCAGCGGGCGAAGAAGCAGAGCGTGCAGCTCGAAGGCGAATGGAACGAGGCGCGCCGCGCGCTCATCGACGCCGTCGCGCCCTTCGTTCCGGAGGGCGCCGCGCCCGGGACCGACGCCGAACTCCTCGATCTGCTCACGGACCTGAGGGCGCGTGCGGACAAGCGCGTCGCGGCGGTGCTCGAGATTCAGAAGTCGGAGAAGGCGCTCGAGGGGCTGCGCGCCCGCATGGAGGCCGCGAAGACCGCCCTTGCGGCCGCCGACGAATCCGCCCGGCGCGCCAAGGAGAAGGACAAGGCCGCGATGACGGCGCTCGCCGAAGCCCGCAGCGAGCGCGCCCGCGAATGGGGCGCCCGCGACGCGAAGAGCGAACGCGCGACGCTCGACCGGGCGCTCGAGGCCGCGGCGCTCCTGCGCCGGCAGGCGGATGCAGGTGCGGCGGAGTTCGCCAAGGCGAAGGAGTCCCACGCCGCCAAGGCCGAGGCGGAGAAGAAGGCTGCGGACGACTTCGCCCGCCGCATGACCGACGCGGCTGAGGCCTTCACGGCGCTCCTCGCCGCCGCAGGGTTTTCGAGTGAGGACGAGGTGCTCGCGGCTGAACGCCCCGCGGAATTCATCGCTTCAGGCCGCAGCCGCCTCAGCGCGCATGAAAGGGCGCTTGCCGCGGCCGAGCGCGAGGTGGAGGGCACGGCGGGCGTTCTCGCGAAGCTTCTCGAAGCTCCGCGGCGCGACGCGCCCGTGGAGGAGCTCGATGCGGCCGCTCAAAAAGCCCGTGCCGAAGCGGACGCGGCGGCCGAAAGAAAGGGCGCGCTCGCCGCCCGCCGAGAGGCCGACGACGAGCGCCGCCGGCAGTCCGCCGAGGCCCGGGTCGAGCTCGAGCGCCGGCGCATCGCCGCCGACCGTTGGGGGCGGCTCTCGGCCCTGATCGGTTCGGCCGACGGCAAGCGCTTCCGGAAGGCCGCGCAGCGCCTCACCTTTGCGCTTCTGCTCGAGCAGGCGAACGCCGTCCTCGGTCAGATGGGGAGCCGGTACGAACTCATCGCGTCGGGCGACGAAGGGCTCGACCTCGCCGTGCGCGACCAGCTGATGGCCGGGATTGAGCGCACGTCCTTCAACCTCTCGGGGGGCGAAACCTTCATGGTGTCGCTCGCGCTCGCGCTCGCCCTCTCGCGGATCAGCACGAAGCGCATGCGGGTCGATACGCTCTTTCTTGATGAAGGCTTCGGGTCCCTCGACCCGCAGTCGCTCGAGCGGGCCCTCACCGCGCTCGAGATGCTCCAGCAGAGCTCGGGAAAACTGATCGGCCTCATCAGCCACGTCGGTCCCGTGCGCGAACGCATCCCCGTGCGGATCGAGGTGCACCCGCGCGGCGTCTCCGGGGCCTCCGACCTCACGGGCCCGGGCGTGCGGCGGATCGCGGAGGCCTGATCAGCCGGGTCCGCCGCTCCGAGCCGCACCACAAGCAAAACGCCCCGCGCCGTTTTTTCCGGCTGCGGGGCGTTTTCTCGGACGGTGCGCCGACGGGATCAGTGGCGTTTCTCTTCGCCGATCAGGTGCGTGCTGTCGAACTCCTTCTGGTTGCGCAGGTGCTTGACGATCACAAGGGTCATCGAGACCATCACGAAGGCGCCGAAGAGGATCATCGTCGCGGGGACCGAGAGGTCGAACTTGATGAGGAGCGCGTAGACGCCCAACATCGTGAGGATCGAGAGGTTCTCGTTGAAGTTCTGCACGGCGATCGAGCGTCCGGCGCTCATGAGGACGTGCCCGCGGTGCTGCAGAAGGGCGTTCATCGGCACGACGAAGTAGCCCGCGCAGATGCCTACGGCGATCATGCCGACGGCGGCGATGAGGGTCGCCCAGGAGAGCTCGAACCCGAAGAGCGCGATGCCGCCCGCAGGCGCGGCGTCGCGCGTGTAGAAGGCCATCGCGGTGACGAGGAACCCCATGATGATCCCCATCGGGAGGACCTTCAGAGAGTCCTTGAGCGGCACGCGGGCGGCGGCGAGCACCGCGCCAACGGCGATGCCGAGGCTCACGACCGCCTGCATCACGGCGCCTTGGGAGAGGTTCATGCCGAGCGCGTGGTCGCACCACTTGAGGACGAGGAACTGCAGCACCGCGCCCGCGCCCCAGAAGAGCGTCGTCACGCAGAGCGAGATCTGCCCGAGGCGGTCGTGCCAAAGGAGCGTGCAGGACTTGAGGAATCCGCGGATCGAGTCGTAGGGGTCGAACTTCTGCTTCGGATAGCGCGCGCCCGTGTCGGGAATCGCGAGGTTGACGAGCGAGGCGGCGACGTAGACGAAGGTGATCGCGAAGATCGCGCCTTCGGCGAAGGAGTGGAGCCCGATCGCGTCGAGCGAGAAGGCGTTGAGGATCGGCTGCGCGACTTCGGGCTTGATGAGCACGCCGCCCAGGACGACGCCGAGGATGATCGAGCCCACCGTGAGGCCTTCGATCCAGCCGTTTGCGATGACGAGCTTCTCGGGCGGAAGGAGTTCGGTGAGGATGCCGTACTTCGCGGGCGAATAGGCGGCCGCCCCGATGCCGACGATTGCGTAGGCGAGGAGCGGATGGCCGCCGAAGAGCATCAGCAGGCACCCGAGCGCCTTCAGGGCGTTCGTGAGGAACATCACCCGGCCCTTGGGCATCGAGTCGGCGAAGATGCCCACCCAGGCGGCGAGGAGCACGTAGCTCACGACGAAGAAGAGCTTCAGAAGCGGGGTCTGCCAGTCCGGGGCGCCGAGGCTCGTGAGGAGCGCGATGGCCGCGATCAGAAGCGCGTTGTCCGCGATGGAGGACAAAAACTGCGCCGCCATGATGGTGTAGAAGCCGCGATGCATCAGAAGACAAAGTCCGTCGTTGTTGTGGGGAAGGCCGCACGGGGAGTGCGGCCGGAAGACGTTCGAATTCCGGCCGGAAGTCTATCAAACCGGCGCCGAGCCGCTCCTGAGGTCCCGCCGCAGCCCTTCGGACTACGTCTTCGGCAGGATACAGACCGTTGCAGACGGCGCGGCCATCCGCAAGCCCGCAAGGTGCGAAAATTCATCTCTTCGGCCGCGCGCGGACCCCTGCCGTTCGCCGCACCCCCTTCCTCAACCCATTCACGGAGCCGAGTCGGCCCATGCCGCGTCCCATATTTGCTGAAATCGATCTCAATGCCCTGCGCCACAATCTCGGCGTGATGCGTCAAAAGGCCGCGGGCCGCGCCGTCTGGGCGGTCGTGAAGGCGAACGCCTACGGCCACGGGCTGGAAAACGCCGTCACGGCCTTCGCCGACGCCGACGGCCTCGCGCTCATCGACCTCTCGGACGCGGAGCTCGCACGCCGCTGCCGCTGGGCCAAGCGCCTGCTGCTTCTCGAAGGCTTCTTCGACGAATCGGACATCGAGCCCATGCAGGAGCTCAAGGTCGAGACGGTGATTCACTCGCCCTGGCAGATCGAGCTTTTGAGGAAGCACGGCGTGAAGGACGTGCGCTGCCACATCAAGGTCAATTCCGGCATGAACCGCCTCGGGTTCCTTCCCGTCGAGGTGAACACCGTCTACGACCAGCTCACCGCCATTCCCGGCGTGCGCGTGATGGACGTGGTGACGCACTTCGCGAACGCCGAGCCCACCTACAGCCCCGAGTCGCCCGTTTCCGTGGAGCGCCAGCTCTCGCGCATGGGGCGGCTCGCGCGCGGCGCGGCCGCGGCCTGCATGGCCAATTCCGCCGCGATCCTCTTTCACCCCGAGGTCGGAGGCGAGGCGGTGCGCGCGGGCGTCGCGCTCTACGGCGTTTCGCCCGACGCCCACGTTTCCTCAGAAGAGCTCGGCATCATCCCGGCGATGACTCTCACGGCGAAGATCATCGCGATCCAGGAGATTCCCGCGGGCGAGTCCGTGGGCTACGGCTCGCGCTGGACCGCAAAGCGCCCCTCGCGCATCGCGGTCGTCGCCTGCGGCTACGCCGACGGCTACCCCCGCTCGATGCCCGACGGCTCGCCCGTCTGGGTCGAGGGGCAGACCGCGCCGCTTGCGGGCGCGGTTTCGATGGACATGCTCGAAATCGACGTCACGGACGTGCCGGCCGCGAAGCTCGGCAGCCGCGTCGAGCTCTGGGGGCGGCATCTGCCCGTCAACCGCGTCGCCGCCTGCTGCGGCACGATCGGCTACGAACTCATCTGCGCCCTCGCGCGCCGCGTGCCGATCGTCCTCTCCGAGGAGGCGGATTGATGGCCAAGCGCGACCGCGTCGAATTCGTCTGCTCCGAGTGCGGCGGTACGACGGTGAAGTGGCAGGGTCAGTGCCCGCACTGCCGCGCCTGGAACACGCTCCAGGAGTTCAAGGTTCCGACCGCGACGCAGTCGCGCTACGGTTCGGACGCTCGCGCGGGCCGCGGCTTCGTGGACACCACCGGGGCGCTCCAGGACCTCGCCGACGTCTCGGCCGAGGAGGCGCCGCGCGTCGCAACCGGGCTCTCGGAATTCGACCGCGTGATGGGCGGGGGGCTCGTGAAGGGCGGCGTCTCTCTGATCGGCGGCGACCCCGGGATCGGCAAGTCCACGCTGCTCCTGCAGGTGATGGCGCGGCTCGTCGCGGGCGGCCTCAAGTGTGTCTACGTCTCGGGCGAGGAGAGCGCGTCGCAGATTGCGCTGCGCGCCCAGCGCCTGCAGCTCCCGCTTGCGGGCCTGCAGCTCATGAGCGAAATCGAGCTCGAGCACATCGAGGCGGTGATCCGCGAGAAGCGCCCCGAATTCGTCGTGATCGACTCCATTCAGACGCTCTTCTCCGCGGCGCTCGAGAGCGCCCCGGGGTCGGTGTCTCAGGTGAGGGAGTGCGCCGCGCGCCTTACGCGCATCGCGAAGACCTCGGGCTCGACGCTCTTCTTCGTCGGGCACGTCACGAAGGACGGCGCCCTCGCGGGCCCGCGCATCCTCGAGCACATCGTCGACACGGTGCTCTACTTCGAGGGCGACACCCATTCGAACTTCCGCCTCGTGCGCGCCTTCAAGAACCGCTTCGGCGCGGTGAATGAACTGGGCGTCTTCGCGATGACGGACCACGGGCTCAGGGGCGTCACCAACCCCTCAGCGATCTTCCTCTCAGAATACAAGTCGAACATCCCCGGGTCCGCGGTGCTCGTCACCCAGGAGGGCACGCGGCCGCTACTCGTCGAAATTCAGGCGCTCGTGGACGAAACCCATTCGCCCGCACCGCGGCGGCTCGCCGTCGGCGTGGACAATCAGCGCCTCGCGATGCTCCTCGCGGTCCTGCACCGCCACGCCGGGGTCGCGCTCTTTGATCAGGACGTCTTCATCAACGCCGTGGGCGGCGTGAAGATCTCCGAGACGGCGGTGGACCTCGCGGTCCTCGCCGCGATCTGCTCCTCGTGGCGCGACCGCCCGCTCGAGCGCGGGTTGGTCGTTTTCGGCGAAGTGGGCCTGGCGGGCGAAATTCGCCCCGCGCCCCGCGGGCAGGAGCGCCTGAGGGAGGCGGCGAAGCTTGGATTCTCCAAAGCCCTCATTCCACGCGCCAACGCCCCGAAGCAGCCCGTCGAGGGGCTCGAAGTTGTCGCCGTGGACCGGCTCTCCGACGCGCTCGCGGCGCTCTTTCCCTGAGGCGCGCGCCGCGCACAGGGCCTGAGGAAACCTCTTGCTCCAAATGAGTAGGGCGCCCCGGCCCCGAGTCCTTAAAATAGAAAAGTTTTCATCAGCTCGGGTCCGCCGCGGCCGTTCGCACCGCAGCGGGCCCTGATTCATCAGGATTCACGCACCATGACCACGCTTACGAAGCTTCTGCCCGCCGAGGCTGCTCCGGCTCAGACCGTCCTCGACCGCGCCCACGCGCTGCCGCTCACCTCGGCCGAACGCGCCGAGCTCCCCGCAACGATCCACACGCCCGAAGGCGACGTGACGCTCGCCGTTCCGGCCGAACAGCTCCGCGCCGTCGAAGTGAACGATGTGTTCCTCGACGACAAGGGCGCCTTCTGGGCCGTCCGTCCGGCCGTTGAGAAGGTCCTTCACGTCACGGGCGACCTCAACGTGCTGCGCGAAGCCGCCGGCGCCCTCATCAACCGCGGCGTGCGCATCGCCCAGATCGAGGAAGGCTTCGCGGTCCTGCCGCTGCCGAACCTCGCCAAGATGCTCGAGATGGTCGGCCTGCAGGTGACCGAGGCCGAGTCGCCCTTCGACCCGATCCAGTTCCGTGAAGTCCATGGCGGCGGGTGCGGCTGCGGCTGTCACGACGACGATTCCTGCGGCTGCGGCCACCATCACCATCATCACCACCATGAGGACGGCGAATGCTGCTGCGGTCATGACCACCACCACGAGCACGAAGGGTGCGGGTGCGGCGGCCACCACCATCACGACCACGACGAGGGCGAGTGCTGCTGCGGCCACGACCACCACCACGAGCACGAAGAGTGCGGCTGTGGCGGCCACCACCACGAGCACAAGGACGGCGAATGCTGCTGCGGTCATGACCATGCGCACGAGCACGCCGAAGAGAAGAAGGAAGGCTGCGGCTGCGGCGGTAAGCACTAAGCTTCCGCAAGCGTGAAGCCGGCGGACTTCGGGTGGATCCGCTCTGAAGTCCCGCCATCTGAAGGCGGCGTTCCATCATCCGGGCGCCGCCTTCTGCTTTTCGACGGAAAGCATGAGAAGGAGACCAGCGATCATGCACCGACCCAACATTGACACCGACGCGCTCTTTCTCTTTTCGGCGGTCTTCCGCACGGGTTCGCTCACGCGGGCGGCGCGCGAGTGCGGCATGTCGATCGGCGGCGCGAGCCGCATGCTCGCGAAGCTCCGCGGCCTGCTCGAGGACGAGCTCTTCGTGCGCACGAGCCGCGGCCTCACGCCCACGCCTCGGGCGCGGGAGCTTCTTCCCGAGGTCGCCTCCCTCACCGCGGGCTACGCCCGGCTCTTCGAGCCCGAAGTCTTCCGGCCCGCAGAGGTGCGGCGCACGTTCCGCATCCTCTGTGTGGACAACGCGGTCTTCACCTTCCTCACGCCCGCGCTCTCCGCGCTCTTTGAGAAGGCGCCCGGGATCGGCGTGGACTTCCGGCCGATCCGCGCGGACTTCGTCAAGGTCCTCGCCGCGGGCGAGGCGGACTTCGCCGTCTATCCGTTCGTGCCCTCCGACGAGCGCATCCGCAGCCTGAGGCTCGCAGACGACGTCTTCGTCTTCGTCTGCCGCCGCAGCCATCCGTTGGCCGAACTGCATGGAAGGCGCCCGCTCGTACGCGCCGACTTCGAGCCCTATCGGCAGGTCCGCGTGATGACAGCGCCTTCGAACGACCCGAACGAGCTCTGGGCGGTCTGCGAGGCGGACGCGCCGATGGTGCCCGACCACGTGGCGGTCTGGTCGCCCTACTTCCTGCCGATCGCGCAGGCGCTGCGCCGCACGAACCTCTGGGGGGCGCTCCCGCTGCAGCTTGCGGCGAAGCTCGTCGACCTCATGCCCGACCTCGTGATCCTCGGTCGGCCGCGGAGCGCCACCGTCTTCGGACCGAGCCTCATCTGGCACGAGCGGCTCGACCGCGATCCCGCCTCCGTCTGGGTGCGCTCGGTCTTCGCTAGCGCGAAGGAGCCTTATGCCGACGTCGCGGCCGTGCCGATTGTCGAAGATTGAAGGTCGGTTCTGAAGTATTTTCCGATTTCCGCAAAAGCGAACGACGGGAACTGCAACGTACCCCGGGAGAGGCTCGGATTACGCCTTTCAGGTGAATTCTTCATACTGACTTCATTCCGCCGCCCGGAGCAATGGGTGGCGGACCATCAACGGGCGCCGCCGCAAAGACGGGGACCGCCCGGAAAGGAGCATGAGTTATGAAGATGAAGTGGATTGCGGTCGCCGTTGCCGCCGCCATACCTGCCGCCGCCATGGCCATCGGCGGCGCCTCGGGCGCGAAGGTGGACTACGAGGTCCAGGGCCACATCGGCGAAGTGATGGGAAATCCCTACGGCATCGCGCCGCTCACCGCCGTGATCCGCGACGGCGGCTACACGCTCGCCGACGTGACGGTCCACATCGTCCCGAAGCAGGGCGGCCAGGCGATCGACTACAAGGTCTCGCGCACCCAGCTCCTCACTCACGGGGGCATCCCGGTGTTCGGCCTTTACGCGGACTACATGAACACCATCCGCGTGGACTACACCCGCATCGACACGACGGGCAAGCACGAGAAGTTCACCGACGAATACAAGCTCTATGCGCCGCCCGTCTACTTTGAGCCCGCCGGCAACAAGATGGAGCGCGCGATGCCCTTCGGCGTCGACGTGAAGAAGGTGGACGCGGACTTCTCCGACCGTCTGTACTTCGTGAACAACATCGCCCAGAAATCGGGCATCGGCACGCGCGCCGTCTGGAACAACCCCACCGGCGGCGCCCTCGAGTGGAACTTCTGGCCGCAGAACACCGTGATCGACACCAAGGGCGAAGTGCGCTGGTACATGTTCGCCAACCCGATCTACGACCTCAACTCGCTCTACTCCGCGGGCGTGATGATGGGCTTCAAGCAGAACAACGACGGCCTCCTCACCTGGGGCTTCGGTCAGCGCTACGTGAAGTACGACATCCTCGGCCGCGAGGTCTTCAACCGCCGGCTGCCGCTGCGCTACGGCGACTTCTCGCACTCGATGGACGACGCGCAGAACGGACACTACTTCCTGCGCGTGGCGAGCTCGAACTGGAAGCGCGCCGACGGCAAGAACGTGCGCACGGTGCGCGACGTGATCGCCGAAGTGGACCAGAACGGCAACGTCGTCGATGAATGGCGCCTCGCCGAAATCCTCGACCCGTACCGCGACAACGTGATGAAGGTGCTCGACCAGGGGGCGGTGTGCCTCAACATCGACGCCAATCAGGCCGGCAAGACCCTCTCGCACGAGGAGATCGCGAAGCTCGACGCCTCCGACCGCTTCGGCGACATCGTGGGCACGGGCCCGGGCCGCAACTGGGCGCACGTCAACTCCGTGGACTACGACCCCGAGGACGACTCGATCATCATCAGCTCTCGCCACCAGTCCGCGATCATCAAGATCGGCCGCGACAAGAAGGTGAAGTGGATCCTCTCCTCGCCTGAAGGCTGGAAGAAGGGCTGGGCCGAAAAGGTCCTCACTCCGGTGGATGCCAAGGGCCAGAAGATCAAGTGCGAGGGCAGCAGGTGCGAGGGCGACTTCGACTGGACGTGGACACAGCACACCGCCTTCAAGATCGACGAGAAGAGCAAGGGCGACGTGATCTTCGTCTCGGCCTTCGACAACGGCGACTCGCGCGGCATGGAGCAGCCCGCGCTGCCCGAGATGAAGTACTCGCGCTCGGTGGTCTACAGAATCGACCAGAAGAAGATGACCGTCGAACAGGTCTGGGAGTACGGCAAGGAGCGCGGCCACGGGTGGTACAGCCCGGTGACGTCGCTCACCGAGTACCAGCCCGACAAGAACTCGATCTTCGTCTACTCGGCCACGGCCGGCGCGAACTTTGACCTCGCGAGCGGTGCCTTCACCTCGGCCCCGAACCCCTTCATCGAGGAGTTCAAGTGGGGTGCGAAGGAGCCCTCCGTCGAAATTCAGCTCAAGAACTGCACGGGCTACCAGGCCTGGCCGTTCTCGGTTGAAAAGGCCCTCTCTCAGGAGTCGAAGTGACGGCTCAAGGTCTGAAGTGACCGGCACCTAAAGGAAGAGGCCGGAGCGGGAATCAAATCCGCTCCGACCTCTTGTTTGTCTGGTGCGCGAGGCCGGACTCGAACCGGCACGCCGTAGGGGCGTCAGGACCTAAACCTGGTGCGTCTACCAATTTCGCCACTCGCGCAACTTCGTGCGAGCGGCCATTCTACAGGAGGCGGGCCGAAAGTAGAAACGCCCGGCCCGGGAGCGAAGGCTCAGCGCCCGGACGCGGCGTGGTGGAGTTCGAGCCTGCGTGCGTTGTAGGTGCCCCAGGTGATGCGCCCGGCGAGCAGGTCCTCCTGAAGCGCCGAGATGAGCGGGTCGCGCTCGGACTGGGAGGCGAGCGCCCGGGCGCGCTCCTCGGGCGTGCCCGACTCGATCATGATGCGGCGCGTCTCCTCGTTGAGGGCGTGCGTCAGGGCGAAGACTTTTTGGGCGGCGCGCTTCTGCGCGGCCGTGATGCGCGTGCGGTCGGCGAGCATCTCCTCGGTGATGCCGCCCGGCAGGCAGGCGGTCTTCCTGAAGTAGGGCTGATAGTCGTCGGCCACGCAGGCGGCGCGCATGCGTGCGACCACCTCCTCGATGCGGGCGCGGTAGCCCGCCGACTGCAGGCGGACGCTCCGGGTGGTCCGGACGGTCTCGTGCACGGCGGGCGCGGAGGCTTCGGCGGCGGCCGTGGAGGCGTCATCGGCCGGCGCGCGGTTCGAGGTCGTCGCTGCGCACCCCGCGAGAACGAGGGCGGCGGAGGCGAGAAGCGGGGCGAGAAGCCGGCGGGCGGCTGAAATGACGGTCGGGGCGGTCTGGGCGGGCATGGCGTTTGGGCGGAGCAAATGGACGGGCGCGCTAAAAATACAGCGGGCGCATGAGTTTAGGCGGATCACACAAAATGCATCGCCTCTAGTGGTCCGGTATAATGCGGAATTCGTCTTTGGGAGGACCCCCGTCCGCGCGCTCATGCGCCTTCGTCGGGCTTCCCCCCGGAGCAAAAGGTTTCCGAACCGGCCGGAGGCGGGCGCACCCTTGGAGGGGCGCCCAATGCATTTCGGGCGGCATTTTCCAACTTCTCGGGCTCCAAGCCGGGCAATGTTCGAAAAAGAATGTTGCAGGCCTTCAGAGGGCGCCCGGATTTTTCAGCGACGAACAAAATGACTGAAGAAAAGACTGAACAGGCTGCGGCTCCCCAGGAAGAAAAGGCCGTTGAAGCTCCCACGGTGAACCCGCTTGAGCGCTCCCTCGACCTCTCCGTTCCGGCCGCCGACGTTCAGGCGCTCGTCAAGAAGTACCTGCGCAACTACGCCAAGACCGCCACGATGCCGGGCTTCCGCAAGGGCCACGTTCCGATGGCTCAGGTCGAGGCCATGTACGGCATGCGCGCCTACGACCAGGCCGTCAACGAGCTCGTCGGCCAGGCCTGGGTGAAGGCCGCTCAGGCCTCCGGCCTCGAGATCGCCGGCCAGCCGCGCATCGACCTCGTCGAGGACAAGGAAGACGCCGAGAACATGAAGTTCAAGGCCGTCTTTGAAGTCTTCCCCGAGATCGTTGATCCGGACTTCAAGGCCCTCACGCTCAAGCGCTACACCTGCACGGTCGACGACGCCGCCGTTGAGAAGACCCTCAACGTGATGTCGCGCCAGCGCGTCACCTACACCGAGGCCCCCGAGGACCACGCCGCCGGCAAGGACGACCGCGTCACGGTCAACTTCCGCGGCACGAAGGACGGCGTTGAGTTCGCCGGCGGCAAGGCCGAAGGCTTCCAGTTCGAGATCGGCGCCGGCCGCATGCTCGCCGACTTCGAAGCCGCCGTTGAAGGCATGAAGAAGGGCGAGAAGAAGACCTTCGAGATGACCTTCCCGGAAGACTACGGTCCCGCCGAGCTGAACGGCGCCAAGGTCGAGTTCGAAGTTGAAGTCACCCAGATCGAGGAAGCCCACTTCCCCGAAGTGGACGACGAGTTCGCCAAGTCCCTCGGCGTTGAGGGCGGCGTCGACGCGATGCGCGCCGAAATCCGCGCCAACCTCGAGCGCGAAGTCCAGGCCCGCCTCACCGAAAAGACCGAAAACGAAGCCTTCGAGGCCGTTACCGCCGCCCTGAAGTTCCCCGTCCCGACCGCCGTGGTCGCCCAGGAACGCCGCGCGATGGCCGAGAACTTCGCCCAGAACATCAAGCAGCGCGGCGGCAAGGTTCCCGAGAACTTCCCCGACACGATGTTCCAGGAAGGTGCTGAGAAGCGCGTCCGCCTCGGCCTCTTCGTCGAAGCCCTCACGAAGCGCGAGCACCTCGAAGCCACCGACGAGCAGATCAAGGCCCGCGCCGAGATGTTCGCCGGCGCCTACGAGAACTCCGCCCAGGTCGTCGAGTCCATCATGACCGATCGTCAGAGCCGCGCCAACATCGCCGTCCAGTGCCAGCAGAAGAACGTCTGCGACTGGATCCTCGATCACGCCACGACCTCGGACGAGACCGTCGAGTTCGACAAGGTGATGACGGGCGCCTTCTAAGGCCTCGCTCGACACCGCAGTCCCGCAAGTCCGGCCCGCCTCTTCGGAATCCTCGAAATGAGGCGGGCGGGAGCTCCCGCGAGGGGACTTCCGCTTCGCATTCTTGAGTTTTTTGAGAAAAGCGGGCAGGATCCGGAGGGAATCAAGCAGGGCGCCGCAAGGCGCCCTTGCTATTTTTATCGGGCCGGCAGCTCCCCGTCCGCCCTGCCGCGGGTGCAGGAAGCGGCGTTCTCCGCGATAATGTCCCGCACCTCTGCGCACGCCGCGGTTTTCCCCGCGTCCCGAGCGCTCCTCCCGGACCCGGCGGGGAAAATTCAGCCGCCCGGGCGCGTCTCTTCGCGCCCGCTCCTTCCTCACCGCCGCGCCAGCCCCCGAATTCATCATCGAGAACACCTCAGCTATGTCCCTCGTCCCCATCGTCGTTGAAAACTCCGGCCGCTCCGAACGCAGCTTTGACATCTATTCGCGCCTGCTGCGCGACCGCATCATCTTCCTCACGAGCGAGGTGAATGATCAGACGGCCTCGCTCGTCGTCGCCCAGCTGCTCTTCCTCGAGAGCGAGGATCCCGACAAGGACATCTCGCTCTACATCAACAGCCCCGGCGGTTCCGTGTCTGCGGGCATGTCGATCTTCGACACGATGAACTTCATCCGTCCGAAGGTGAACACGATCTGCCTCGGCATGGCCGCCTCGATGGGCGCCTTCCTCCTCGCCGCGGGCGAGAAGGGCAAGCGCTACGCGCTGCCGCATTCGCGCATCATGATCCACCAGCCCTTGGGCGGCGCCGAAGGCCAGGCGAGCGACGTCGAGATCCGCGCGCGCCAGCTCACGCTCATCAAGCGTCAGATGAATGAACTGATGGCGGGCTTCACGGGCCGCTCCTACGAAGAGCTCGTGCGCGACACCGACCGCGACAACTTCATGAGCGCGCAGGAGGCCCTCGAGTACGGCCTCATCGACCGCGTGCTCACGACCCGCGCCGACCTCTGATCCTCATGCCGCGCTTCCCAAGGGAGGCTTTCCGAGTCTCCCTGAAGCGCACTTCCGGCCGCCGGGCCGCCCCCTCATCGAAGGGCGGCGGACCAGCGCGGCCACCCAAAAGAACAAGCACAACGTCCCGCACCGTCTCCCGCTGCGGCCCCTCAGAGGCCCCACAGCGGACGCGAGACCCGCCGGGCGACCAAGGATAGATCCACTATGGCTAAACGCTACTGCTCCTTCTGCGGCCGTGAAGAGTCGCAGTGCAACGCGCTCTTCCAGGGCCTGCACGGCGAACTGCTCTGCGGCGACTGCGTGCGCGCGATGGCGAGCGAACTCAATGTCGGCGACCGCGGCGCCGAGGGCGCCGAGGCCCCCCAGGGCGAAGCGCCTGCCGAGGCGAAGGCCGCCTTCCCGCAGAAGGTTCCGACGCCCCGCGAACTCTATGAACTCCTCGACAGCTACGTGATCGGTCAGGAGCGCGCCAAGCGCACGCTTGCCGTGGCGGTCTTCAACCACTACAAGCGCCTCAAGACGAGCGGCGACGCGAAGTTGAAGGGCCTCGAAGACCAGGTCGAGCTGCAGAAGTCCAACGTCCTCCTCGTCGGTCCCACGGGCTCGGGCAAGACGTTGCTCGCGCAGACGCTCGCGCGCGCCCTCGACGTGCCCTTCGCCATCGCCGACGCCACCACCCTCACCGAGGCGGGCTACGTGGGCGAGGACGTCGAGAACATCGTCGCCAAGCTCGTGCAGGCCGCCGACGGCGACATCGAGCGCGCCCAGAAGGGCATCATCTACCTCGACGAGCTCGACAAGATCGCCCGCAAGAGCGAGAACCCCTCGATCACCCGCGACGTGTCGGGCGAGGGCGTGCAGCAGGCGCTCCTCAAGCTCATCGAAGGCACCATCGCCTCCATGCCCGTCAAGGGCGGCCGCAAGAATCCCGGCAAGCCCATGATGGAGGTGGACACCACGCAGATCCTCTTCATCTGCGGCGGCGCCTTCGACGGCATGGAGCGCATCGTGCGCCACCGCACCGAGAAGAGCGAGATCGGCTTCTCGGGCACGGTGGTGGGCAAGCGCGACCACAACCTCTCGGAGCTCTACAACCAGATCGAAACGGCCGACCTCGTGAAGTACGGCCTCATTCCGGAGCTCGTCGGCCGTCTGCCGGTGATCACGGTGCTCGAGGAGCTCGACGAGAAGGCGTTGATCGAGATTCTCACGAAGCCGAAGAACGCGATCGTGCGCCAGTACAAGGTGCTCTTCAAGATGGAGGACGTGGAGCTTGAGTTCACGCCCGAGGCGCTCCAGGCGATCGCGCACCAGGCGATCGAGCGCAAGACCGGCGCCCGCGGCCTGCGCTCCATCATCGAAGGGATCCTCCTCGACGCCATGTTCGAGGTGCCCGGCCGCAAGGACGTCGCCAAGGTGATCGTGAACGAAGCGGCGGTGAAGAAGGGCGGCAAGCCCGAATACGTCCTGCGCACCGACGCCGGGGCGGACGCCGACCGCTGATGCACGGAGTCCCGCCGGGGGTGGAGGGAGCGGCCCTTTGAGGTATTGCCGAGACCCGTTGAAAATGCGGGCCCTCATCCCCATATAGACTCTAAACATCCTTTTTTTGTGGGATTCACAGCTTTGAACAACAATAATTCACTTCCCGAACAGACTCCGGCGGTTCTCGGACCGCTGCCGGTCATTCCGCTGCGCGACATGGTGGTCATCCCGAACTCCATGACCACGGTCTTCATGGGGCGCCCGATCTCGGTGCTTGCCGCCGAGGCCGCCATGCGCCTGCATTCCGGGCGGGTGATCCTCGTGACGCAGCGCGACAAGGCTGTCGACACGCCGACCGCGGAGGACTTCCTCGACATCGGCGTCACGGGTGAAATCGACCAACTGCTGCGCCTTCCCGACGGCTCGGTGAAGGCCCTCGTCCACGGCGCGGACCGCTGCCGCGTCAAGGACTGGGTGAACGCCTCGGGCTTCTTCAAGGCGAGCGCCGAACTGCTGCCGACGGTGATTCCTCCAGGAGAGGACCTCTCGGCCTATCAGCGCACGCTCGTGAAGTCCCTGCAGGACTACGCCTCGAGCGTGAAGAAGGTCACGCCCGAACACCTGAAGCCCGTGATCGAGGAGAAGGACCCGGTGCGCGCCTGCGACATCGCCGCCTCCTTCATTCCGCTCACGACGCAGGAGCGCCTCGACTTCCTGAAGAGCGTCAACCCGGTTGCGCGCTATGAGATCCTCATCGGCGTGCTCGACCGCACGCTCGAGAGCGGCCAGATCGAGAAGCGCATCCAGATGCGCGTCAAGGGCCAGATGGAGAAGAACCAGCGCGAGTACTACTTGAACGAGCAGATGAAGGCGATCAAGAAGGAGCTCGGCATGGATCCCGACGGCGAAGAGGCCGATGGGGAGGAGGCCGAACTCGAGCGCAAGGTCCGCGAGGCGAAGATGCCCGAGGCCGCGGAGACCGCGGCCCTGACGGAGTTGAAGCGCCTCAAGACCATGCCGCCTTCGTCCTCTGAAGCTTCGGTGGTGCGCAGCTACGTCGACACGCTCCTCGAGATTCCCTGGAAGAAGAAGAGCCGCGTTTCGCACGACATCGACCGCGCCCGCCGCGTCCTCGACGAGGACCACTGGGGGCTCGAGAAGGTGAAGGAGCGCATCCTCGAATACCTCGCCGTGCAAAAGCGCGTCGGCAAGGTGAAGTCGCCGATCCTCTGCCTCGTCGGCGGCCCGGGCGTCGGCAAGACCTCGCTCGGCCGCTCGATCGCGCGCGCGACGAACCGCGAATACGTCCGCATGGCCCTGGGCGGCGTCTCGGATGAAGCCGAGATCCGCGGCCACCGCCGCACGTACGTGGGCGCGATGCCCGGTCAGGTGATCAAGCACCTGATCAAGGCGAAGGTGCGCAATCCGCTCTTCCTCCTCGACGAAATCGACAAGATCGGCTCCACGCACCGCGGCGACCCGGCTTCGGCCCTCCTTGAGGTGCTCGATCCCGAGCAGAACAACGCCTTTGAAGACCACTACGTCGAGTGCCCGTACGACCTTTCGGACGTGCTCTTCGTTGCGACTTCGAACAGCTACGACATTCCGCCCGCGCTCCTCGACCGCATGGAGGTCATTTCGCTCTCGGGCTACACCGAGAACGAGAAGGTCCACATCGCGATGCGTCATCTGATCCCGAAGCAGATGCGCGCCAACGGCGTGAAGGAGACCGAAGCGAAGATTACCGAAGGCGCGGTGCGCGACATCATCCGCTTCTACACCCGCGAGGCGGGCGTGCGTTCGCTCGAGCGCTCGATCGGCAAGATCCTGCGCAAGATCGTCCTCACCGAGCTCGAGGGGAAGAAGGATCCGAAGCTCCCGATCGTCGTCTCCGAGGAAAACCTCGAGAAGTACCTCGGCGTGCGCCGCTTCAGCATCACGGTCGCCATGCGCGAGCCGCAGGTCGGCATTGTGAACGGCCTCTCGTGGTCCGAAGTGGGTGGCGACATCCTCACGATCGAGGCGGTCGCGTTCCCGGGCAAGGGCCAGGTGCTCCGCACCGGCATGCTCGGCGACGTGATGAAGGAGTCCGTCGAGGCCGCGCGCTCGGTCGTGCGCGCTCGTGCGCAGAGCCTGGGGTTGAAGCCCGACGTCTTTGCGAACACCGACTGGCACATCCACTTCCCCGAAGGGGCGATCCCGAAGGACGGCCCCTCGGCCGGCGCGGCGATCACGACCGCGATGGTCTCGGCGCTCACCCGCATTCCGGTGCGCTCCGACCTCGCCATGACGGGCGAGATCACGCTGCGCGGCGAAGTGCTGCCGATCGGCGGCCTCAAGGAGAAGCTCCTCGCGGCCCAGCGCGGCAACGTGAAGACCGTGCTCATCCCGGCGGAGAACGAGAAGGACCTCACCGAAATCAACGAGGACGCCCTGAAGGGCCTCGAGATCGTCCCGGTGAAGCGCATCGAAGAGGTGCTTGAGCGTGCGCTCGTGCGCATGCCCAAGCCCCTGACCGACGCGGAGTACGCCGCGGCGCTCGCGATGCCGCCCAAACCCGCGGTGACGGCGATGACGCCGGTGCAGACCTCAGCCTGAGGACTGTTGCGGTTCAAAGTCGCAACGAGATGAAACAAGCTCCCCGGACTGCAATGGTCTGAGGGGCTTTTTTCTTCTCATGCCTTGTATACAAGGCGGTTCGGGGGAGTAGTATCTTTAACCGCCGCTTTGTATACGGAAATGGTTCCCGTATAAAATTTTTCTTGAGCCGCCGACGATTCTTCGGGCTCCGCGTTTGTTCCGCAGCGTCCGGGGGCCTTAACGGAGATCTCTCCGCACGGACCTTCTCGGCGGACGGCAAATTAGGAGAGAGATGATGAACAAAACGGATCTGATTCAACAGGTCTCAATGGACACCGGCATCAGCAAGAGCAAGGCCGGAGAGGTGATCGAATCGTTCCTCAAGAGGATCGAGGACGCCCTTGCCAAGGATGAAGAGGTTGTGATCCTCGGCTTCGGCAGCTTCAGCGTTGTCGACCGTGCTCCGCGTGCCGGCCGGCACCCGCAGACGGGTAAGCCCATGCACATTCCTGCGACGCGTCAGGCCCGCTTCAAGCCCGGTAAGAATCTCAAAGAACTGGTAAAATAAAAAACTTCTCTCGGTGCCGACCTCCGGCTCCGAGCAAGGATGCTTAGCTCAGTGGTAGAGCAGCGCCTTTACACGGCGAAGGTCAGGAGTTCAAACCTCTTAGCATCCACCAGTTCTCAAAGCCCGGGCCCCTTCACGAACGGCGCCGGGCTTTTTCATGCCTGCGGAATTCCGCCCACGCGCTCCCCGCGAACGGCCGCGAGCTCCCCGCGGATGAAGGCCTCGTATTCCGCAACAAAGGCGTCGAGCGCGCCGCGACCCGCCTCGATCTCCGAGAGCTTCGTTTCGAACGCCGCCGTGAGGGCGGCGCTGCGCACCCGCGGAGAGGCCCGCAGCAGCACCCGGCGGCCCGAGGGGGAGCAGTGGAGCTTCTTCCCTTCCGTGGTGAGGTATTCCTTGCGCTTCAACTCTGCAATGATCGCCGCGCGCGTCGCGGGCGTGCCGATGCCGCCCGCCTCCTTGAGCTTCTCCTGGAGCGCCTTCTCGTCGAAGGAGCGCCAGATGTTCTCCATCGCGGCGATGAGCGTGCCTTCGGTGAAGTAGGCCGGGGGCTTCGTCTGGTCTTCGCGTCCCTTGACGGCGAGGACTTCGGCCGCGTCGCCCGCCTTCAGGCGCGGGAGCGTCTGGTCCTCGTCCTCTTCGGCCGCTTTCCTGCGGTCGGCTTCGGCCTCCGCCTTGTCAAAGAGCGCCTTCCAGCCCTTAATCATCACGGTGCGGCCCTTGGCGACGAACGCTTCGCCGCCGATGTCGAAGCGGATCTCCGTTGCGTCGTACTCGTGCACGGGGAAGAAGTTCGCCACGTAGCGCTTGGCGATGAGCCGGTAGAGCTTCTGCTCGGCCTCGGACAGCTTCTCCCAGGGAACGACGTTCGCGACCGGCACGATGCCGTGGTGGGCGGTCACCTTCTTGTCGTTGAAGGTTGGACTTTTGATCTTCGGGTCGGCGCGCTCCACCGCTCTCGCGGCTGCGGGCATGGTCTTTGCAACCGCCGCGAGTACGGCCGGAGCGTCGGCGTGCTGGCTCTCGGGCAGGTACCCGCAGTCCGTGCGCGGGTAGGACGTGATCTTGTGGGCTTCATAGAGCGACTGGCAGACCTTGAGCGTCATGTCGGCCGAAAAGCCGTAGAGGCGGCTCGCCTCGATCTGGATGTCGGCAAGAGAATAGGCCTTGGGTTGGAAGGCCTTGCGGCGCTTCGTCGTGGAGGAGACGACCCGCGCGGTCTTTTCCTTCGAGAGGCGCTCCACGAGCCTGCGGCCGATTTCGAGGTCGATGAGGAGCTTGCCTTCGGCGTCCATGCCGGGCTGCCCTTCGCGGGGCTTCCAGCGCGCGCGGAAGGTCTTCTCCTCGGCGCAGAGGTCCGCCGTGACGGCGAGATAGGGCTGCGGCTCGAAGTGCTCGACCGCATAGTCGCGGCGCGCCACCATCGCGAGGGTCGGCGTTTGCACGCGTCCGACCGCGATCAAGTCGTTGTTTGATCGGGTGAAGCGGCTCGAGCGCTTGAAGCGCCCCCGGGACGCCGCGTCCGTCCCGGTCGACCGCTCATTGCGCTCCGGGCGTCCTCGGGGTCTTGGCGAGGCGTCGGGAGCGCCTGCGGCATCGGCGGCTGGGAGCGCCCCGGGCGGCGTCGTGAGCGTGTAGGCGCGCGAGAGGTTCATGCCGATCAACCAGTCGGCCCGCGCGCGGCCGCGCGCGGCGTCGCGCATGCCGGCGAAGTCGGTGTTCTCGCGCAGGTTCGTCAAACCCTTGCGGATCGACGCCGGGTCCACGGCCGAGACCCAGAAGCGCTTCACGGGCTTCGTGATGTGGAAGTGTTCGATCACTTCGTCTACGAGAAGCTGCCCTTCGCGGTCCGGGTCGCCGGCGTGGACGAGCACCCGGGCGCTCTTCATGAGCCTGCCGATGGTTGAGAGCTGCTTTCTCACGCCCTTGTCGCCCCGCGGCACGCAGAGCCATGCCTTCGGGAAGATCGGGAGATCGGCGAGGCGCCAGACCTTCTTCCCCTTCTTCGTCTTCGGGATGAAGTCGGGGAGATAGGCGTCGGGCTCGGCCTGCTCGAGGAGGTGGCCGAAGCACCAGGTGACCGCCGCATTGCCGCGGCATTCGATCACGCCGTCGCCGCGCTTCAGGACGCCGAGCTCTGCGGCGATCGCGTTCGCGACGGAGGGCTTTTCGGCGATGTAGAGAAGGTCGATCGACATGGGACGGGTCCGGAGAATCAATGGGCGCGCGGGCGCGGTGCGCGAAAGCATACCCGCTCGGGCGGGAAGAAGGTCAGAACGGCCCGGAACGCCTGAAACCTCCCGCAAACACGGCATTTTTGGGTGTCCGGAAATATTCACTCTTGACAGAAGTTGGCTTCGTCTATAAACTTCGCATTCTTCTCTGATCGAGAGCGATCTCGATGAAGAGGTGAGCTGCGGAGTGGTAGTTCAGTTGGTTAGAATATCGGCCTGTCACGCCGAGGGTCGCGGGTTCGAGTCCCGTCCACTCCGCCAGAGTTTCCGAAGAAGGCGAGCCGTGAGGTTCGCCTTTTTTGTTATCTGCGCTCGGTGTATCCGATTAGAAACCTTTGCGCGCAGAGGGAGAGGGTGCAGTCGCCCGGACCTGCCTCGAGCGCCGACAGACGAAGGATCCCCTTATGCTTCAGGCATTCCGCGAGCACAAGCGCTGGCTGATGTTCATTGCCATGGTGCTGATCATCCCGAGCTTCGTGGTCACCGGCATCTATTCCTACAACCGCATGAGTCAGAGCGACAACGCCATCGTCAAGGTGGGCGAGGTCGCCGTCACTCCGGAGCAGTTCGACCAGGCCAAGCGCGAGCAGCTCGATCGTCTGCGCCAGCAGATGGGCGACAACTTCCACGCCAACATGCTCGACACGCCTGAAGCCCGTGCGGACATCCTGCGCATGCTCACCGACGACGTCGCGCTCTCGCAGACGATCGCCAAGAACTACGTGGGCGTGAGCGAAGCCGATGCGGTCGCGCTCATCAAGAACGCCGACGTCCTGAAGAAGGACGGCAAGTTCTCGCCCGAGCTCTACGAGCAGTTTCTGCGCTCGCAGGGCAAGAGCGACCAGCAGTTCGTCGCCGAAATTCGCCGCGACCTCGCCAAGCAGGTCGTGATCGGCGGCGTCGCCGACACGCACCCGGTGCCGAAGGCGCTCGTCGAGGCGATGCACCAGATCCTCACGAACGAACGGCTCGTGCGCACCTACGTCGAGAAGACTTCGGAGCACCTCGGCGAGGTGAGCGTCTCCGACGCCGAGGTGAAGGCCTACTACGACGGCCACACGAAGGAGTTCCTCTCGCCCGAGCACGTCAAGGCCGAGTACGTCGTCTTCTCGCCCGAGAGCTTCAAGGGGATCCAGGCCACCCCTGAGGAAATCCAGACCTACTACGAACAGAACAAGAACCGCTGGACCACGCCCGAGCAGCGCCGCGCGAGCCACATCCTGATCGAGTTCGGCACGGACAAGGCCGCCGCGAAGAAGAAGGCCGAGGAGATCCTCGCCCGCGTGAAGGCCGATCCGTCGACCTTCGTCGCCGAGGCGAAGAAGGAGTCGGCCGACCCGGGCAGCGCCGCCGAAGGCGGAGACCTGTCGTTCTTCGGCCGCGGCGTGATGACCAAGTCCTTCGAGGACGCCGTCTTCAACGCGAAGAAGGGCGACATCGTCGGCCCCGTCGAGACGGAGTTCGGTTGGCACATCATCGAGGTCACCGACATCCAGCCCGCCGCCGTCGAGCCCTTCGAGGCCGTCAAGGGCGAGATCGAGCGCGAATACGCCGATCAGGCCGCGATCCGCGCCTTCAACGAGCGCGCCGACGAGTTCTCGAACATCATCTACGAGCAGTCCGACTCCCTCGCCCCCGCGGCCGAGAAGTTCGGCCTCAAGGTTGAGACCACGGACTTCGTCACCCGCTCGGGCGTCACCGATCCCGAACTCGGCCGCATCATCACCGAGCGCGTCGCCGAGATGCTCTTCGGCGCCGAGTGCCTCAAGGAGAAGCGCAATTCGACCGCGATCGAAGTGCCGGGCAACCGCCTGGTCGCCGCGCGCGTCGTCGAATACTTCCCCGAGACCGAGCGTCCGCTCGCGGAGGTCTCCCCCCGCATCGGCGAGAAGTTGAAGTCCGAGAAGGCCGCTCTGAACGCCCAGGCCGCCGGCAAGGCGAAGCTCGCGGCGCTCGAGAAGGAGAAGAACCTCGACGGGTTCTCCGACGCCGCCTGGATCTCGCGCCAGAATCCGCAGGGCGAGGAGGTTGCGCTCGTGAACGCCGCCCTCGCGCTCGACTCCGCGAAGCTCCCCGCGTGGACGCACGCCGTCCTCGCCGACGGCTCCTACGCCGTGGTCTACGTCGAAGAAGGCCGCAGCCACAAGGCGAGCGAAGCCGAAACGCGCGGCCTCGCCCGCGAGCTCGCTTCGATCTACGGCTCCGCCGACCGTGCGGGCTTCATGGAGGCCCTCAATGAGTCGCTCGGCTTCGAGGTGCTCCGTCCCGACTTCGTGAAGGGCGTGGAGAAGAACACCGACGATCAGCAGTAGGGCGCGCTTCTGCGAAGTCCGGCCTCACACCGGACTTTGGCTCCCGCAAGAAAAACAATTCGGGCCGCAGTCTCGTTGCCGAGACGCGGCCCGAATTGTTGTGTGCCCGGCATGGGCGAATTCCAACGGGTGAAAGTCCCGGGAGCAGGAGGTAG
>CAJKCQ010000011.1 GCA_905198475.1 uncultured Sutterella sp. | reverse complement strand
ACCAAATTGAGTGGCATGTCAGGCGAGTATAGAAATTCCCCCGGGAACTCAGGATTAATTGTGTACGCCAAAGCCGAAGATAGGCTGAACTAAAAGATCAACAGAATCGCCGTCGGGAATCCTCTTTCTGGATTGCCGGGGACGGACGGCAGTCGCCCGGCGTGCCGACGCGCGGAGGCTACGCCTGCACGATCTGCTCGAGCCGTTCGCCCGCTAGAGCAGGAAGGTCCGTGAGAGGAGCCGCGCTGAGGGCGGCGGAAAGAAGAAGGACGGAGGAGCGCCTTGCGTGAATCCAACCGGTCGCATGAAATGGAGCGACCCGCCGCGGGCGTTGTTTGACTCACTCTCTCGTTAGGCTCCGGCGATTGCTCCCGAAGGGAAGTTCTCAGACGTTCTTCACGGCGTAGTGAAGCCACACGGCGCCGCCCTCGAGCGTCTCGTTTTCGGGAAGGCTGAGGCGCACGTTTTCGTGCCGGACGTTTGTACACTTGCGCCAACCTCTTTCCCGAACAGCCCGCCGCCATGACTGACGATCTTCCCGCCGAACCCTCCGACTCCACCGGCATGGTCTTCACCTACAACGTTCCCGCTCCCGCCCACGCTCGGCGCCGGCGGGACCCCGAGCGGCGCAGCCGCATCATCGACGCGACGATCGAGGTGATCGAGGAGGTGGGCGTCGCGGGGACCACCATGCGCCGCGTCGCCAAGCAGGCAGGCGTGCCGCTCGGCTCGATGACCTATCACTTCACGGACCGCGAAGAGCTGCTGCGCGCCGCATTCGCGCGCTTCGACGCGTTGATGACCCGGACGGTTCTCGCGCAGCTTCAGGCCGCGCAGTCGCCCGAAGAGATGCTCGACGTGGTGGCGCGCATCATCTGCGGGCCGGCGGACCGGCGGGCGCTTCTGCTTTCACTCGAGCTCTATGCGTACGCGAGCCGGCGCGAGGACATGAAGCCCTTCGCGGAAAACGTGCTGCGCCGCTCGAGGCGCGAATTCATGCGCTTCTTTCCGCCCGCGACGGCCGCGGCGATCGAGGCGCTCTTTGACGGCGCCTACATCCACCGCGCCTACGACCTCACGCCCCCCTCCTTCGAGGAGGTCCGGATGATCCTCGGGCGGCTCGCAGGCCGCTGACTCCCGTCGGCGCCGCAGCGCCCTTATCCGGGCTCCTGCGCCGCACCCGGCTCAGGCGAGCAATTCCCAACCGGTCTTCACGAAGAGGATCACGAGCACGACCGCGATGATCGGCCGCACGATCCGCGTGCCGTTCTTGATCACGAGCCCCGCGCCGATGTAGTGGCCGGCGATGCCGAAGAGCGCCGCCGTAAGGCCGAGCGCCCAGATCACCTCGCCCGTTGCGGCGAAGGTGACGAAGGCCGCGGTGTTGCTCGCGAGGTTCACGGCCTTCATTTCGCCCGAAGCCTCCTTGACGCCCAAGCGCCCCCAGAAAGTGAAGGCGAGGAGCATGAAGGTGCCTGCGCCCGGGCCGTAGAAGCCGTCGTAGGCGCCACAGACCAGGGCCGAGAGCGCGATGATCATCAACCGGCGCCGCTCGTCCATGGGTTCCCGCTCGGCGGGGATGGCCTTCTTCCGGAAGACGAAGAAGGCCGCGACGGGAAGCATCACCACGAGGAGGATCTGGAAGACGTGCTCGGGGACGAGAAGCGCGGCCTTCGCGCCGCCGACGCTCCCGAGGAAGGCGCAGACCACCGCCGGGAGCGCCGCGCCGACGTGGAGGTACCCGGCCCGCCAGAGCCGGAAGGCGGAGACCACGGTGCCCAGGCAGCTCGAGCACTTGTTGGTGCCGAGCGCCATATGCGCGGGCACGCCCGCGAGCAGATAGGCCGGAAGCGCGATGAGGCCGCCCCCGCCCGCGACGGCGTCCACGAGGGCGCCGAGAAAGACGAGCGGACAGACGATCAGAAAGGTGATGAGGTCGAGTTCCATACCGGGCTTGTTTCTGCAGAAGGGCGAAGCCGCCGGGAACCGGACGGACGCTTTGAAAGAGTGGGGCGGAAGGCCTGCGGCGTAGGCCGCAGAAGGAAACTGCATTCTAGCCGCGGGCCTCCCGCTCCCGCCCCGGCGGCCAGCGGCCGCAGCCGCGCTGCGGCGCGTCCTCTTGCGCCCGCGCAGGCGCAGCTAGGGCGATCTGCGCAGGCGCCCGCCGGAACCGGGCGATAGGCTCGAAGGAACGACAACCTTTCTGAACGCGGACGGCGGGAATTTTCCCCGGCGCCGCGCCTCATTCATCATGGCCTCCTCCCTACTCCCCGACGCCGTCGCCATCGCGCAGACGCTCGTGCGCATTCCCTCCGTTTCCGGCTCCCCCGCCGTCTTCGACGTCGTCGAGGCGGTGAAGCACATCCTTGAAGAGTCCGCCGACCCGTCGGTCAAGGTGCACGTCTGCACGGCCGTCCCTGACGCGCCCGTGCTCCTCGCGCACGCGGGATCCACGGATCCCGAGGCGCCCTCCTTCATGCTCTCGGGCCACATCGATGTGGTGCCGCCCGCCGGCATGGAGGCGCCCTTCTCGGGCGACGTGAAGGCGGGGAGGCTCCTCGGGCGCGGCGCGACCGACATGAAGGGCGGCGCCGCGGCGGCGATCGCCGCCTTCGCGCAAGCCTCGAAGGAGAACCTCCCGGGCTCGCTTTGGCTCATCCTCTCGACGGACGAGGAGACGAACGTGCGCGGCGTCAAGGCGGCGCTCGAAGAGGCGGGAGCCCCCCGCCCCGACGCCTGTCTCATCGCCGAACCGACCGAACTGGAGATCCACTCGGCCCACCGCGGCGACGCCTGGATCCGCGTGGACTTCGAGGGCCGCAGCGCGCACTCGAGCCGCCCGCATCTCGGCGTCAACGCCGTCGACGCGGCCTGCCTCTTCGCGGTGAAGGCGAGGAAGCGTCTTCCTGAAATGATGAAGGAGGGGCCCGCCAAGGGCCCGCAGACCTGCTCGATCGACCTGATTTCGGGCGGCGCGGCCGAAAACGTCGTCCCCGCGCACGCCAGCGTCACGATCGACTTCCGCTTCCAGGGCGAGGAGACGGGAAGGCTTCAGGAGGAGCGCATCCTGCGCGTTCTCGAGGAGTGCCGGCAGGATCCGGACTTCCCCGACGTGAAGGCTTCGACCACCATCACGGGCGATTGGCCCGCGCTCGCCGACCAGACGGACGCTCCGGCCTGCCGCCGGGCGATCGCGGCCCTCACCGAAGAGGTGGGCCGTCCCCTGAAGACCACGCCGATGTCGGGTTGGGGCGAAGGCGGCTACATGTGCGCCTTCGGCATTCCGGCCTTCTACTTCGGACCGGGCGAAGGCAGGCTCGCCCATACGCCTCAGGAAAGCGCCTCGGTCGAGATGATCGAAACGGCCGCGCGCGCCATCCACCGCGCCGTGCGGGCGGTGCTCTGCGGCGGCGAAGTCGCGCAGAGGTAATACCGCAAGGAGGCGCTGCGGCGCGCGGCCGCTCGGCCCCTTGACCCGCGTAGGCTTCAGGAAAAACCGCACGGCTCCTCCCGAGAGCCCGTGTCGTCGTCCTGGAGGAATTCCGCCATGATCAAGTCCCTGGCCTTTATCGTTGCCGCAGCGGCCCTCCTTTCGTTCGGCTCCTTCTCCACGGCGGCGTCGGCCGCAGACGTAATCCGCATCGGCGCCACGCCCGTGCCGCACGTCGACATCCTGAACTTCATCAAGCCGAAGCTCGCCGCAGAAGGCGTCGACCTGCAGGTGATCGAAGTGACGTTCTACGGGAGCATGGGATCCGTGACGCCATCCGGCCTCGTCAGAGCTCAAAGGATGGCTCGCCGTGAACGCGGACGCTGCCGCAGAGCTCCAGACGCCTTTGAAAGAGCCGCTCACTTTGAAGCGCTACTTTGCACCGCAGCCGCTCTCTTCGTGCAGCATCTCCGCTGCGGCGAAGCGCCTTTTGGCGCCGTCGAAAACCAACGCCGCCCTGAGGAGCGTTCTGCCGTGCGGCGTTTCTCCATAGCGCCGCTCCCTGAGTTGTTCAAGCGCCTTCCTGAGCAGTTTGGGAACGTCTCGCTCATGTTCCACATACTTGAATTCAAAAACCCACCGGCGGCATCCGGCATTGAGCTCGAGATCGCTGCGCCCGAGCGCGGAATGCTTCTCCACCTCAGGCACCATGGCGGCACCAATCAGCAGGACTTGGAGATAAGCCCGAAGGTGCGCCTCGCTCTTGATGGGATAGTCTTTGTAGTCGATGGCGTTCAATGCATCTCCAAAGAGCGCAACCACATCGGAGAGCGAGCCGGAAGCAAGCACCTCTCCGGCCGGCCGCGCATCCACATTGCCGCGCATGGGCCGCCCCCGCAGCAGCTCGTCTGAATAAAGCCTCGCCAAAGAAACCGAAACCTCTTCGTTTGGGTACCCGAGAAATACGACCTCATCAGAACGCACAGACCGGATGGTGAGGTACCCGGCCTGCGTCAGAAGCACTTCGAGTGAAAGTTCGTCGTACTGCCGCGGCGCCTGCAGCTCGGAGAGCGGGAGACTCAACGGTACATCGTATTTCAATGGATTGGCAATGGCGTGTCGCTTGAGAAAATTCTTCAGAACGGTCGGTTGTCCGCCGCTACGATACCAATAGTTCTGGAAACCCGTTGCAGGAGAACGCAGGAAATGGAGTACGGACCAAGGACAGAAAACGTGAACGGATCCCGTCTGTTCAAAACAAAATCCATCGTAATTGCGCCTCAATCCGTCGACAATCTCTTCCGTTGACACATTCAGGGCTCTGGAGGCCCGCCCGACATACTCGCCGAAGCACTGCTTGACCTCATCCTCCGTCCAGCCCAGAAGCGCGCCGTACTGCGGTTCGAGCGAAATGTCATAAAGGTTGTTGAAGGCCGAGAAAATGCTGGTGTGGCTGAACTTCGTTATGCCCGTCATGAAGAAGAAGCGCAGCGCTCCGTCGCATTCCTTCAATGCGCGAAAGAATTCATTGAGCTGATCTCTAACCTCATTGAACGAATCTTCGTCGTTGATCACCCTCGTGAGTGGCGCATCGTATTCATCAATCAGCACGACGAGCGAAAGGACGGGAAGCGAGCGCAGCCACAACCGAAACTGCTGCCAGAACGAGATGGTGCTTGCCGAATCGAAGCGGAATCCGACCGTCGCAAAATTTGCAGCGAGCAAATCAGTCCAGACGCTTTGAAACTGACCCCGCGACCTGAATTCGGGCAAAGCGGAAAGGTCGAGATGAACAACAGGATAGGTCCGGTCGTTCCACAGTCCCTCTATTGCCAAACCCTTGAAGTCCCGCAGTCCGTGCGCAAAGAGCGACTTGAACGTCGAAACGAGGAGCGACTTGCCAAAGCGCCTCGGTCTGGCGAGAAAAATCTTTGCGCCGATCTGCGCCAACTCCGGAAGAAGCGCCGTTTTGTCGACATAGACGGCGTTGCCGGCGCGAATCGCTTCAAAGGAGGAGAGTCCGAACGGAAGAGGCTGCATGATGATGCTTACGGTATGGATTCGAGGTTGCGGCGGCAACCTACTTGGACGACGGGAGAGGCGGCCATTACCGGCGTCTCTCTGCCTATCGCAGGCCCGCAGGCTTCGGCACGAAGGGAGCCCGGCTGCGCACCTCCACCCATAAGATCCTAACCCAGAGCGGCCGCCATCGACCGTGAATTCATGCCGCCGCCGTCCGAGCGGCAGCGCGAAGGCGCTCCCGTCGCACCGCCTCCAAACCCAAGCGCCGGTCTCAAGACGCAAGACCGGCGACCAACTCGTGCCTCCGCGCCGGCTCCATGACGGCTTGATGACGCCCGCGAAAGCTTCGCCTGTTCACGCTTTTGATGCATGAACGCACCCCAAACGGGCGCGCATCACCCTGGTGCGCAGGAGCACGCTTTCCCGTAGTTCACTCCCGACGCCCTCTTCGGCACGCCCCTTGCTTAGAAGGAGGAAAGCCCCACGACTTCCCCCATTCCTGATGGAAACGGAGCCGTGCGCGAAGCACCTTTTCTCACAAATGCAAGCAATGAAGCTCATCCATGCCGCGGCTGCGCTCGCCCTCTCGAGCGCGCTCATCGGACTCTCGGCCGCTCCGGCCGGAGCAAAGGAAATCACGGTCGCCGTTTCGAGCACCTTCACGACGATGGACCCATACGACGCGACCGACACGCTCTCCTACAGCGCGGCGAAGACCATGTACGAAGGCCTTTTCGGCTTCGACAAGGACATGAAGCTCCAGAACGTCCTCGCCGAGTCCTACACCGTCTCCCCGGACGGCCTGGTCTACACGGTGAAGCTGCGCAAGGGCGTTAAGTTCCACGACGGCACGGAGTTTCAGGCGGACGCCGTGAAGGCGAACTTCGACCGCGTGACGAACAAGGCGAACGCCCTGCGGCGCTATTCGCTCTACTACAACATCGCGAAGACCGAAGTGGTCGATCCCTACACGGTGAAGTTCACGCTCCACGAACCCTTCTCGGCCTTCGTCAATCAGTTGGGCCACGCCTCGGGCGCAATGATCTGCCCGAACGCGATCAAGCAGTACCCGGGCAAGCAGCTCGCCTTCCATCCCTGCGGCACCGGCCCCTTCAAGGTCGCCGAATACAACCCGTCCGAGATTCTCCACGTCGTGAAGAACCCCGACTACTGGCGCAAGGGCCTCCCCAAGATCGACGGCATGACCTTCAAGCCCGTGCCTGAGAACAGCACGCGCGTAGCGATGCTGCGCACGGGCGAGGCGCAGTTCATCTATCCGGTGCCGCCCGAACAGGTGAAGACCCTCGAAGGCGAACCCAACCTCACGATCACGAAGACCCCGTCGATCATCGAGCGCTACGTCGCCTTCAACACGCAGATCGCCCCCTTCAACAACCCGAAGGTCCGCCAGGCCCTCAACTACGCCGTCAACAAGACCGCGCTCGCCAAGGTCGCCTTCAACGGGCTCGCGGATCCCGTCACCGGCGTCGCGCCCAAGGGCGTTGAATTCGCCGACGTGTACGGCGCCTGGCCCTACGACCCGAAGAAGGCCCGCGAGCTCCTCAAGGAGGCGGGGTACCCGAACGGCTTCACGGCGACGCTCTGGTCGCTCTACAACCACACGACCGCGCAGAAGGTCATTCAGTTCCTGCAGCAGCAGTTCGCTCAGGTGGGTGTCAAGGTCTCCGTCATGGCGATGGAGGCCGGCCAGCGCACGAGCTACCTCCTCAAGAAGCCCAAGGACTCCCAGCTGAAGATGGTCTACGCCGGGTGGTCTTCTTCGACGGGCGAGCTCGACTGGGCCTTGAGGCCGCTCCTCGCGACGGCCTCCTGGGCCCCCGTCGCGGTGAACTACGGCTACTACTCGAACAAGGTGCTCGACGAGAACTTCCGCGAGGCGCTTCGCACGACCGACAAGGCGAAGAAGCAGGCCCTCTACTCGAGCGCGCAGAAGGCCGTCTGGGAGGACTGCCCGTGGATCTACCTCGTCACCGAGCAGAACGTCTCGGGTCAGGCGAAGAACGTCTCGGGCTTCTACATCCAGCCCGACGGCGGGTTTGAGTTCAGCGATGTGGACGTGAAGTAGTCCTCCGCGCTTGGAGCATCTCCTCGCGAAGGGCGGCCGGACCGCAGGGTCCGCGCCGCCCTTTGCGCCTTCGTGTCCCGGGCCCGGCGGCGGCGACGGTCTGGCACGAAGATTGCCCAGAATAAAAGCACGCACACGAGACGCCCTCGTGATGCGCATCCGGCCCCGCATGGGTGTGCCGCAGGGCGTCCAAGGAAGATCGTTTCAAAGCACGAAGGAAGCCCCATCATGAAGCACCTCAAGGCCGCCGCCCTCACATTCGCCCTCGCGGGCGCCCTCACCACATTCGCCTCGGCTCCTGCCGTCGCGAAGGAAATCACCGTCGGCATCGCCTCCACCTTCACGACGATGGATCCATACGACGCGACCGACACGCTCTCCTACAGCGCGGCGAAGACCATGTACGAAGGCCTTTTCGGCTTCGACAAGGACATGAAGCTCCAGAACGTCCTCGCCGAGTCCTACACCGTCTCCCCGGACGGCCTGGTCTACACGGTGAAGCTGCGCAAGGGCGTTAAGTTCCACGACGGCACGGAGTTTCAGGCGGACGCCGTGAAGGCGAACTTCGACCGCGTCACGAACAAGGCGAACGCCCTGCGGCGCTACTCGCTCTACAACAACATTGCGAAGACCGAAGTGGTCGATCCCTACACGGTCCGCATCACGCTGCACAAGCCCTTCTCGGCCTTCATCAACCAGCTCGCGCACCCGGCGGGCGTGATGATCTGCCCGAAGGCGCTCGAGAAGTATCCCGGCAAGCAGATCGCCTTCCATCCCTGCGGCACAGGCCCCTACACGATGGCCGAGTACAACCCGTCGGAAATCCTTCACGTCGTGAAGAACCCCAACTACTGGCAGAAGGGGCTCCCGAAGTTGGACGGCATCACCTTCAAGCCCGTGCCTGAAAACAGCACCCGCGTGGCGATGCTGCGCACGGGCGAGGCGCAGTTCATCTTCCCCGTTCCTCCCGAACAGGTGAAGACCCTCGAAGGCGAACCAGGGATCGACGTCACGGTCTCGCCCTCGATCATCGAGCGCTACGTCGCCTTCAACACGAAGATGAAGCCCTTCGACAACCCGAAGGTCCGTCAGGCGCTCAACTACGCGATCAACAAGGCCGCGCTCGCCAAGGTCGCCTTCAACGGCTTCGCCATGCCCGCGACCGGCATCGCCCCGGAGGGCGTGGACTACGCGACGCAGTTCGGCGCCTGGCCCTACGACCCGAAGAAGGCCCGCGAGCTCCTCAAGGAGGCGGGATACCCGAACGGCTTCACGGCGACGCTCTGGTCGCTCTACAACCACACGACCGCGCAGAAGGTCATTCAGTTCCTGCAGCAGCAGTTCGCTCAGGTGGGCGTCAAGGTCTCCGTCATGGCGATGGAGTCGGGCCAGCGCACGGCCTACCTCCTCCACAAGCCCGAGGAGGCGAAGCTCAACATGCTCTACGCCGGCTGGTCCTCCTCGACGGGCGAACTCGACTGGGCGGTGCGTCCGCTGCTCGCCACCGAGTCCTGGGCGCCCGTGGCGGGCAACTACGGCTTCTACTCGAACCCGGTGCTCGACCAGAACTTCGCCGATGCGCTGAAGACCACGGACCGCGCGAAGAAGCAGGCGCTCTACGACGCCGCGCAGAAGACCACGTGGGACGAAGCGCCCTGGATTCCGCTCGTGGTTGAGCAGAACGTTTCGGCCAAGGTGAAGAACCTCAAGAACTTCTTCATCCAGCTCGACGCCGGCATGGATTATCTGAACGCCGAACTGGAGTAGCCCGCAGAGGGGGCGGCGGCGTGAACCACCCGCCGCCTGAGGCGCTCCGGATTTCGGTTCATTCGAGAGGGGCGGCCGCCTGCGTGCGGTCCGCCTCCTTTTTTTGTCTTCCGCAGCCCTGCCGGGCCGCCCGGAAGACGCTGCGGTCTTCGGGCGCAACCTGACTTCACACGCGGGATGCGCACCACGGCAGCGCGATGCGCCGCCGGAGGCCGAGCGGCCTCGGGCAAAGCTCCGGCCGAAGAAGACGGAGGGGGAGCCGACCGGATTGCAGGCGTGGGCCGCGCGGGCGGCCCCGCCCCATTCGCCTCAGAAGCGCCCGGCACCCGCCGGAAGATGCTTCGCGCGCGTGCGGTCGACGACCAGCCAGAGCGCGAGCGCGGCGAGCCCCGAGAAAAGCATCACGAGCGAATACTTCCAGGCCGCCCCCATCACGAGCGGCACCAGGAGCGCCGAAGAGACGGCAAAGGCGCCGGTGAGGCAGAACTGCTGCACCGAAGCCGCCAGTCCGCGGCTCTTCGGGAAGTAGTCCAGGTTCATCACGTTGATGGTCGGGCGCACCGCACCCGCGGCGAAGTTGTAGACCAAGGGCGCCAGGAGCACCCAGGGGAAGCCCAGAGGCTCGACCCACTCGACCAGGGCGCCGACGAGCCCCGAACCGATGAGGAGCGCGAAGCCGCCGAAGACCAGGCGCCGGGCGCCCATCTTTTCGAGGAGTTTCGGCCCGATCCAGGTGCCCGCCATCGAGACGGCGACGATCGGCACCATCATCCAGGCGAATTCGTCGATGCCGAGCCCCATGACGTGAAGGACGAAGTCGGCCGCTCCCGCCGAATAGACGATGAGACCCATGAAGCAGCACCCGTGGGCGAGAACGCCCGCGGTGAAGGGCGGGCACGCGAGTACCCTGCAGTAGCGCCGCACCGTCTCGGCGGGCCGGAAGGAGACGCGGCGCTCCGGCGGGAGGGACTCCTTGAGCACGAAGAGCGAAAGCGCGGTGAGCCCGAGGCTGAAAAGCGCGAGGAAGGCGAAGATCGAGCGCCAGCCGAAGTGCACCGTGAGCTCGCCCCCGACGATCGGCGCGAGGCAGGGCCCGAGCCCGAAGAGCACGGCGATGAGGGCGATGATCTTGGCGGCCTCGATGCCCTGCCAGCGGTCGCGCACGATCGCCTGCGAGAGCACGGGACCCGCGGACACCGTGAGTCCCATGAGGAAGCGCCAGCCGTAGAAGGCCGCGATCGACTCGGCGGTCATGGCACCGAGCGAGGCCGCCGCGAAGCCGAGCGTGGCGGCCACGAGGACGCGCCGGCGCCCGAGCGCGTCCGAGAGCGCCCCGATGAAGAGCGAAACGACCGCGAACGTGACGAGGTAGAGCGAAAGCGACTGCTGCACCGCGACGATGCCGACGCCGAAGTCCTTTGCGATCTCGCCGAAAGCGGGCACGTAGGTGTTGGCGGCGAAGGGGCCGAGCGTGCCGAAGACAGCGAGAAGCGCGCCGTCGGCGAGCGTGGGCGGCGCGTGGGGCGGCGTCTGCCCGCGGGTGGGGGAGGCGGCGGAGGAACCGGCGGATTCGGAGGAGTCGGGCATTGAGGGACGGGGGACGAAAAGTGCGGCGCCGCGGCTGACGCGCGGCGCACGACCTTAAAATTCTGCTCTTCCTCCGACCTTTCTCCAATAGTTCCGGATGCCTACCTCTCCGTCCTCAGAGCACGTCTACCGCGGACGCTTCGCCCCCTCGCCCACGGGGCGCCTTCATGCCGGCAGCCTCGCCGCCGCGCTCGCGAGCTGGCTCGACGCCCGCGCGCACGGGGGCGCGTGGATCGTGCGGATCGAGGACATCGACCCACCGCGCGACGTGCCCGGCGCAGGCGAATCCTTCATCGAGGACCTCGCGCGGTTCGGCATGACCTCGGACGAACCCGTGGTCTGGCAGCACGACCGGTACGCGGCCTATGAAGCGGCCTTGGCGAAGCTCACCGCAGCGGGGCTCGTCTTCGGCTGCGCCTGCTCGCGCAAGGAGATCTTCGCGGCCGACCTGCGTCTCGGTCTTCCGCCCGGCGTCTACCCGGGCACCTGCCGCAGGGGCACGGGGGGACGCCCCGCGCGGTCGCTGCGCTTCCGCGTGCCCTCCGGGACGGTCTCCTTCACGGACCGCTGGTGCGGCTCCTTCACGCAGGACGTCGAGCACGCCGTGGGCGACTTCATCCTGCGGCGCGCCGACGGGCTCTGGGCCTATCAGCTCGCGGTCGTCGTCGACGACCTCGCCGCGGGAATCACCGACGTCGTGCGCGGCGCGGACCTCGTGGACAACACGCCGCGGCAGATCCTCCTCACGCGCGCCCTCGGGGGCGAACCGCCCCGCTACATGCACATTCCGCTCGTTCTCAACGACGAGGGCGAGAAGCTCTCCAAGCAGGCCGGCGCCCGCCCCGTGGACGTCTCCGATCCGACGGGTTCGCTCGAGCGCGCCTTCGCGCACCTCGGCTTCCCGCGGATCGGCGCGGATTCGCCCGAGGCGTTCCTCCGGGCAGCGGTGCCGCTCTGGCGCGAGCGCATCGGCGGCTGACCGCTCTGGAGACACTCCGGACCTCGCGTCTTCCGCCCGACGCCCGGGGAAACCGCTTGTTTTCGTCTTCACCGGCGCGGTGAGAGAATGAATTCGTCCGCAGCTCCCGGAGGAAGGAAAAGGAGATGAAGAATGGCGGTGAAGTCCCTCTGGATGCTCCTCGCGACCTTTCTCTTTGCGTTAGTCGCGCTCTTCACGAAGATGGCGGCGGACTACTTCACCGTCTGGGAGATCATCTTCTTCCGGAGCCTCTTCGGCGCAGCGCTCTGCATCGTCCTTCTCAAGCGCAGGCGCGTGCCCCTCGGCACCCGACACCCCTGGCGCCATCTCGTGCGCTGTGCGGTCGGAACGTGCTGCATCACGCTCGGCGTCTACGTGCTCAAAATTTTGCCGCTCGGCACCGCGCAGACCTTCGCTTACACCGGCCCCCTTTGGTTCTGCCTCTTTCTCGCCCTGGCGTCGCGCCTCGCGGGCGACCGGTTGGAGAAGCCCCTCCTCGCCGCCGTGGCCGCGGGCTTTGCGGGCGTGCTCCTCATTCTGCGGCCCGACCTGCCGGGCTCGGCCCTCACGGGCACGCTCCTCGGCGTTCTTCTCGGCAGCCTCGGGGGCGGCGCGGACTTCATGATCCGCGACCTCTCGCGCCACCAGGAGCCTCCCGAGCGGATCGTCTTCTACTTCACGCTCTGCGGCACGGTGACGGGCTTGATCGGCAGCATTGCAACGGGCTTCTCCACGCCCGCCGCCGAAGGCGTGATGCTTCTTCTCGGAATCGGTGCGGCGGCAACGGGCGCGCAGCTCTCCCTCACGACGGGGTGGTCCTGCGGTCATCCGCTTCTCAACTCCGTCTATCAGTTCGCGGGCATTCCCTTCGCCGTAATCCTCGGCTTCTTCATCTTCGGCGAACGCTTCGACGCCGTGACGCTCTGCGGCATCGCCGTGGTGACGGGCGCGGGCATGACGGCGACGGTGCTGCGGCTGGCCGCCGAAAGACGTCTGCAGGCGCAAGCGTGACCTGACTCCGAGAGCGCCGGCCGCCCGAGAAAGCTCCACACGACGGAAGCCGAGCTGGAGCGGGCGACGGTCGGATTTTGCCCCAACACAACTGAGAAGCCCGGTCCGGACGATTCCGGGCCGGTCTGCCGTCCCGTGCCGAGAAGCTCCGCCGCTGAGGGCGGAGTGCGGCGCGGCGCCGCGGACCTGCCGGCGGAGGACGGGAGTGAGTTTTGCCGGCGCACGCCGCCCGCAGACTTCCCGTGGATCGAAGCTTCAATGTTGAGGAGACCTGGCTCCCTTTACGCGCTGCGCAAACCTCCATTGCGCGGCCGCCTGTTTCGGCGCGCAGCATGGTCTACCTAGACTCGAAGGCATACCACACCAAGGGGTCGCCTGGGACGTCGTGAACGGGTTCAACCGCTGGGAAAAGTAGCCGCACTCGAGCGCAGGACTGCCTCCTCCATGCAAAGGCCGGCCCGGACGAATCCGGACCGGCCTTCTTCATGGATGACCGGAATGCGCGCCGCCCGGCGCGCGGGCGGCGGAGCGGTTATTGGGCCTTCGCGCCCATGGCCTTCTGGATGTTGAAGGGCCAGGCCTGGTAGCCCGTGCAGTCAAGGAGCTGAATCTCGACCGAGGGATCCTTCGCACCCCACTTGAACTCGAAGATCGTCGGGTTCGGCGCGGTGTTGAAGGCGCCGGTCTTGAGGTCATACTGCGCGCCCGCCGTGGCGAAGTACATCATCACGGAGTCGTGGTCGGGCTGGTATTCGGTGAGCGACGTGACCGCACTGAAGAGGTCGTGGCCGCGCTCCTTACCCCACTCCCAGACCTGCTCGACCGTCATCTTCTTCTGGTCGATTTTGTAGATCACCGAGCGGGAGTACTTCATCTCGGGCAGCGCGGGCTGCTCCATGCCGCGCGCATCGCCGTTGTCGAAGGCCGAAACGTAGATCACGTCGCCCTTGCTCTTCTCGTCGATCTTGAAGGCGGTGTGCTGCGTCCACGTCCAGTCGAAGCCGCCTTCGCATTTGCTCCCTTCGCACTTGATGGGCTGCCCGTTCTTGTCGACAGGCGTCAGGAGCATCGGCTGGAAGGGCTTCTTCCAGCCCTCGGGCGAGCCGAGGATCCACTTCACCTTCTTGTCGCGGCCGATCTTGATGATCGCGGACTGGTGGCGGGAGCTCACGATGATCGAGTCGTCCTCGGGGTCGTAGTCGACGGAGTTGACGTGCGCCCAGTTGCGGCCCGGGCCCGTGCCCACGACGTCGCCGAAGTGGCCCTGCTTGTCGAGCTCGGCGATCTCTTCGTCGGTGAGGGTCTTGCCGGCCTTCGAGGCGTCGATGTTGAGGCAGACCGCGCCCTGATCGAGCACCTTGAGCACGTTGTCGCGGTACGGGTCGAGGATGTCGGCGAGGCGCCATTCATCCACCACCACGCCGTTCTTGTCCACCTCGGCGATCACGTCGCGCACCGTGCGCACGTGGCGGCCGTCGGACCGGATGAAGTTCGAGCTCGCCACGCGCAGGAAGTAGTGCCCGTTCTGCGCGTCGTCCATCGAGTGCGAGTAGTCGTTGAAGCGGTAGGGAAGCCGGCGGTTGAAGACCTCGCGGCCCATGATGTCGTACTTCACGTAGCGCTGGCCGAAGCCCCAGGTGAGCATGCCGTCGTCGTTCTGCTTGAAGCCCATCATGACGCCCGACTTGTAGATGTTGTTCAGGTCGAAGATGGGATTGGCGAACATGTACCAGCGGATGTCGCCCGCCGTGTCGATCACGGCGTTCTGCGGGAAGAAGACCCACTGGAGCGCGCCGCCCTCGGGGTTGTTCCAGACCGCGCGCGTGCCGATGCCGGACTTCTCGGCGAGGTTGTTGATGAAGTAGAGGCGGTCGGCGAATTCCGGATCGACCTTCTTCACCTTGGTGCCGAAGAGCGTGTGGCGCTCCGTCGGAATGCCCGCGACCTCGGTGTACGTGGGCGGCGCATAGAGCTGATAGGTGTCCTTGAAGCTCTCCTTCTTGCCGCGCAACTCGCGCGTGTAGGAGACTTCGACGTGGTTGAGGTAGTCCGGGTAGAGGCCGAAGACCGGCACGCCGCCGTGGGTGAGGAGCTGCTCGCGCGAAACCGTGTACTTGATCTCACGCCCGTCGGGCTTCGGAACGATGCGCACCGTCACGTCGGAGAGCGTATACCCGCCGTCGCGGATGATCGCGGTGAGCGGCGCGATCTCGTAGGGATTCATCATCACCTCGCCGATGTGGCCCTGCATGATGTAGTTCGTGGCCGGGCCCGAGGCGCCGCCCATGGACATGGCGGCGATCGGAGCGGCGCAGGCGAGCGCGGCGCAGAGAAGCTTGACGCGGGTTTTCATTTGTTTCTCCTTTGGAAAGCATCGGCCTCGGGCGGAGCGGCGTCTGAATGCGGAACGCGGGCGTTCCGCCGGCGGCGGGGGTCGCGGCCGGGCGTCGGACCTGCAGAAGGGGCGATCCTTTAAGTCTAGGCAGAAAGTCGTAGCCACCGCCCCGGGGAAGAACCTGCCCAGTCGGCATGCGGAATGGAAGCGCTGGTTGCGGAAATCAAAACAGCGCCGTCGCAAACCCGGTTGCGGCCGGCGGAGCGCGCAGGGCACCTCCGGGCCTTGATCAGAAGGCCGTCAGGAGTCGATGCGCCCGCCCTCTGAAATCCGCCCGTAGATGGGCTCGTCGCCTTCGAGCGGTTGCATCCCGCCGCGCAGTTCCGAGATGAAGAGGCTCCGGAGCCACTCGTGCCCGACGTCGCGCATGGAGCGGATGTGCCAGATGAGCGAAGGCTCGAGCCAGGGCACGCTCTCGACGCGCCCGAGGACGGTGAGCGGCCGGTCGAAGGAGAGCGCGCGGGCGGTGCGCCACGGGAGCGTCAAGACGCCGTTCGTGCGGTGCATGAGCCGTACGGCGCCGAGCCAATACTCCGTCCAGATCATCGTGTCGGACGTTTTGAGCGGAATCGTGCACGCGCCCGGCACGCCTTCGTCCACGCCGTCCGTGTCCGGGTGCACGCAGATCTGCACGCGCGGCCAGCGCTCGATCAGGGATGCGGGGAGCCCGTCGGGGCCGCCCTCCGTGCGCAGCATCTCCTCGAGCGGGTGCCCGGCGCGCACGACCTTCACGTAGGGCGTTTTGAGAAGCGCCACGCTCTCGAAGTCCTCCGGGAGCTGCACGGCCGGGAAAATCGCAAAGTCGAGGTCACCCGCGCGGAGCCTGAGGAGCGTCAGCTCCGAGTGCGGGATGAGCGCGAGGCCCGCATGAGGCGCACGGTGCATGAGCGCCTCGATCACCGGTTCGATCATGATCGGCACCGCATTGTCGAGGCACGCGATGCGGAAAACCCGGTTCATCGACGAGGGGTCGAAGGCCTCCTCGGCGAAGAGCTGCTTCATCGCCGAGAGCACCCGCTCGGCCTGGACGGTCACCTCCTCGGCGCGCGGCGTGGGCGCGAGTCCGTGGCCGAAGCGCGTGTAGAGCGGGTCGCCGAAGATTTCGCGCGCCTCGGCGAGCATGCGGCTCGCCTTCGGAACGCTGATCGAGAGCCGCTGCGCGGTGCGCCCGAGGTGGCGCTGTTCATGGAGCGTCGTGAGGAAGATGAGGAGCGCCCGGGAGAGCGATTCGTCGGCGTCGTTTTTCATTTTGTGAAAGAAACTTTTCATGGAGGCGCCCGGATTCTAAAGAAATCCGACCATTGCGGTCCCTTCCGTATGACGGGAGAATCTTCCCGTTGCCCGCGGACGGGGTGCTCCCCTCCCCGCGGACATGGACCAGACGCACGAAACGTTCCTCCGGCGAAGCGCTTCGCCCTCGGACGAGCCCTGCTTTGGAGCCGTTTCAAAAACAGAAAAAGGAAAGGACCATGAAGACCACCGCCTTCAAACTCTCGATGCTCGCGCTCATGACGCTCCCCGCCGCCGCCATGGCGATGGGCGGCCCGTCGGGCCCCGGCACGACCTATGAAGTTCAGGGGCACCTGGGCGAAATCATAGTCAACCCCTACGAAGTCGCTCCCCTCACCGCCGTCATCCGCAACGGCGGCTATCAGATCGAGGACGCGACCGTGACGATCCTCCCGAAGCCCCAGGGCCAGGAGATCAAGTACAAGGTCTCGCGCCGCATGCTCCTCACGCACGGCGGCATTCCGGTCTTCGGTCTCTATCCGGACTACGTCAACTCCGTGAAGGTCAACTACACGCGTGTTCTGAACGGCAAGAAGGAGACCTTCTCCGACGTCTACAAGATCTACGGCTCGCCCCTCTACGGCGAAGCCTCCGGCCTCGCGCTTGAGCGCTCCGCCCTCCCGAAGGTCCACCCGGTGAAGGTGGACCAGGAGTTCAAGGACCGCCTCTACATGCTCAACAACGCCCAGGACCTCTCGGGCAAGGGCGCGCACGTCGTCTGGAACAACCCCATGGGCGGCGCGCTGCAGTGGACGTTCTATCCGCAGATCGGCATCGTCGACACGGCCGGCGAATACCGCTGGTACCTCTTCGTGAAGCCCATCTACAACGTCGACTCGATCTACTACGGCGGCGACATGATGGGCTTCCGTCAGAACAAGGACGGCGCCTTCACCTGGGGCTACGGCCAGCGCTACGTCAAGTACGACCTGATGGGCCGCGAGATCTGGAACCGCCGTCTGCCGATGAGCTACAACGACTTCAGCCACTCGCTCGACCCGGCGCAGAACGGCCACTACTTCCTGCGCGTCGGCAGCTCCAACACCAAGCTCCCGAACGGCAAGAACGTGCGCACGGTGCGCGACGTGATCGCCGAGGTGGATGAAGCGGGCTTCGTCGTGGACGAATTCCGTCTCTTCGACATCCTCGACCCGTACCGCTCCTCCGTGATCAAGGCCCTCGACCAGGGCGCGGTGTGCCTCAACATCGACGCCTCCAAGGCCGGCCAGACGCTCTCCGAAGAGGACATCAAGAAGCTCAACGAATCCGATCAGTTCGGCGACATCCCGGGCACGGGCGTGGGCCGCAACTGGGTGCACGTCAATTCGGTCGACTACGACCCGACCGACGACTCGATCATCGTGAGCTCCCGCCACCAGTCCGCGATCATCAAGATCGGCCGCGACAAGAAGGTGAAGTGGATCCTCGGCGCGCCGCGCGGCTGGAAGGGCGACTTCGCCTCGAAGGTCCTGAAGCCCGTCGACGCCAAGGGCGCGCCCATCAAGTGCGGCGACGCCTCGTGCGAAGGCGACTTCGACTGGACGTGGACGCAGCACACGGCCTTCCGCATCGACTCCAAGAGCAAGCCGGGCGTCGTGTACCTCACGGCCTTCGACAACGGCGATGCGCGCGGCATGGAGCAGCCGCCGCTCCCCGAGATGAAGTACTCGCGCGCCGTCGTCTTCAAGGTTGACGAGAAGAAGGGCACGGTCGAGCAGATCTGGAGCTACGGCAAGGAGGCGGGCCACGACTGGTTCAGCCCGGTGACTTCGCTCACCGAGTACCACGCCGACCACGATTCGATCTTCGTCTACTCCGCCACCGCGGGCGCGTCCTTCGACATCAAGACGGGTGCGTTCACCTCGGCCCCGAACCCCTACATGCAGGAGTTCAAGTGGGGCGCGAAGGAGCCCTCAGTTGAGATGCGCGTCGAATCGACGACGGGCTACCAGGCGATGCCGGTGGACATCAAGGCCGCGTTCGAAAAGTAAGCGCTTCCTCTCGTTGAGAGGCTCACAGCGCCATGAGGCCGCTCGGGCGACGCTCCGGATGGGGGAGCGGCCCGGGCGGCCTCTTCTTTTGTCCTGGAGCTGCGGGCGACGCGAGGAGGTGCTCAGGAATCCGCCTGATCGACGCAGCCGCCCACCCTGGTGGTCGAGAGCTTCATGAGGCCGCGCAGCCAGACCATCGCCGGATCGCGCTCGAGGCGCTCATGCCAAATGAGGCGCGTCCAGAAGCTCTCCCGGCTGCGACCGTCGTCATGCGGGTGGAGCGGCATCACGGCGACCTTGCCCTCTTCGGCCATCATCCGCGCGGTCTGCAGCGGCAGCACCGCGACGAAGTCCGTTTCCGCGAGGAGCCCCGGCACGGCGAGAAAGAAGGGCACCGTCACCGCCCGCTCGAGAAACGCCTCGCCGAAGACCGTCTTCTCATCGAGCGAATAGATCTCGTAGTGCGTCGCGCCGCGGTTGCTCACCCGGATCTTCCGGCAGCGGCGCACGAGGTTCCAGGGGATTTCGCCCGACGCGCGCCAGGCTTGGGCCGCGGGATGGTCGGGCCGAGTGCAGAGCGCGTAGCCGACCTCGAAGAGCCGCAGCGTGTGCACGCCCTGAGGAACCGCGCGGCTCGAGGGGTAGACCGCACAGTCGATTTCTCCCGAGGCGAGCTTCTCGAAAAGCTCCTCGTTCAACTGCACAAAGTCGATGCCCGCCTTGGGGGCGGCGGCGAAGAAGTCCTTCACGAACCCGCGCAGGACGGCGAAGACGGCGTTGTCGGCGACGGCGATGCGGAAGACTCGGTCGAGCTCTGCGGGGCGGAAGACCTCGGGCTTTTCGAGCGCATGGGCGTCCGTGACGAGCGAACGCACGCCGGGCTCGAGCTCCGCGGCGCGCCGCGTCGGGATGAGGTTGGGCGAGGAGCGCAGGAAGAGCGGGTCGTCGAGCACTTCGCGCAGCTTCCTGAGGATCCGCGAGGCGGTCGAGAGGCTCATGCCTTCCCGCTTCGCGGTTTCCGTGAGGTTCTGCGTCTCCATGAGGCTCAGGAAGAAGAGGAGGTCGCCGAGCGAGAGTTCGGACCAAATCGGCTTTTCGCAAGAGCCTTTCGTCATGTTTCGAAAAATCCTGTTGGGAAGTCGGCATTTCGTGCGCAACGCACTCTACCTAAACTTTTCGCCTAGATCAACGGAAGGAGCTCTGAGAAGCCCGTTCCGGGCCCGTGAACGGCCCGGGGACTCCGCAGAGACGGCAAACACTCGAATCTCAGGAGAAGAAAATGCAGTTCCGGACCACCCTCCTCACCGCCGGCATCCTCGGCGCCCTCGCCCTCTCGTCGGGCGCCTTCGCCATGGGCGGCGCCTCGGGCGCGCACGTCAACTACCCGACCACCGGCAAGATCGGCGCCGTGATGCTCAACCCCTATGGCATCGCGCCGCTCACGGCCGTGATCCGCTCGGGCGGCTACACCGTCACGGACGTCTCCGTGCGCATCGTGCCGAAGGAAGGCGGCCAGGAGATCGAGTACACCGTGAGCGACGCCAAAGTCCGCACGCACGGCGGCATCCCGGTCTTCGGCCTCTATCCGGACTGGCGCAACACCGTTGAAGTGTCGTACACGAAGACGACGGAAGGCAAGAGCGAGCGCGTTGAGAAGGAGGTCTACCGCATCTATGCGGGTCCGGCGAACATCGCCACCGCCGGCTACGCGGGCGTCACTTCCGTCTTCCCGAAGGCCAACGTGAAGAAGATGGATCCGGCCTTCAGCGACCGCCTCTACCTCATCAACAACATGATCGCCGCGACCCCGAACACCACGCGCGCGGTTTGGAACAACCCCATGGGCGGCGCGCTTGAGTGGAACCGCTACCCGCAGAACGCCATCTACGACACGAAGGGCGAGATCCGCTGGTACATGGAACCCTCGCGCATCTACGATCCGGACAACCTCTACAAGGCCGGCATCATGATGGGCTTCCGCCAGAACAAGGACGGCGCCTTCACCTGGGGCTACGGCCAGCGCTACGTGAAGTACGACCTGATGGGCCGCGAGATCTTCAACCGGCGCCTGCCCGACAGCTACGCCGACTACTCGCACGCGATGGACCCGATGCAGAACGGCAACTACCTGCTGCGCGTCGCGTCGGCCGACCACGCCCGTCCGGACGGCAAGCACGTGCGCACGGTGCGCGACGTGATCATCGAAGTGGACCAGAACGGCACGGTTGTCGATGAATGGCGTCTCTGGGACATCCTTGATCCGTACCGCAACAACGTTCTGAAGGCCCTCGACCAGGGCGCCGTCTGCCTCAACATCGACGCCTCGAAGGCGGGTCAGACGATCTCGGCCGAACAGTTGGCCGAGCTCGACAAGACCGACAACTTCGGCGACATCGTCGGCGCGGGCGCGGGCCGCAACTGGGCCCACGTCAATTCGGTCGACTACGACCCGACCGACGACTCGATCATCATCAGCTCGCGCCACCAGTCCGCGCTCATCAAGATCGGCCGCGACCACCAGGTGAAGTGGATCATGGGATCGCCCGACGGCTGGGGCCCGAAGTTCGCCGACAAGGTCCTCAAGCCCGTTGACAAGAACGGCAAGCCCATCAAGTGCGAGAACTCCAAGTGCGAGGGCGACTTCGACTGGACGTGGACGCAGCACACCGGCTGGCGCATCGACTCGAAGTCCAACGCCGACGTCTTCTATCTCTCCGTCTTCGACAACGGCGATGCGCGCGGCATGGAGCAGCCGGCTCTGCCCGAGATGAAGTACTCGCGCGCGGTGATCTTCAAGATCGACCAGAAGAAGATGACCGTCGAGCAGATCTGGGAGTACGGCAAGGACCGCGGCCACGAGTGGTACAGCCCGGTGACGTCGCTTACCGAGTACTACGCGGACAAGGACTCCGTCTTCGCCTACTCGGCGACCGCTGGTGCGAACTACGACCTCAAGACCGGCGCCTTCACGTCAGCTCCGAACCCCTTTATCAACGAATTCAAGTGGGGTGCGAAGGAGCCCTCCGTTGAAATCCAGTTCAAGAGCACCTCAGGCTACCAGGCGATGCCGGTTGACCTCAAAAAGGCCTTCAACTGATATCCGACCACTCCCACTTCGGGCGCGGTGCTCCTCAGTGCGCCGCCCCGTGGAGGGAATCCGCCAAACCACAAACCGCCGCTGCGGCGAAGCTCCTCCCGGAGCCTTCCCGCCGCGGCGTTTTTGTATGACGCGACGCCGTCAGGCGACGGCCGGGCGGCCGTCAGGTCGTGGCGGCACTGCGTGCGGCCTCCTGGGCCGACTTCGGGCGCCAGCCGTAGAGCGCCGCGAAGTGTCTTGAAATCTCCGAGCAGATCCACTGCAGCGGAAAGTCCGCCTGGCTGCGCACGTGCCACATGATCTGGGGATTCCAGTCGCGTATCTCCTCAGGAAGGGTCTCAAAGCTGCAGAGCCGGTGATGCTCGCCGAGCAGTCGGGCGCCCTCGCGCGGCAGGAGCGCGTAGGCGTCCGAATTTTCGAGGAAGTACGGCACCGACATGAAGTACGGCGTCTCCACGAGGATTGGGCTCGGGTTGGGCACCTTCCACGCGATGTCGATGTTGCGGTTGATGGACCGCCACTTCGGGAGCGAGATTGAGACGAACGGATGGGCGGCAAGCTCCCGTGCGGACACGGGTCCGCCGCAGTCCCGCCGGGTGAACGGATGACCGGCGCGAACCACCGCGACGTGGCGGCTGCAGAACAATCTGCGCGAACGGATGTCGCCCGGGAGGTCCTGATCAATGTCGAAGCCGAAGACGAGGTCCGAGGAGCCGTCCCAGAGATTCTCGAGCGACATTCCGGCCGTCGGCCGGATGTGGATCTTGAGCTTCGGGGCCCGCGCATGCAGAAGCGGAATGACGGGGGCGAGGAGCACGCACGCGGCGTTGTCCACCATCTCGAAGACTACCGTCCGGGCAAGCGACTGCAGGGAAAAGCCGTCCTCGCGGGTGAGCCTCTCCATCGCCTCGGCCGCCTGCTGCACCCGGGGCAGGAGCTCGGCCATGCGCTGGGTCGGCACGAGCGAGTTGCCCGAGCGCACGAAGAGACCGTCTTCGAAAATGCCGCGCAGATGCGCGAGCCTGCGAGACGCCTTGGGCGTGAGCCAGGCGAGCGTCATGGCCGTGCGCGTGAGGGACTGCGTGTCGTTCAGAAGGAGCAGAAGCCGGAGATCTTCGTAGGTGAGGTCGTTGATGGGAAGCGTCAAGTGAAGACCTCCTGATGGGTTTGAAAGCCGCATCGGCCAAGCGCAACGCCCGGCCTCCTGCGGAAGTCGGGCGTTTGTGAAGGTAATGCGGAATCTTAGAAGAAGTGCGTGAGGCCCGCCATCACCTGCGACGAGTTGGGGTCGGAGCTGTCCGAGAAGTTCTTTGTGCCGAAGAGTCCGGTGCCGTGCGTCCAGTTGGCCGACGCATAGAGGTGCGTGCGCTTCGAGAGCGGGTACTCGTAGGCGGCGCCCACGAGGTAGCGCTTCAGATTCGTCTCCTGACCGTCCACGACGTGACCCTTGTAGTCCCAGTCGTCGTAGGCGGTCGTGAGGTAGAGGTCGCCGCCCCAGCACTTCACCTGCGCGTTGATGCTCGCTACGTAGCCGTCGAACCCCCGCCCGGCGATGCCGGTCTTGTTGTCCGCGCCTAAGTTCTCCGCACCGATCAGCTTGACGGCTGTGTGCACGGGCGTGCCCGGCGCGTTGTAGACGTTTTCGAAGACCTGTCCCATGACGAAGAGGCGCACGGAGGGATGAACGAGGAAGTTCGCCGTGAGGCTCCCGATCGTGGTGTCTTCGCCGTAGTTCGCCCCCGTCTTGCGGCTGTTCATGATGCGGTCGATCACGCCGACCACGGTGAGCTTTTCCGACTTCCAGCGGAGGGCTGCGGCGACGCGCCGGGTGTTGTCGTGAAGCTTCGTCTCCTCAACGCCCGGGACGGGGTTGCTGCCGGTCTGGAAGGAGTACTGAGCGAAGAGCTGCAGTCCCCCGGCGATCTTCGGCGAAGCGTAGGAGACGGTGTTGTCCAGTCGGTCGCCGCCCACCATCCAATGCACGCCGCCCGAACGACCCCAGCCGAAGCCGAACGGCGTCGCCTCCAAGCCGAAGATGCCCCAGTGGCCGAAGGGTGAGGAGAGCGCGCCCATGCGGCCGACGGCGAGTTCGCCCGCTGGACCGTCGAGCGCAAGCGAGGATTCGCCGCCCCAGAGGCGGTTGAAGCGCATCGTACCGTTGTCGGATTCGAAGAGATTCTCGAGGAGCATCTTCACCTTGACGCCTCCCCCGAGATCCTCCGAGCCCCGGATGCCGACGCGCGGCCCGAGGTTGATGCCGAACTCCTCCCGAGCGGAGGTGGTCGACCCGGCCGTGCCCATCTTGTTGTGTTCAACGATGATGCCCGTGTCGACGATGCCGTAGACCTTGAAGTCCGCGGCCTGCGCCGTTGAGAGAAGCGCGGCGAGAACGGCCGCCGCGCAGGCCTTGAGTGCAGAGTGATTCGTGGGGGAGAGCGTCATGACCGTGCTCCGTTGGTTGCGTGAGGATGAGCGCCGCCGCGAGGCGCGCCCCGGAGGGTGCGCTTCGTGGTCAGGCGGATGGTTGGGGGAGACGGGTGACGTCAGTCGGGGTTGAAGGCCTTCTGCGCCGAGAAGGCCCAGGCCTGATAGCCGAAGGTGTCCTTCATGTGGATCACGACGGCGGGCTCCTTCTCACCCCAGTTGAACTCGGTGAGGTAGGGCGAAGGCATCGCCTTGCCCTTGCTCACGCGCATGCCGGCGGTCGAGAAGTACCCGACGATCGAGTCCTTGTCCGGCGCGTATTCACACAGGCCCGTGACGGGCGAGAAGTACTCGTGGCCCTTCTCTTCGCCGTAGGTCCACACCTGCTCGATCGTCTTCTTCGCCTCGTTGACGCGGTAGACCACCAGGCGCGTGTACTTCATGTCCGGCAGCGGCGGCTGCTCCATGCCGCGGCCGTCGCCGTTGTCGAAGACCGTGAGGAGAACCTCGCCCTTCTTCGACTTCTCATTGATGCGCCAGGCGGTGTGCTGCGTCCAGGTCCAGTCGAACCTCTCCCCGCAGTGATTGGCAAACTTGTCGCAGGCGATCGGCTTGCCCGAGGTGTTGACCGGCGTGAGGAGCAGATCGGCAAAGGGCTTCTTCCAGCCTTCATGGCTGCCGATGATCCACTTCACCTTCTTGTCGCGGCCGATCTTCACGATCGCCGACTGATGGCGGGAGCTCACGATGATCGAGTCGTCGGTCGGGTCGTAGTCCACCGAGTTGACGTGCGCCCAGTTCCGGCCCGGACCGGTGCCGAGGATGTCGCCGAAGTCGTTGGAGGCGTCGAGCTTCGCGAGCTCTTCGGCGGTCATCGTCTTGCCGGCCTTGTCCACGTCGATGTTGAGGCACACTGCGCCCTGATCGAGCGTCTTGATCACCGTGCTGCGGTACGGGTCGAGGATGTTGTTGAGGTTCCAGTCGTCCACGACCTCGCCCGCCTCATCGACCTCAATGACGACGTCGCGGATGGTGCGGACGTTGCGGCCGTCGGCGCGCTTGTAGTTCGCGTCGGAGACGCGGATCAGGTAGTGGCCGTTCTCCATGGGCTCCATGGCGTGCGAGAAGTCGTCGTAGCCCTCGGGAAGCAGACGGTTCCAGATGCGGCGGCCGAGGATGTCGTACTTCACGTAGCGCTGACCGTAGCCCCAGGTGAGGGCGCCGTCCTTGTTCTGACGGAAGCCCATCATCACGCCGCCCCATTCGATCGAGTTCGGATCAAAGATGGTGTCGGGCATCAGGTACCAGCGCAGCGCGCCCGTGGAGTCGATGATGCCGACCTCGGGGTAGCCGCCCCACTGCAGGGCGCCGCCCGCCGGGTTGTTCCAAACCGCGCGTCCGGCGCGGGGATTGTTCTCGAGAATGTTGTTGACGAGATAGAGGCGGTCCTTGAACTTCGGCGCGCACTTGAGCACCTTCGCCTGGAACCAGCCGCCCGTCTGCAGGTCCGTGCCGTCGCTGCCGACGAAGGCGGGGCCGCAATAGATCTTGTAGGACTCCTTCACGCGCTCGACCGTACGGGCCGCATCGTTCGAGATGCGGTCATATTCGACCTCGACCGTGTTCTGGTAGTCCGGGTAGAGCCCGAAGACGGGGATGCCGCCGTGCGTGCGGCAGAAGCGGTCGGCCACCTTGTAGACGATCTCCTGGCCGTTCTCCTTCGGCACGATGCGCACCGAAGCGTTCCTCAACTCATATCCGCCGTTGCCGATCACGGCCGTAAGCGGCGCGATCTTGTAGGGATTGACGAAGACCTCGCCGATCTTGCCCTGCGCCTGGAAATGAACGGCGGGACCGGACGGACCGCCCGCAGCCCGCGCGGCGGCGGAAACGGAAAGAGCGAGCGCGGAAAGCAGGAACTGGCGCTTCGAGATGAGCATGAGGAATCTCCTTCAGAACTGCGGCCGGGAGGGAACCGTTTCCCCCCGAAACGTGATGATTAATTTAGATAATCAACCGGATAGTGGAAATTCGTACATACGGAGCCGGAGCCTCCTCCGGGACGAAAACGGCGTTTTGCTCGACGAAAAGAACTAACCACAAGGAAGTAGGTTCAGGCGCATTCCCCAAATGATCCGGGCCGAGCCGCCGCATTCCCCGAAAGGTCGCCCCGCCCTCCTGCCGCATCAGTGCGGTGAACGCCCTGCGTCCCCGGGGATTACGACGAGGAGAGCGTCCGCGGAGCGCTCCGCCGCCTCCTACACTTTTTCGGGACCGGAGCCGCCGCCGTGAGCTCGACCGTCCTTGCGGGCGCCGCAGCGCTCACGCCCGCTTCGGCGAAGGTGATCAATCCGATGCCCGACCGTTGGGACGAGACCTACGACGTCGTCGTGATCGGCTCGGGCTTCGCCGGGCTCGCCGCCGCGATCGTGGCGCGTCTTGCGGGCGCAAGCGTCTGCGTCCTCGAGAAGATGCCGTGATCGGCGGGAACTCCGTCATCAACGGCGGCATCATGGGCGTTCCGGGCACGCCCATGCAGAAGAAGGATGGTCTCGAAGACTCGCCAAAGGAGCTCGCAACATGCCTGCGGACGCACTTCAAGAAGAGTGAAGACGCCATCCCGATGCTGCGCCGCATCTGAGGGCTCCCCGAAAGTTTTGTACAACGTAGAAATACGGATTAAAAAACGACTTCACTAGAACCGCGAATTTCTCTCAGACGGGTACACTCGGCGCTCGAAGCGGAGCTGAATATTTCCTTCCGAGCGCCTGTTGAGCGTCGCCGGGGGCAGTCCTTTTCAGGCGGCGTCAGAGCCGATTCCGGCGTCTGAGTCCGAGCGGCAAGCATAGCCTCCCGCTCAAGCGTTTTCTTGTTCTTCGAGTCCTTCGGGCGGCCGCGTCCCCGTTTGGGCGCCAGTGCCGCTGCAGCCCGGACTTCACGTTCGAGCGTCTTCTTGTTCTTGCTCCCCTTGGAATAGCCATTTCCATGTCCTGAATTTTTGAGGTCGGCACTTGTCGACCTCATTTTTATGGCGCTCCCGCCGCATGTGATCTTCTCCCAACGGATCGCGACTCCGTTCGGCGGCGTCGATCCAGAACGACGGCCTCCAACAGGGCAGCGTGAGGGGGTGCCGGACGTCGCACGCATTGCCGTGCAGTCGGACTCCTCGGAGGTCATGGACTGCCCGCCTGCCGGAGGCTTGCCGGACGGAATGCAACGGGGAGCGGCCGCGACTGGCGGCTCGCTCCCCATTTGCATTCAAAGTCTTCGAAGAAGTTCGCGCCCGAAGCGCCGGCAATCACGGCACCTGGTAGGTGTACGAATGACACTGACCGCAGTAATTGACGCCGGGCTTGTGTCCCTTGTGGCATTCCGTACAAGGCAGCACCCCTTCGTGCTGTGCGTGCGGGTTGACCTGATAGCGCCCGTCGGTCTTCTTGATCATTGCCTCGTAGTCGCCGTGGCAGTCCACGCAGACGTCGTAGTCGCCGGACTGCTTCACCTTGTGGTCGGGCGTATGGCAGCTCTCGCACTTGAGGCCTCGCGCCATATGACGGTCAGCGAGAAACTTTCCCTGTGCTGGAGCGGGAGCCGCATCCGCGGCCCAGATCTCTCCGGAAGCAAGGAGACCGAATGCAGCGAGAGCAAGAAGCGTGGTTTTCAGTGGGGTCTTCATGATTTGTTCTTTTTGAGGAAGAGTGAACGAGGGGAGCGAAACCCGATGAGAGCCCGCTCCCCTTCTCCGCTTCATGCAGGTGCCGCATCAAAGCGGCTTCCTGCCCGCGTACGGACCGCGCCTCAGACGGCCGTGTTCGGCAGCTTTGCCACGATCTTGCCGGTGTTGCGCCCATAGACGAGGCATTCCGTCAGGTTGCCGCCGCCTTGGTAGACGAACTTCAGCACCGAAGCGATCTCACCAACACAGTAGAGATGCGGAATGGGCTTGCCCTCCCAGGTGAGCACGCGGCGGTCGGCGTCGGCAAGCAGGCCGCCCTTCGTGTTCGGACCGCCGGCAACGAGCGGCATCGCATAGAAGGGGCCGGCTTCGACCTTGCCCAACGTCGCAGGACGACGATTGAAGTCCTCATCCTTCTTCTCGTCGCAGAACTTGTTGAAGCGAGCGACCGTTTCGACGAGGTTCTCCGGGACCATGCGGTTCTTGTTCTCCGGATGGTTCTTGACCTTCTCAGCGAGCTCCTCGATGGTGTCAGCCTTCAGAACGAGGCCGGACTTGATCGCCTCTTCGTTCTTCGCGTCCCACTGCACCATGTCGTAGCCCACGACGGAGATGCCGAGAGCAACGAGCGGCATGCGGTTGCGCAGCGTCTCGTCGAAGATCATCCAGGACGGGGTGCGCGGATAGGCGAGCGTGGTAATGTTGAATTCGACCGCGGCCTTGTAGAAGAAATAGCGGCTCGGGTTGTCGGTCACCTTCGTCTCGGCTTCATAGCGCTTGCCGAAGTTGTCCACCACGATCGAGTTCGGGGCCCCCACGGACGGCGTAATCGAACCGATCCGCATGCCGTTGAAGCGCTTCTGCGTCGGGACGATCACGCGCGCGGCGGCCTTGCCGACCTTCTGCAGACCGGCGCCGGCGGCCATGCCCATTGCGATGCCGTCGCCCGTGTTCGAAGTGGTGCCGTAGAAGGCCCATCCTTCGACGCCCGGCCCTTCAAGGAAGGCCTGGCGCATGGGCTTGCTGTATTCGTAGCCGCCCGTGCAGAGCACGACGGCCTTCTTCGCGCGGACGTTGACGGTCTTGCCCTTGTGCGTGGCGGCGACGCCCACGACGTCGCCCTTGGCGTTCTTGTAGAGCTTGAAGGCGGGGGTCTCCCACTCGACCTTGATCTTGTCGCCCTGCTTCTTCACGCCTTCCTCCAGGCAGCGCCAGAAGGCCTCGCCGGAGCTCGTCTCAAGCTTCGGGCTGTGGTACGAAGGCTGATTGAAGTTCTTCATGCGCTTCGAGTAGGTCGCGCGGTAGGCGTTGTACTTGCACTCCTTGGCGCCCGGGAAGTTCGGGAACGAAGCCTTGTTGAAGCCCGGCTGCGAGCCGCCGATGAATTCCGGATCAAGACTCTGGAGGAAGTCGAGGTTCGTGGGCGAGAGTTCGGCCCAGAGCTTCGCACATTCGACGGAGTACTCAGGCATTTCGCCCTCTTCCTTCCAGGGAATGTTTTCGCCGGAGAACATGGCCTGCGCGTAGTCCTGCAGAGCCTTCTTGTCGCCGTCCTTGAACGGGCAGTGGAAGATGCCGCCCGACATGCGGGTGTTGGAGATGTGGGCGTTTTCAGGGTTCTTTTCGAGCACGAGAACCTTGGCGCCGTTCTGGGCCGCAACGATGGCGGTCGTCGCACCGGCGCCACCGTAGCCGCAGACCACGACGTCGGCGGTCATGTCCCACTTCTTCGGCAGATCGGCCGCCTGGGCCTCACCGGCAAAGAGGGCCGCCGGAGCGGCAACTGCAGCGGCCGTACCGCCGAAGGCGCCCTTGAGGAAATTGCGGCGATTCGTAGTCATGTTCACTTCTCCTTTCTCTTCGGCGGCCGAGGGAACGCGCGCCACCGCGGCTTTTTCGCCGCTCTGCGCATCCGCTCTCGACCTCCTTTAGTGGTCCGGCGTGCGGCGCATTGTCTTCGCGCCGCCGCTCTTTTGAACGAGACTTACTTTAGGAGGAGGCCACCCGCACGACATCGGCCGAAGGGACCTTGACAAACTCTGAGAATCGGAGATGAATGCCGCCCGTTAATCTCCCCTCTGAACCAAGGAAGGCATACGTGCAGCGCCGAGTCCGGCGAGGCGGCCGAAGACCGCTGCACAGTTGAGGCCGTTGGCGCCGATGCGCGTGCGGCCGTGAACATTGCCGGTGGCGGCGCCGGCCGCCCAGAGTCCGGGAACGGGCTCTCCCAAAGGACTCAGCGCTCGGGCGTGCTCGTCGATTCGTATTCCGCCGAGCGTGGAGTGCACGCGCAGATGCAGTCCCGTGGCCCACAACGGGCGGGCGCGCAGCCGCTCTCGGGCAACCGACGAGGTCATGGAATCACGAAAGGCATCCAGATCAAGTCCAAGCACACGAGCGAGCGCCTCGGGGGTCTGCTCGCGATAAGCCTCTCCGGCATAGAGCCCGCGATAGAGATTCTTCTGCTCATGGGCGTCGAAGGAGCGCACGGCATCGGCGTCGGCAATCGCCCAAGCGGGCGAGCCTGCTCTGAGAATCGCTTCGGCCACCTCCGCGCGCGATCCCGTTTCATCAACGAAGCGCCGGCCGAGGTGGTCCACCATGATCATGCGCTGCGGGATGTAGTCAAGGCGGATGGGAAAGCCCATGCCCGCACGGCTTCCCGGCACGCATTCAATGAACCGGAGGTTGACGATGTCGGCACCGACCCGGCGCGCCGCCTCAAGCATTTCGCCCGTGGATCCCGGAGAACTGTCCACCGGAAGCTTTGCCAAGTCGGGAGAGGCTTCCGCAACCAACTTTGGATTGGCTCCGTACCCGCCCGAAGCAACCACCACACCGCGACGGGCACGGACGCGATGAAGCACTGCGCCGCTTCCCGAGCGCATCACGACAAGAGCCTCAGAAACGCCCCCCGACGCCTCGTCCCGCATGAGACGCACAACCGCCGCATTCGTCCGGATCTGTACGCCTGCGGCGAGGGCGGATTCTGAAAGTGCCCGGATCCAACCCGTGCCGCGCGGCAGAATCGGCTTGTGGGCGCGCGGGAACATGCTCCCGTAGACCTCCATGACCCGCGGCAGGAAGGCAAGCCCGTGGGCTTCGAGCCAGGAGAGCGTTTCGCCGGCTCCGGAGGCAAGGGCGTGAACCACCGCAGGCGTACTGAAGCCTCCACTCACCGCAAGCATCTGCGCGCAGAAGGCTTCAACGCTGTCGGTGATTCCCTGCAGCCGCTGCCGCGCAGGATCCACCGCGTTGTAGTAGCCCCCGGAGATGAGCGTGTCCCCTCCCAAGGCGGAGGCCTTTTCCAGAAGAAGCACCTTCGCGCCCGCCTCCGCAGCCGCGACCGCTGCACAGAGGCCGGCTGCACCGCCCCCCACCACAAGCACGTCGGTGACGAGGTCCGGGTTCTCGAGCGCACCATCCTCCGTATGAAAATCTTTGACGGGCAGACTTTCCGTAAAGAAGGAGATCGGATCGGCCCTGGCAGTCATGAAGGCGGAGCCCGAAGTCAGCATGCCGACGGCACCCAACATCAGCAGAGATCTGCGGTCAAACCGCGGACGCGTCCTCGTCATGATCGTCCTCCGACACCTCCGGCAAGAACTTCGGCCTCATGGAGTTCGTGTACAAAGTCGGCAAGCTCGACGGCGTTTGCAAGCTCAAGCTTCTCGAGAATTGAAGCGCGCTGCGACTTCACCGTGCGCTCAGCGACGCCGAGCACTTCAGCGATGACGCTCGTCGTGAGGCCCTTTGCAGCCATGGACGCCACTTGTTGCTCTGCAGGCGTAAGCCCGTCCCATGACGCCTGGAGACTCCGCGCCCAGGCGACCGAGCGGCGACGTTCGAAATTCGCCTCAACCGCACCTTCGATTTCTGCGAGAAGCTTCTCCGTGTCGGGCGGCTTCACAAGGAAGGTCCTTGCCCCATGCTTGATTGCCTCAACGGCCATTTCGATGTCGCCGTGGGCGGAGAGAAAGATCACAGGCAGATCGACGCCACGCTCGTTCATCTCCCGCTGCAATTCAATTCCCGTCATGCCCGGCATGCGCACGTCAAGCACGGCGCAGCCCGGCTCCGAAAGATCAGAGGCGAGGAAGTCCGCTCCGCTCTGGAAGGCACGAACGCGCCAGTCAGCCATCTCCAGAAAGACTGAAAGTGCGCGAAGCACCGTCGGATCATCGTCCACCAGGCGCACGACGGCCCGGCTCTTCTTCTCATCAGGAAGCATTGTGCTTCTCCTCTTGCAGGATGTTGCCCAAGCCCGCAGGCGTGCGGAGCACCAGAGTTGCGCGCAGCCCCTGCGGCTCGATTCGTTCGAACTCCAAGTGTCCGCAGTTGCGCTCGGCTATCGCCGTGGCGATGGCAAGTCCGAATCCCAGACCGTCCGTCTTCGTGCTCGCCCCCGTTCTGCCGAGCCGGTTGAAGACCTCGTCGGAGAGCCTCGGTCCGTTGTCGGAAACCATGAGTCGGCATCCATCTGGCGTCTTTTCGACGCAAAGCCACACGCGGCCATCCGGTACGCCGGCAGCGGCAGCCAGAGCGTTCTTCAGAAAGTTGAGGACCACGAATTGGATTTCGAACGGGTCGGCAAGAATCGGAGCGGCGGGGAGATCCCCAAGCACTATCGGAACGCCTGCGCTCTGCGCAAGCCCGACTGCATCCCGCGCAATCTGCGAGAGGTCGCAGAGCACCGGAGTGCGCTTTTGCTTCTTTGCATAGGACCGGACATGCTCGACGATGTCCGAGGAGCGCTTCACCTCGTCGCCGATGGCGTCGAGAAGCCCCTCCGCCTTGCCGCCGCACCGTCCGTCCTTCGAGAGGAGCATTCTCAATGCGCCCGCGTAGAGTGAAATGTTCATGAGGGGCTGCTTGATCTCATGCGCGAACATCGAGGAGAGCTGCGCCACGATCGAGGTCCGCTCGAGCGAGAGGAGCTTCTGCCGCGCATCCTGCGCCTCGTCGTAGAAGCGCTTCGTCTGCTGCAGGGATTCGGAGAGCTCCTCGGTGCGTCGACGCACAAGAAGATTGATCGAGACGATGTGAAAGAGCACCGCCAATACAAGCCCGAGACCCAACAGGATTTCCGTGCGCCACCGCGCCCAGAGCGCGGCGGGACTCATGTCGCGCAGATGCGCGAAGGGCCCGGTCTTGAGCGTGCGCAGCAGATCGAACGTCTGCCGGAAGTCGTTGCAGACCGTCCAACGAAAGTCGTGGTTCTTTTCGGGCATCGAAAGAAGCGCCACCGTGACGGCGCGCACAACGTCCGAGGAGGCGCTCGGAAGCGACGCGAAGACGACATCCGGATAGCGCTCGGTGCTTCTGACGCACCCGCCGTCGGCCGGACGCTCGTTGAGAATCCGGAAGTCCCGTCGATTGATCAATCCGTCGGCGAGGAGCCTCTCGTATTCACAGGTGGAGAGCACGCCCGCGTCGGCGACGCCGAGCTTCACGAGGGCGGCTACGTCGGGGATGCCGTATTCGGTTTCGAGGACATCGCGGAAGAACCGGTCGGGGTCGAACCCTTCTCGGGCGAGCTCGCCCTGGGCGATGAGCCAGCCGTCGAAGCTCGTGCGGTCTGAGACGGCTACGGTGCGGCCCTTCAACTCGGAGAGCGAATTTGCTCCGTCGCCGCGCCGAACGATGAGGGTGGAGGCCACGGTGCGCGAGACGTCCGCGCTCGTTCTCGGCTCGCGCGTGGCGATCTGGTGCGCGCCTGCCGAATCGAGAAGACTCACGAACGCCGACCCCGAGACGACGAGGAAGTCGGGCTTCTCGTGCCGGATGCCGCCCTCGACGTCGCGCCAGTCGATCTCGACCATCCGCAGCTTCAGGTCAGGAAGCGCGGCGATCAGGTGGTCGATCGTCGGCGAATAGACGTTGATGTAGAAGTCGGGAGAAAACGTGTCCACCAGCGCGATCGTCACCGTCGGACGGCCTTCGCCCGCCGCAGCCGTCACGGGCTGCAGCAGGCCGGCGAGGATCGGGAGGACGAGGAGAAGAAGGGTGCGCATGCCGTTGAATCTACTCCGGTTCGTGCGCGGCTCCAACATGGGCTCGGGGGCTTCCCGGGCCGCCTCCCCGTCGTCACACGAGCTCGTACGTCGCCGACTGGATCGGGAGCGCGAGGTTCGGGAGCACCCGCTCCAACAGAATTCCCTCGCGGTTGTCGCCCTGGTAGCCGAAGGTGGCGCGGATTCCCTGCAGGATGAACTGCGCGGCGCGGTCGAGCGCAATCGGAAGGCTGTCGCCCTGCAGAAGCGCCCCGGTGACGACGCTCGTGAAGGCGTCGCCCGTTCCAGGGTAGTGCGCGGGCATGTACTGACAGGTCACCTTCCAGGTGCGGCCGTCCGAGCGGCTGCGCGCGATCACGGACGTGAGCGAGGGCTGCCCCTGCACGGGCACGCCCGTAATGATCACGGTGTCGGGCCCCCCTTCGGAGAGTTCAATGATCGCGTCCTTGAGTTCTGCGTCCGAGCATTCACTGCGGTACGGACGCCCGAGAAGCGCGAAGAGCTCCGTGAGGTTGGGCGTCAGTACGTCGGCCTTCTTCGCGAGAAGACGCATCTCCGCGACCATCTCCTCGGTCATCTTGCTGTAGAGCCTGCCGTTGTCGCCCAGGACCGGGTCCACGACCACCAGGGTGTCGGGCTTGCGGAAGCGGTCGATGAAGTTCGAGACGATCTGCGTCTGGCGCGGAGAGCCGAGGTATCCGGAGTAGATCGCCGAGAAGTCCACCTTCAGGCGCTCCCACTCGCGGATGATCTTCTCCATTTCGTCGGTGAGGTCGAGAAAGCTGAAGTGCGGATACTGCGTGTGGTTCGAGAGGATCGCCGTCGGCAGCGGACAGACGTCGAACCCCATGGTGGAGAGAATCGGGATCACGACAGTGAGCGAAACGCGGCCGACGCCTGAAAGATCATGAATGGCGGCGACGCGGCGGACGCTGCGGATGTTGTGCATGGTGACGGACTCCGGTTGGGAATGCATGGGGGCATTCTAGCCACGCCCATCCGGGCCGCCCATCATGCTTCTCTCAGGTTTTGCTCAAGGGGGGCATCCCGTCCATCAAGAAAGGCGCTGAGCCTTTGCGGCGCGCCCTTTCCGCACCAACGCCGCCTTCGTCGGATCGTAGATGAGCCCTTCGGCGTCGCCCTTTTCTATGTGGGTGATGAGTTCATCCACTACGTTGAGCGGCACCATGTACCACTCGTGCGGCCGGATGAGCTTCCCGAAGCGGTCCTTCACCGTGATGTCGAGCTGCACCTGCGCGAAGACGTCGTGCAGCAGCGATTCGAGCTTTATCGCGTCGATGCCGTAGACGTTGTAGGTCGCGACCGTCTCCACATCGGCCATCAGATACGTGGGGCTCATCGCGGCTCCGGCCAAACGCTGCTTCAAGGAGGTCGTCGTCACGCCGATCTTGTGGATGATGTCGCGGTGTTGGGCGATCACCGGGTCCGAGGACAAGCTCCTCAGTACGTAGATCGTTCCGTTCGCCGTGAAGCCCTCGGTCGTCTCTCCGAAAAGCCCGCCGAGCTCAGCCTCCGAAATGCCGCGGGCGGAAGGGTCTCCGTACATGGCGCGCTGAAACGACCGTACGAGGAGGTTCGACTCCGTGCCGTTCGCGAAGATCACCCGCATGCGGGCGTTCGGTCGGTTCTGTGCGGTCTTGAAGAAGTCGCCCATCTCCGCCACATAGGCCATCTGGCCGTTGAGCACGTAGAACTCTCCGGGCGAAACCTTCTTGCTCTCACCGCCCTCGAGCGCGTAGTAGTGGCGCCTGCCTGACTTCAGATCGAACGTTACGGCATCGAAGAGGCGTTTGAACCGCTCAAAGTCCTTGCAGGGCTTGCGGTCGGCGACCAGATCGGGCTGCGTGCGCTCTTCATAGGTTCGGACATGCTCCAGATCAAAGAGGTCGCAGTCGGCGTCGTCCTCCGAGAGAAGATCCGCCAACTCGTCGTCGTCCAACTCGTCGACGGACACCTCCTTGGGCACCTCCATTCTCAGAATGCCCGCTTCGTCATGCCCTTCAAGAGAATCAAGGCACTTCTGCTGCGCCTTGATGGCCTCAAGGCGGATGGCGAGCAGCCGCTCGAAGATGTCGGGAGCGGTCGTAGCGGGCAGCCTCTTCTTCTGTTCGTAGAAGCGCTCGATGTCCTCGAACCCGGCGAGGATGCGCTCCTCTTCGGGAGTGGACGACTCCTTCTTTTCCTTCGGCTTGAATTCGGCAAGCTCCTCGGCGAGTTCATCGAGCGTCAGGTCGTAGGCATCCTTCTCAATCTCTTCGGTCATGCTCACCCTCACTTCTTCGCGTCGTAGACGCCTTCAGACTTGTACTTCACGAATGCGCGGGCGCCTTCGGCGATGAGCGCCTCCCAGGGGTCCGTCGAGGTGGCGCTCGGCATGCGCTTGTGGACCTGCTTGAATTCGACCGCGCGGCGGGCGTAGATCTTGGCGTCCTCCGGCGTGATCTTGCTCCGCTTGGTCTTCACCAAAGCGGCAATCTGACGCAGGCGCTCTTCGTTCATCGTCTTGGAGAGAACCGCGTAGGCCTCCTCAAACGGGTTGATGGCCTCAATCATGTCGATGTTGAGCTCGCGGACGTCAAGGGCGTACCGCTTCACGCTGTCGACAAAAGACGTGTTGGACTCGAGGTGTACGTTGACGTTGGTTTGGGTCCCCGGCGGCAGATCCTGCGTGCGCTTGACCTCCTGAAGGAGGTTGAGCGCCGATACGGCGTGTTCGCGCACGGCCTCCTGATCGCCCTCCGAAAGGTTCGGGTAGCGCTCCCGCACGATGCGGCCCATCTCCACAACCGTCAGCTCTGCGGGCATCATGTTCTCGTCGAACATGCCGCGCTCAACGATGTGCTTGTCCTGCAGGAAGTCCGCGATGATCTCCGAAAGATCATTGCGGCAGATGGCCTTGGCCTCATCCGACTTGGGTGAGCGCAGCCCCTTGATGTGAACCACCACGCGGTCGTCCTGGACGTCAATGACGGGGGAATCCTTCTTCTCCCCTCCGGAGCCTGGCTTGGTACCGGGAGGCGGCGGATTGACTTCGCCCTCCGGCTTGGCCTTCGGCTTGAACTCAAAGCGGGGAGCGAGCACCTGCTCCATCAGAAGGCTCGCCGAAATGGCCTTCAACGTGTCGTTGACGGCGTCGGCGACGTTCTCCTCCGTGGCGTCCGGTTCGGCGATCAGGTTCGTGAAGCGGGCGTGGGTCTTGCCCGGCGCGTCGCGCGTGGCGCGGCCGATGATCTGAACGACCTCCGTCAGGGAGTCGCGGTAGCCCACCGTCAAAGCGTGCTCGCACCAGATCCAGTCGAAGCCTTCCTTCGCCATGCCGAGCGCGATGATGATGTTGACGTTGTCGCGGTTGTTCGCCTGCTTCGGATCCTTCAAGGCCGTGAGGACGCGGTTGCGCTTCACGGGTTCGTCGTCCACGAGGTCCGCCACCTTGAGGAGATCGCCGTCCTTCGTCCGCACAAGCTGAAACCCCGTGTCGGGATTCGCGCCCTCCCACTTGCCGAGCATGCCGATGATCTGCTCGACCTCTTTGTACTTGTCCTTCGTGCTCTCGCCCGAATTGACGTTCGGGATGTGGATGATCGTGCGCTCCTTCGGATCCAGGACATCGAGGAGGCTGTTGACGTAGCTCCCGTTGTAGAAGTAGTAGCCGATCCCGAGGGATTTCAGATACTCATAGCCGTTCAGCTGCTCGTAGTACGTGTAGGTGACGGTCGTAAACTTCTCCTCGTCCTCAGGCGTGAGGACGGCGTCGGAGTCGCCGCGGAAGTAGGACCCCGTCATGGCGACGACGTGCACCTTGCCGCGCTCGAGAAGCGCCTTCAGCTGGGTGCCGAGCTTGTTCTCCGGATTCGCCGACACGTGGTGGAACTCGTCGATCGCGATCATGCGGTCGTCGAAGGCCTCCGCCCCGAATTTGTCCACGGCGAAGCGGAAGGTGGCGTGCGTGCAGACCAGGAATTTGTCGGCGCTCTTCAGGAACTCGCCCACCGCCGCAACTTTGCCCGACTCAGTGATTGCGGCGTCGCAGAGGCTCCACTTCGGCTCCACCTTCCAGTCGGCCCAGAAGCCGTACTTCATGAGCTCGGTGTTGCCGAAGCTCGCGCCGATCGAACGCTCAGGAACAACGATGATCCCCTGCTGGAGGCCTTGATTCGTCACCTTGTCGAGCGCGATGAACATGAGGGCGCGCGACTTGCCGGACGCCGGAGGAGATTTGATCAGCAGGTACTGCTCGCCGCGCTTGGCATAGGCGCGCTCCTGCATCGGACGCATGCCGAGTTCGTTCGTCTTCTTCGACTTGCCGTTCGCGGCGTAGGCAACGTTGACGGTGGGGATCTTGTTGGTCATTTCTTCTTGTCCTTCAGTTCTCAGCTTCCTTTTTGGCGATCAGCTTGGCGTACATGTCGTAAAGGCGTTCCAGGCGTTCGGAATCGTTCTTGAACCTGCGTCCGATGAAGATGCTTTCAACCACTCCGTCGTTCCACTCATGGGCCTGACGAAGGTCATCCGGCATGTTCTCTCCATCGTAGAGCTCGGCGATCGTTGCAGGGAAATGGCGTTCACGCGCTTCAAGTATTCGTTCTGCCGCTCGGGTGAGATCTTCCTTATTCTGGGTAGTTAGTTTTGGAATCGGGAATGTATGCCATCCAAGAGTATTGCTGTAGCGAAAACGAGTTTCAAGCTTTCCGCAAACAGTCTTCACCCAAACCAAATGCAGACGCGAAGCAATTAAGGCCAAGCACCAAACAGGAGCATCATAAATAGCAAATGCTGAGTTTATCACAATACTGCCTGAGTCAAGCATTCCACATGGCAGGTACGGCCGCCCCTCAGATGAAACTGCAGGCACAACAATCGTTCTGACCTTGCACCTATGCATCTCCCTGAATTGGTGCGGCCTTGTAGCGAGTCGAAGAATAGTGGAATCTCCTTCCGGCGACTTTGAACTCCTTGAATTAAGCGCAGCCTTCAAACGAAACTCTTTAACCGCACCTATCCGCCGAGCAATCTCCTCATTCTCCAACGCCGCCTCGAGATTTTCATTATCGATCCACAAACAATACCGCACAATTCCTTGACAAAACTCTTTAGAGCCCACAAGACGTTTAATCAGCAGCCCCCTACTTACAGAACTCAACCCCAAATAGTCAATCTCTCGCCGGGTAAGTAAAAGATTATTATTATCATACGGCATATTGCCAAACGACATTCGCGGAATCTCCGGCGACAGAGGATCACTCTCCCTATCAACAATAATATTTCCACTCTCCTCGAGGTAAGGTGTAATATTTTTTACAATTTTAACATCGCAATCTATGGAGCCTTCTTTATGAGTGAAGATCAATTTATCGCCAGCAGTCTGTCTTCCAATGCAAACAATAACACAACTAACGCCAGCATTTTTAGATGCTAAATTATTCCACTTAAAAGACGTATACGCAAACTCTATTTCAGCACCAACACCAAGCAAATACTTCCACAATATGCCAACAGACCCGCCCTGACAAATAGAATTGGTAGCCACAAAGGCACATCTAGACCTATCAGCACGGCTGATATAATCCATCCCCTTAACAAACCACCCAGAAACATAATCCAAAGAACGCCACTTGCCGATTCGAGATTCGCAGACGACTCCCAAATCTATTTTTTGCTCGGAACTCTGCCCCTTCTTCCCCACAAACGGAGGATTTCCACAAATATATATTTCTCCTCCTTCATTTTCAAAATCAATCTCCGTCTGCCCCAGTGGAGTACTGAACAAATCATCAGAAGACAACTTGACGCCAGTACCATCCGGCGGACAAATCTCCATCCAATCCAACCGAAGCGAGTTTCCGCAGACGATCCAATTTTTCTTTGCCAACGGCAGGAAGCAGCTTGCCGCAATCGTTTGTCCAAAATAAAGCGAATTGCACTGAAACTCTGCGATCACGAGTGACAGGCGTGCGACTTCAGCAGCGAAGTCCTGAATCTCAATACCGCGAAAATTCGTAATCGGAATCACGCTCGCAGCATTGGGCTCGCCGCGCTCTACGTTGATCTGGTGCTCGATCTCTCGGAGCTGCTTGTAGGCGATCAGAAGGAAGTTCCCTGACCCGCAGGCCGGATCAAAGACGCGGATGTGCGAGAGGCGATTCTTGAGGTTGAGAAGCTTCCTTGAGTTGCCCTTTGCCTCCTCGAACGCCTGACGCAGGTCATCGAGGAAGAGCGGGTTCAAAACCTTCAGAATGTTCGGCACGGACGTGTAGTGCATGCCGAGGTTGCTGCGCTCGGCGTCATTCGCCACGCCCTGGATCATCGAGCCGAAGATGTCCGGATTCACCATCTTCCAGTCGAGGTTGCCGATCTGCACGAGATAGGAGCGGGCGACGCGGGAGAACTTCGGCACCGTCCCGGCGTCCGAGAAGAGCCCGCCATTCACATAGGGGAACTTTGCGGCCCAACGCGGCAGAGGCTCTTCCAACTCCCCCCGCTCCTTCTCCTTCAAGCTCATGGCCCGGAAGATCTCCGCAATCACCTCATGGGTGTTCTCCGTGCCGCGGCCGGTAAGCATCTCAACGGTCTCGCTGAAGAGATGAGGGTCGCCGAAGATGTTCGTGTCTTCGGCGTAGAAGCAAAAGACGAGGCGCACGAGGAAACGGTTCATCTCGTGGCGGAGGCTCCCCTCCTTCCACTCGGGATTCTCACGGAGAAGCTCCATGTAGAGGCGGTTCAAACGACCGATCGCCTTGATGTCGAAGGAGTTTTCGCGAATCGACTGAACGGTCGAAATACCTGCGAGCGGGAGGAAGAAACCGAAGTGGTCGGGGAACTGCGGGTATTCGCAGGCTACGAGCTCCCCGGAGGGAAGATGTTCCGCCTGGAAGAGCACGCCGTCCGTGGCGAGGACGAACTCACACTTGTGCTTCGTCGTCGCGGGGCTGAGTTTCAGCGAAATGAGCCCCGCTTCAACCTTGCCCGGCTCGGTGACCAGAATGTGGATGTTGTTGCGCTGTAGGACGGCGCCCTTGACGTCGGACTTGTTGGTCGATCCTGAACGGAGCTTCGCGAGCGTCGTCTCCTTGTTGTCGTAGGCGGCAAGGAACTGATACGGGAATTCGGCCGCGTCGAAGGGTTGGGCGGCAAGGTCGGAGACGGCGGATTCGATCTCTACGGCGTTCATGACGTGTCTTTACTGAAAAATTGGGAATATGGCGATATGTAGGGGAGTGTTCAGCTCTGGTTCGCCGCCTGCATCAGCTCGAGAACAAACGCCTTCGCCGCTGCGGAGGTCTTCTTGTCGAGGCGGAAGCGGTAGCGGCCGTCCCGGGTGTAGTTCACTTCTTCGAACTCACTCTCCTCGATCTTGCGCGAGATATCGTCCGTTCGGTCAAGCTTGATCTCGACGTAGTAGAAGCTGCGGCGGGGGCGGAAGATCGCGAAGTTGTTCGGCCGCCCGTTAAGCCAGAGCCCCAAGTAGAACTTGTTGTAGCTCAGGACGGCCTTCGGCTCGAAGGCGTGGACGCCCGAAAGGAGCTCGTCCACGCTGTTGAGGACGGTGGCCGACGCCTTCTTCTCCCAGTAGCTTCGGTCGGTCTGCTCGGTCTGCGCGTCGTCGTCGTCCGTGCCGAGGTTCTGCAGGTCGAGCACCCGGGTGAAGAAGAGACCGACCGACCCGTCGGGGTTCTTCAAAGCGGTCATCTTGAGCGCGATCAGCGGAATGCTCTGGTTCAGGAGCGAAATGACGTTGAAGAAGCGGGCAGTGATCTCCTCGGCGACGATCACCGCGACGTGGTCGTAGTTGGGATAGCGCCGGCGCTCGACGTCCCAGTACTCGATCGTGCGGATGATGTGCGTCTCGTCCGTGATGCCGAGCTGAATCTCCACCTCGTAGCGCACGTCCGTGTCCTCGTCCTGCAGCAGGATGTCGAGCCGGCCGCCCGAAGGCTGCGAGCGCTCCTTGTCCTTCAAGACGATCGAAGGGCTCAGGCCGAGGAGCTGCGGATGGTCGGCGATCACCTGCTGCACCCAGGCTTCCGTGATCTCGGGATTGTTCTTCAGGCTGATGGCCTCGATCGGCGAAAACTTAAGCGTACTGCTCGGTGCGGACATGGCTTCGGTCGGAGAAAAGTGAGACAAAAGGGAATTTTACAAAGGCGCCTTCGGCCGCTTCCGCCTCCTCCGCGAAAGCGCCGTGACGAAGAAGCCACGTTGCAGACAGTTCCAACGTTGACGCACTCCCCGCCCTGAAGGACGGGGCTTGCGCGAGGTTGGGTTTTTGGTCACGGCGGGCTTGGTCCGCATGCTCCCCTGAAGCGCTGCTCTGCGGGTTCGCCGCCCCTCAGACAACTGAAGCGCCCGAACCTCACTGAGGGAGATCCGGGCGCTTCATGTTTGCTTTGACGGACTCCGCAGGGGCGTCAGCCGCCGCTTCGCGAAACCCGTCCTCTTCTCAACGAATCCTCAGAGCGAAGCGTTCAGAATCGCCAGAATCCCCTCGCGGTCAAGCGGCCGGAAAGCCCCGTCGAGCGGGAACCAGTGCGCGAGCACATGGTCGGCCATATCGCCGAAGTGCTCGGCCGTGACGCCCATCTCGGAGAGCTTCGCCGGCATGCCGATCGAACGGAAGAACTGAGCGGTGCGGTCGATGGCGGCGTTGGCCGTCACCATCGGATCGTCGTTGTGCGCGAGCCCGAAGATCCGCTCGCCGTACTGCGCGAAGCGCGGCGCCGTCTTTTCGGTGAGGCTCCAGCGCATCCAGTGCGGCGTGATGACCGCGAGGCCCGCACCGTGCGTGATGTCCGTCCAGGCGGAGATCTCGTGCTCGATGCCGTGGCAGGGCCAGGGCGAAGGCGTGCGCCCGATCGAGAGCAGCCCGCAGCAGCCGAAGGAGCTCGCGAGCATGAGTTCCGCGCGCGCCTCGTAGTTTTCAGGCTCCTTGAGCGCGACCGGCGTGTACTTCATCACAGTGCGGATCATGCCCTCGCACATGCTGTCGGAGAATTCGTTCCCTTCAGCGACGAAGTACTGCTCGAAGGTGTGCGAGAGGATGTCCGAAGCGCCCGCAGCCGTGTGCCAGGCGGGCACGGTGAAGGTGTAGGTCGGGTCGAGGATCGAAGCGATGGGGAAGAGGTTCGGGGCGGCGAGGCAGAGCTTCTCGTTCGTCTCCGGGTTCGAAATGACGCCCGAGTTGTCGTAGTCGCTGCCCGTCGCGGCGAGCGTGAGCACGGCGAAGAAGGGCACCGTGCGGCCGATCTTTGAGGAGTCGTACATGAGGTCCCAGGCGTCGCCCTCGTAGTAGACGCCCGCGGCGATGCACTTCGTGCCGTCGATCACGGAGCCGCCGCCCACGGCGACCATGAAGTCGATCTTTTCCTTGCGGCAGAGTTCGATCGCCTTCCTCAGCGTGCCGATCTTCGGATTGGGTTCGATGCCGCCGAATTCAAAGACCTCGAGCCCAGCGAGCTGCTTCTTCACGTCGGCGAGCAGGCCGCTCTTGACGACCGAGCCGCCGCCGTAGGTGATGAGGACGCGGCTGCCGCGCCCCGCGACCAACTTGCCCAATTCTTCAATACGGCCCTTGCCGAAAACCGTGTGGGTGGGAAGATAGAGATCAAAAGGCTGCATTTTGGGGTCCTTATTCCTCCATTCAAAAGCCGCCGGCATCCATACCCGGATGCCTGTGCGGCGTTCTTTGCGATGACGGAAATGGTATGCCCCGCGCCCCCGGATGCAGAAGCCGGATTCTTTCCACAGACTGCCTGATTCTCTCAACCCGAGCCCCGGGTCTCGACAAAAATACGACGCCCGGGGCTTCCGAGTTGGGGAAGCGCCCGGGCGCGGGAGGGAGAGCTTGAGCTCCGGGGAAGCTGCGCCCCCCGGAGAAGCCCTCGAGCTGCAGCGGGAATCAGTCGGCGCCGAGACGGCGACGCACGATCGACACCCAGAGGGCGGCGCCCGCCGCGATCGAGCGGTCGTCGAAGTCAAACTTCGGGTTGTGGAGGTTCGTGGCGCCGTAGGGCGCCTGACCACCAAGGAAGCAGAAGGCGCCAGGCACCTCGCGGGCGAGGAAGGAGAAGTCCTCGCTCGCCATCTGCGGGAGTTCGGCGAAGGCGGCCTTTGAGTCGCCCAACGCCTCCTTCGCGGCGGCGAGGAGATCGTCGGCGAGGTGGGGCTCGCTGATCAGAACCGCGGCGCCCGCCTTGAAGACCACTTCAGCCGTGCAGCCCACCGACTCGGCGACGGCCTTCGCGACCGTCTCCATGCGGCGGCGGATGAGCCTGCCCGTCTCCTCGGCGAAGAAGCGCGTGCAGCCCGTGAGCTCGGCGGTCTCAGGGATGATGTTGTTCGCCGAACCCGTGTGGATCGTGGTGACGGACACCACGGCCGAATCGAGCGGAGCGACGTTTCTCGCAACGATCTGCTGCATCGCCGTCGTGATGAGCGCGGCGGCAAGCGCCGCGTCGCAGGAGAGCTGCGGGGCGGAGGCGTGGGCGCCCCTGCCCTTCACGTGGATCTCGAAGAAGTCCTGGCCCGCCATCGTGGGGCCGCGGCGGCAGCGCACCTCGCCCACGGGAACGTCCGTCCAGTTGTGGAAGCCGTAGATCTCGTCGACGGGGAAGCGCTTGAAGAGGCCGTCTGCGATCATCGCGTGAGCACCGGCCGAATTCTCCTCGCCCGGCTGGAAGATGAAGACCACGGTGCCCTTGAAGTCGCGGTGCGCCGCGAGGTATTCGGCGGCGGCGAGGAGCATCGTCATGTGGCCGTCGTGGCCGCAGGCGTGCATGAGCCCCTCGACCTTCGACTTCCAGGGGCATTCGCCCATTTCGGTGATCTTGAGGGCGTCCATGTCGGAGCGCAGCCCAATGCGGCGGCCGGGCCCGAGCGAACCATCGAGCACGCCCACGACGCCGTGGCCGCCCACGCCGGTCGTCACGTCGATGCCGAAGGAGCGGAGCTTGCCGGCCACCTGCTCCTCCGTCCAGACCGTCTCGAGCCCGAGCTCGGGATGTTCGTGAAAGCTGTGCCGCCAGGCGGCGTATTCAGGCGTGCGGGCCTCGAACTCGGAAAGAATCGACATGGGTTGTTCGCCTCCCTAAGGGATATCACGGAAAAGTGTCAGAGGCGATGATTATGCGCCCGCGGCCGGAGGGTGACGCGCATCCCCCGGGAGTCGAGGCGGGAGACCTGCGGCGGGGTCACCCATGCGCGGGAAGAAGATCCGCCCCCTCGAACGCCCACCGCCGAGCCCGGCATGCGCCCGGACGCTTGGGAAGCGCAGAATGCACTCCAGGCCCCGTCACCCCTGCGGACGTCAACGCCGCACGCCGGGACGCCAATTGAAACCCCGAAGGAGGAGAACATGCTCGAAGCCTATCTCGCGGACTTGAAGGAAGTTGTCGACCTCGACTGCGGCAGCGGCAACTGCGCCGGCGTCACCCGCGTTGCCGAAATCATGAAGCAGCACTACGAGTCGATCGGCTTCACGGCCGAGCTCGTGGACGTCGGCCCCAAGGCGGGCCGCGGACTCTTCGCGACGAACAAACCCGACGCCGAGACCTTCGACATCATGTTCAACGCCCACCTCGACACGGTCTACCCGGACGGCACCGCCGCGGCGCAGCCCTTCCGGATCGAGGACGGCCGCGTATACGGTCCCGGGTGCGCGGACTGCAAGGCGGGCGTAATCGCGATCTATCACGCGCTCAAGAACGCCCGGAAGGAGGACCTCGACCGTCTCGCGGTCGCCGTGGTCTACAACCCGGACGAAGAGATGAGTTCGCTCTCATCTCGCCCCTGGCTCGCAGCAATGGCGAAGAAGTGCCGCCGTGCGGTCGTCTCCGAACCGGGCCGTGCAAGCGGCGCCTTCGTGCGCTCGAGAAAGGGCCGCTCGGTCTGGAGCGTCACGGTGCACGGCGTCGCCGCACACGCGGGCAACAACCCGCAGGACGGGCGCTCGGCGATTCTCGCCGCCGCCCGCTTCACGATCGCCGTGAGCGCCCTGCAGGACTACGAAGGCAAGGGAACGAGCGTCACGGTGGGCGTGATCTCGGGCGGCACCGTCTGCAACACGGTTCCGGCCGAATGCACCATGAAGATCGACACGCGCTTCAAGCGCGACGAAGACGGCCGGGCGATCGACGAAGGCATCGAGAAGCTCGCGCGCGAAGATTGGGGGGACGGCATCACGGTCGAGGCCGTGCGCGTCTCCTCATCTCCCGCCATGCCCTGCACGGACGCCGCGAAGGCGTTGGCGGGCCTCATCGACGAAGCCGCCCGCCTCGAAGGGTTCAAGGCGACCTGGGTGGACTCGGGCGGCGGGTCGGACGCGAACCGCATCGCGCAGACGGGCACGCCCGTCGTGGACGGCGTCGCGCCCGCCGGCGGGTGCTTCCACGCCGCCGAGAAGGAGTACCTGTTGGTCGACACGATCGAGAGCCGCGTACGGATGCTCTCGCGCCTCCTCACCCTCATCTGACGCAGGCTTGAGCACTTCGGCGAAACGCAAGCCCCGCACTCCGCCGAGGAGTCGGGTGCTTGCGTTTGCGCGTGAGGCTGCCCGGACGCTTCGGCCAGGTGGAAAACCGGACTCGTCCGGAATCCGCCCGGTCCTACGCCGCGAGGCGCTTCCTCGCGAGCGTCACCCAGATCGCCGCGCCGGTCGCGAGAATCCGGTCGTCGAAGTCGTAGCCCGGGTTGTGGAGGTTCTTCGCCCCGTGCGGCGCCTGGCCGCCCAAGAACACGTAGGCGCCCGGCACGCAGGGCGAACGCAGATTTTCGTGAATTACGACTGGCGTGACTCACGTTCCTGAAT
>CAJKCQ010000010.1 GCA_905198475.1 uncultured Sutterella sp. | reverse complement strand
GTCGCCCACAACCAACGGCAGCTCGAGAATGCAGGTGGGAGTAGTGGTCTTCATGAGAATAGATTATCCCACAAACATTTTGGCCTCGCTAACCTCGCCCTGAAGGACGGGGCTTGCGCGAGGCCGTTTTTTTGGTCATCCTCTCGCAGGGCCTCTCGCTCGTGAAGCTCGACATTCTGTCGCTCTCTGAATTCGCGCAGAAGACTTCGCTCAACCCCGCGCGCATGCTGCGCCTCACGCAGAAGGGTCACCTCTCGGTGGGCGCCGACGCCGACATCACGGTCTACGACTTCGCGACGCAGGAGCCGAAGTACTCCTTCGTTGAAGGGCGCAAGGTGCTCTGGAAGGGCGACGTCGTCGCCAAGGGCGCGACCGTGATCTGCACGGAGCGCGGCGTGAAGGCGATTGAAGCCCGCGGCATGAAGGCGATCGCCGTCGACCCGGGTCGTCAGGTCGAGCATGTCCCGGCGCTCTGACGAGAGGCACGACGCCGCGCGCTCTCCCGTCCTTCCGGGCGGGAGACGCATCCAAAACGGGCGCTCCCCGAGAGCTTCGGGTGCGCCCGCTTTTGCTTTCCGAGATGCCGGAGGCTCACCCGGCCGCAGGGCTTCTCAGCCCTCCAGCAGGATGTTCACGCGCTCGCGCATCGTGTCGGCGTCCACGGGGCCGACGTGCTTCCAGATGGGTTCGCCTTTGCGGTCGTAGAAGATCTGCGCGGGCATCTCGTCGATCAAGTAGACGTCCTCGATCCCCTGCCACTCGTCGATGTCGATCGTGATGAAGGCGGCCTTGTCACCGTACTCCTTCTGCATCTGCTTCATGAGCTCGGCCATCTCCGGGCAACTTGCGCACCAGGAGGCGCCGAAGTCCACGATCGTCACCTTGCCCTTCACGGGGAAGGGAACGTCCTTGAGGTTGCGCCGGGGCGTCTTCTTGGCGGCGGTCTGGTTCTGGGTCTTTTCGGATTCCTTCCCGGCCTCGGCCGCTTCGACCGCTCCGACGGTCGTGAGCATTGCCGCGGTGATGCCCGCACCGATGAGCTCGCGTCTCTTCATGATTCTTCTTCCTTCTCAAAGTGAATGCGTTTTGCTTTTCCCATCCGGCCCGTCCGTCCTCAGGGCGCGACGCGTCCGGTGAGCGTGCCTTCGGCCATGTCGTAGATCCGCGTGGAGCTCTCGAGGCTGAAGGCGTCGTGAGTCACCATGAGGACGGCCCCGCCCTCCCGGGTCAGCTTCCCGAAGATCTCCACCACGCTCCGGGCGCTCGCCGGGTCTAGGTTCGACGTGGGTTCGTCGGCGACGATGAGGGCGGGCGAGCACATCAGTGCGCGCGCGACGGCCGCGCGACGCAGCTCGCCCCCGGAGAGCGCGTTCGGGTACTGAAGGGTCAGGTCCGCCAACCCCACGTCGGCGAGGAGCTGCTTCGCACGGCCTTCGGGCTCGGGCCCGCGGGATCCCGCGAGGTACCACGGCAGCCGCACGTTCTCCTCGATCGTGAGGGTTGGGATGAGGCCCGCCGTCTGCGGGACGTACCCCACCCGGGCGTTTCTCAATTCGGAGCTCTCGGCGTCTGTGAGGCCCGCGAGCGCCCGGCCGCAGAGGGTCACCCCGCCTTCTGTCGGGGGGAGCAGCCCCACGAGGATGTTGAGCAGAGTGGACTTCCCCGAGCCCGAGCGCCCGAGGATCGTCACGAAGTCGCCCGCAGCGACCTCGAGCGAGGCGTGCCTCAGCGCCCAGAAGGGGCGGCCGCCGCGTTCGTAGCGCTTGCCGAGGTCCTTCGCGTCGAGAAGGAGCGTGTTGTCCGTCGCCATGCGTCACTCTCCTTCGCGCATCGAGGCGTAGATGTCCCGCCGGCCGATCCGCCAGGCGGTGGGAAGCGCCGCCAGAGGCACCGTGGCGACGCCGGCGAGCAGGCTCGCCGCCAGGGCCGCGGCCCAGCTCGAAGCGGCGGGCGCGAGGTAGGGGAGCCCGATCGTCTGCGCGATCGCGCTCGAGAAGCTCGTCACCGCGACGGCGCCGACCAAGACGCCCGCGGCGGAGCCCGCGGCGGAGATCATGAGGGCCTCCGTCATCACGATCCGCACGACCTTGGCACGCGAGGCGCCGAGCGCGCGCAGCGTCGCGAACTCGCGCTGCCGCTCGGTGAAGGCGAAGAAGTAGACGATCAGCATGATCAATGCCGCCACCACCCAGAAGCCGCCCGCGGCGGAGTACATCACCCCTACGATGCGGCGCAGCTTCGCCGAGGTGTCGCTCATCATGTTCGACGCGAAGACGAAGTTCACGTCCGCACCGAGTCCGAGCTCGTCGAGGAGCTCGTCGGAAATGGTGATCGGGTCTACGCCGGGCTTCACGCGCACGAGGATCGAGGAAAGGCTCGTCGTGATCTCGCCCGCCTTTGCGGGCGAAGCGGCGGCCCCAAGGCCGCGCGCGGCGTCGATCGTCATGAAGATCGACGAGTCGAAGCCCATGCCCGTCGGCGCGAGGCGGCCGACGATTTTGAACTTGCGGTTGAAGAACTCCAGTTCGGAGCCGATCTCACCGAAGATGTAGTCGCCGACGATCACTTCATTGCCTTCCAAGGGCTTCGGCGCCGCCTTTCTCAGCCAGGGCGCGACGACGAAGTCCGTCTTCTCGTCGATGCCGATCAGCTGCACCTTCACCGTGCAGCACTGCGCGTCGAGCGAGGCGATGAAGAGCTGTCCCGAAGCCGCGGCGACGCCGGGGAGGTTCTTCACGACGTCGAGGAGCCTGCCGTCGAGATAGAAGGTCGAGGGCTGCGCGCGCAGGATGACGCCTTCGATCTTCTTCCCCTCGCCCTGCGGCACGACGAGCAGATCCGCCCCCATGCGCGCGGAGAGCGACTCAATGCCGGCCTGCAGGTTCGCGGCGATCATCGAGCCCGCGAAGAGCATGAAGGTGAAGACGGCCGCGATCAGCGCGAGCGAGATCGAGCGCAGGGGCTTCTTCGAGACGTTCGCGGCGGCGATCCGCGCCGTGGTGATGGGGACGGGGCGCGTCATGAGGGCCTCAGTGCGTGAGGCGCGAGAGGCGCCACATGTCGGCGAGCGCAAAGAGCGCGAAGAGCGTGCCCGCAACGATGATCACGGGCTGCGTGACCGAGTGGCAGGCCATCATCGGGCTCGGGCAGGGGCCGATCAGCACGAGCGCGAGCGCGGTCTCGAGCACCCCGGCGAAGAAGACGCCCGCGGCGAGGCCGAGCGCGGAGCCGGCGGTCGGGGCGAAGAGCATCGAACACCCAAGCGCGGCGATCATCAGGGCCGCGCCCGCGGCGGCGCGCGTCATCCAGACGCAGCTCATCGCGTGCTCGCCCCGGCAGTGCGGCAGCCACCAGAAGAGCGCGGCGGCGAAGAGAAGCCCCGCGAGGGCGAGGATCAGGCCGCTCACGCGGGCGGGTCGTTGGGAGGACATCGGTCGGACTCCGGATAATCAGTGGTCGCGGCCCGCCCGAGGCGCATCGCCGCGGCGAGCCGTTGGGAGAAGGACGTGTAGGAAAGAGGACTACTTCGCCTCGCGCTTCGCGCGCGCGGCCTCAAGGCCCGGGTCCTTGCGGCCCGTGCCCTCGAACTCGTACCCGTTCGAGACCCAGCCCTGGATGCCGTCGGGCATCAGATAGACGTTTTCGTAGCCCATCTCAATCAACTTGAGCGACGCCTCATAGGAGATGTTGCACATGCGGTTGATGCAGTAGAGGATCAGGTACGAGTTCTTCTTGTCCTTCGGTAGCAGATCCATCCACCCCTCGACGTTGGCGTGGATCGAGCCCTTGATGTGGCTCTGCTCGTAGATCTCCTGCGGGTTGCAGTCGAAGAGGTAGACGCCCGGCTTGCCGATGTTCTTCGCAACGCGCGCGAGCGAAAGCGGAATCGGCTGGCGCTGCGACTGCATCTCCTGCGCCCCGTCCGGAGCCGCGGTGACGGCGGGGGCTGCGCCGAGGGCGAAGGCCGCTGCAAAAAGAGTGGCGAGGCACTGGGTCTTGATCTTCATTCTTCTGCCTTTGGTGGTTCGCGGCGGGCTTTGCGGGGGCCGCGCCCGCGCGCGGTAAAAGATTCCAATCTTCCTCGCAAGCCTAGCCGAAGAACATTAAGCGGGCGTTATGCCTCGCTCGCTCGCGACTTGAAAGCGCTCTGATTTTTAGGGATTTTGCCACACAAAAACGCTATCAAGCCGGGGCGGGATCCCATAGGAGAAGGCCCCGCGGACTCACGAGGAGTCCTGCGGGGCCTTTTGGTTCACTCTGAAGCCTCAGAGGAGGACCGGGTCGGAATTACTTCTTCGCGGTCTTGTCCTGCTGCCCGTTCAGGATCGCAAGAGCCTGAGCCGTGTAGGACTGAGCCTCTTCAACGAGCTGCTTGGAGAACTTCGGAGCGTGGACACCCCACGAACCGTCGTCCTTGATCTTGGCGCAGTTGATGCGGGCTTCTTCAGCATAGAGCTGAACCTGGGCGCGGTCGGCCGTCGAGAGCTTCGCGACCTTGAGGAGATCGCGGATGCTCGACAGGTCGGAGATGACCTTGGCGTAGCCTTCCTTGACCGGGGTCTGCCAGGCGTTGACCTTGTTGTAGATCGTACGCTGATCCTTGAAGCGCATCATTTCCGGGAACTTCGACTGGATCGGGCTGTGGCAGCCCATCGCGTCGACAACGTGCTTGTCCTGGTACGCGGTGCGGCCGCAGGTCCACATCAGGTCGAGGTACGGACGGCCGTCGTCCTTCGTGAGGTGCCAACCCTTCGGCGAGACCTGCTTGCGGTCCGTCACGCCTTCAGGCGGATTGATGGACTTCTTCTCCGGATCAACGAGGATGCGCCAGATGTGCGACGCACGGACGTTGTCGAAGCCGGCCATGTCGGGACGCTGAATCGAGGCGAAGTTTTCGCACGAGTTCATCTTCGGCATATGGCAGGATTCGCACTTGTTGCGGCTGTGCGTACCGCCCTGCGAGAAGAAGTAGGCGGCCGTGGTGTGGCAGTCCTGGCATTCCTTCTTCAGGTTCGGAACGGTGTACTGCGAGGCCCAGTCGTTCGCCGTGACTTCATGCGGGTCGTGGCAGGTCGTGCAGCGCATGCCCTTCTGGTAGTGCTTCGTGTAGTGAGACTGCGAACCTTCGGTACCGCAGGCCGGGCAGAAGCTCTTGAAGAAGGACGTGAACGGCTGCTTCGGATTCTTGGCGGCATCGCCCTCGTTGTAGACGAAGCGCTGGTGGCAGCGTTCGCAGTTCGACGGCATGCCGGCACCGCGGGCGCCGTACAGGTGGGCGCCGGCGCCGTGGCATTCTTCGCAGGACACGCCCTTGGCGATCGTGTGCGCGCGAAGCTTCTTGGCGTCGCCGAGAGCGGCGAAGAGCTCATCCTGGCTCTTGAAGTCGAACTTCCACGTATGGCAGATTTCGCAGTAGGACGAACCCGGCTGGAAGAGCGCCTGCTTGCGGTTCGAAGCGCCGTAGGAGTTCATGCCCCAGACCTTGGAAGACTGAGCGCCGAAGTCCTCGAGCTTGACCGGGAAGGTCGGATCCCACGCGTTGATCTTCTTGGCGACTTCAGGCGTGATGTGCTCGGCCCAGTTGCGCGAGAACTGGTTGCCGCCCGCGACCATCGTGCCGGTGGCCTTCGAGAGATCGCCGCCGTCTTCAATGTGGTACGTGCCGCGGACGAGCCACTTGTCGAGGTAGCCGTACTTCGTGCGCGGCGTGCCCATGACCATGAAGACGTCGTCGGGGTTGATGCCTTCAGGAAGGACGGAGGCCTTCGAGTTGTAGAGGGGCTTCTTCAGATCGCCGGCGACCACGGGTTCCGTGAGTTCCTCAGGGAAGCGGACGATCTTGTTGTGGCGCGAACGCTCCCACTTCTCGTACTGTGCCGGATGGCATTCGCCGCACTTCTTCGGGCCGACGAACTTGTTCGGGAGGTCGAGGAAGGATTCATACGGCAGACGATACGTGACGGCCGTGTGGCGGCCGACCTTCTTCGCATACTTGTCGCCGCCGCCGAACTCAACCCATTCCTCCGTACGGTCGGACATGGTGAACTTGCCGACCACGCGGCCTTCCTTCAGGTACTTGAAGTAGGGGTGGTTCGCCTTGAGGTAGTCCCAGAACGCCTTGTCCTGAGCAACGTAGCCGTCGAGAGTGCGGGGGAGGTCGACCTTGGTGGTGTTGGCCGGGGCTTCAGCGGCCATGGAGGCGGAGGCTGCAAAAGCCATGCCCATACACGCTGCGAGAGACAGAAGCTTGTGCTGCTTGGTCATGATTAGCTCCTTTCGGGTCTCTTTGGGGTTTTAATGATTTGCCTTTTCTATCGATCAGGCTTCTTTGAGGTCAAAAGCGCATCCCTCACGGGCGGCGCAGGTTCAATTTACTCCCTTAATCCTCATTTAAGAAGTGTTTCAGATTCGTACAGCCCCATCCTCTTGATGGATTATCAGGTAACCCATAAAGAGGTATGAAATCTTTGACGCCTTGGATGATTTTCTCCTGTTTTCTAGGTTTTTCATATTGTTGAATGCTCTAACGCCAAACCGAACGGAATCTGCCGCTCGGCCGAACGAAAATAACCCTTTATAAGTACTCAACCCCCGATTTCCGGCTTGCTGAGGAATCACTTTGCGCCCGTCGAATGAGTTCGTTCCGTTTTACGAAACGAGACGGCTTTTTTCCTTGAAAACGTTCACCAAAATGCGGCGCAATGCTTATAAGGTTAAAATGGAATGATTCTCATTCATAATCGCGTGCAGCAGGGATGCTCGGGTAATTACCTATCCGTTTTTTAATTGAAGACTACCAAAGCAAAGATTTCGATAGTTTTAAAGAACCGTTCGGTGGTGCCGCCGGCGTTCGGTTTTCCGCCATTTTCCGGAGGCGCTTTCAAGGAACCTCCCGCCTGGAGCCGAGGGGACGTTTTCGAGGGTGTGGATGGAAATCCTCAAGCCCTCGTCCTGCAGAAATTCGCGGCGCCCGTCGTCATGCCGCATGCGCCGCCGCCCTGGAAGGCCCAGTTTCCGAGCACGCATTCAAGGACCCGGGGCGCGGCGGGGATCCGCCGCCCGCAGGCGGCGGATTCAAAAGAAAGCTCCCCGCCGGCGCGACAGAATCGTGCGGACAGGGAGCGGATGAGGCGTTCCGGCGGGAGGCGGCGCGGCGCAGCGGCGCTCACATGCTGTGGAACTGCGTATTTTCCTTGTCGAGCGACTGGGCGGTCTCCGGGCGCGGCCAGGCGCGCTCGACGCCTTCGCGCACCGCCTCGCCCGACGCGCCGCGACTGGCCGCGGAGGCGTCCGCAGCAGCGGCGGAGGCTCCGGGGGCCCCGTGGAAGACCTGCATCTTGGGCGGCAGCATGTCGTCGGCGAGGTCTTCGACGAGCCCGGGCTCTCGCGGGAAGGTGATCGTGAACTTGAGGCCGCACGCGCCGTTGCGCGCGACCGTGACGTGCCCGGCGTGACGCTCGGCGATCGAGGAGACGATAGAAAGCCCGAGCCCCATGCCGCCCGCCCCCTTCGTGGTCTGCAGGGGCTTGAAGAGGTTGGCGATCTGTTCGTCCTCGAGATACGGGCCGTTGTCGCCCACCGAGAGCGCCCAGGTCTTCTCGTCCTGCGGAACGAGCGTCACCTCGATTCTCGGCGAATCGACGCCCGAGATCGCGTCGGCGGCGTTCTTCATGAGGTTGAGGACGGCGAGCTCGATTTCCCAGGCGTCCACCTCGGCGCGCGAACCCTTGTTGACGCGCACGATCACCTCGGCGTTCGTCTGCCGGCTGCGGCGGAAGGTGGTGATGGCGTTGCCGACCACGTCGTAGAGGTCGGCGACCTTTCTCGGCGGATAGTCGTGCTTGGCGTAGGCGCGCACGCGGTTGACGATTTCGTTGGCGCGTTCTGCCTGCGCGAGGATTTCGCCCAGGGCGAACGTGAAGGCCTTCGGGTCGAACTTCCCCTGCTGCGTGCGGCGGTTGAGGCTTCCGGCGAAGTTGACGATCGCCGCGAGGGGCTGCTTCAACTCATGCGCGATGATCGTGGACATCTGCCCGACGATGCCGGTGCGCTCGAGATTGGCGATGTGTTGGCGCGACTGCGCGGCCTCCGCTTCGATCACGTCGCGCTCCTCGAGCGCTTCGGTGAGCGCGCGCGTGCGGCGCCGCACCAGGATCGAAAGGCTCACGACGTAGGTGACGATGAGGAAGGCGGCGAGGAGCGCGAGCGCGAGGTATTCAGCCTTCTCGCGCAGGAACCGGTTGAGGCTCCAGGTGGCGAGGTGCTCGTAGGGGCCGATCTTGAGTTCATAAAAGAGGTCGTAGACGGAGCGGTTCACGGCGGGGAGCGCCCATTCGCCGCCGTAGGCGAGGCTCGACGTCGAGAAGAGGATCGTCGTCATCGCCTTCTTCCAGGTCGGATCCACCGTGCTCAGGGCGCCGAAGGTCCAGCCCGGATAGGTGACGGTCGAGTGCATGCACCGCAGCGTATCGTCCGTTCTCGGACTGAGAATCGAAAGATCCCGGGAGATCGAGACCTTTCCCTCGCCCTCCAACTGCTCGAGCAGGCACGCCGGGAGCACGCCCGCCGTCTGCGCTCCTGAGAGGACGCCGTGGAGCACCGCTTCGGGCGAGAAGCCGTAGAAGGTGGTCTTCTCCTCGAGCTGTGCCTCCTTGAAGCCGAGGAGATGCATCTGCGCGGCCGGCGCCTTCCAGGCGGCGAGCTGCTCGGAATTGAGGGCCGCCAAGGTCACGTCGGAGCCGCCCAAAGAGGCGAGGGACGACAGGGACCGCCCGCGCCGGGTGAAGAAGACGCCCGCCTGCGCGTCTTCGGCGCGGCCCGCGGAAATGGGCAGAAAGTTCGCCACCGGTTCGTAGGCGCCGGTGCTCTGCGTGAGGGCGAAGCGGTCGGCGTCGGCGAGGATGAAGTCGAGCTGCCGGCTCTCGGCGCCGAGCTCAAACGACCGGTCGTCGAGCCAGAGAATCTCGACGTTGTTGCTCCCCAAGACGTAGCGGATCTCCTCGACGGTGTACTTCAGCCAGCTCGCGCGCATCGTGAAGCCGAGCGAGGCCTGGATGCCGATGCGCATCTTGCGCGGGAACGCGGCCGTCACCGGGACGCTGAAGAGGTCGCGGGGGTTGACGTGCGCCCCGCGCACGCTCGCGGGCTCCTCCATCGAGTGGAGTACCGGCATGATCGCCGCCTGCACGTCCCCCGAGGGCGTGCCCGTCGAGGCGCCCATGCCGATGAAGGAGCTTGTGGCGGCCGCGGCGGGAAGCGCTCCGGAGAGCGCAAGCACGACGCCGCAGAGAAGCGCTCCGATGCGGCGCGCGGACCTGCGGCGGAGGGTGCTCGAAAGAGCGGACGGAAGCGGCGTAGGGCTCGGGCGCCTCGGCATGTGACGGACCTCGTTCCTGAATCGTTGGGCGGAATGGAAATCTTGGGGGCCGGAGGGAGCGGCTTCAAACCGGTCGCGGAAGCGCCCTCTGCAGCGTCCGTATATATTAGGCGGTTGAATCCGACGCATCGCCCTTCCCTCCGCCATGTCTCTTACGTCAGACGCCTCACCCACCTTGCCCGAACGCACGCTGCGCGCGGATGATCCGCTCGCGAAGCTCCTTGCGCCCGACTGGGCGGCCCCCTTCGCGAAGACGGAAATCGTCACGGTCGAGGACCTCTACGAGTGCGCGGCGGCCCTGGGCCCCAACTGGCACCGCACCTTCCCCGGACTGGGCGCCGTGCGCGCCGCCGCGCTGATGGACTGGCTCGGGCAATTCGGGCGGTCGGTGGGCGAAGTGACGCCGCGCTTTTATCCGGCAGCCGAACGAACGAAGCGCGCCGATGCGGCTGCGGCCGCCCCGGCGGCCTTCGACCCGCAGATCCGGCCTTTGGAGGAGCTCCGGCTCCCCGAGCGTCTCTCGGGCTCGGGCGGCGTCAACCGCGCGCCCGCGGTCGGGTGTTCGCTCTCGGCCGCCGACGACCTCGAGGCGATCCGCACGTGGTTGAACGCCCGCGCGGGCAACCCCAACACGCAGGCGAACTACCGCAAGGAAGCCGAAAGGTTTCTCCTCTGGTGCCTCGTCGAGAAGGAGACCGCGCTCTCGAACATCCGCGCCGACGACGCCGCGCAGTATCTCCATTGGCTCGAGGACCTCGGGCGCCTCGAGGACGCCGCCTTCCGGAGAAAGTGGCGCGCGGCGCAGTCGCGCTGGATCGGCCCGAAGAACGCCAGACGGACCTCTCCGGCCTGGCGGCCCTTCAACGGCCCCTTGTCGTCCTCGAGCCGCCGCAACGCCGTCGTGATCGTACGGCAGCTCTTCAACTTTCTGAAGCGCACGGGCTACCTGATCTTCAACCCCTTCGACCAGGTGAGCTCCAAGGTGCCGCTTCTCAAGGGCGAAGGGGCGCCGCAGGCCTTCGCCGACCGCTCGCTCACGCCCGACCAATGGGAGGAGGTGGTGGCGCGGATTCCGCTCCTCCCCGAAGGGCTCCCGCGCGAGCGCATGAAGCTCATCCTGATGATGGGAAAGAGCCTCGGCATGCGCGCTTCGGAGATGCTCGACGCCCGCACGGACTGGATCGTGCTGAGGCGCGTCGGCCTCTCGGTGCGCCCCGCGATTGAGATCGTGGGCAAGGGCAGCAAGGTGCGGCGCCTTCCGCTCACCACCGAGCAGCGCTCGATCATCGAGTCGGCACTCGCCGCCCGCGGGATTCCGAGCCTGCAGGCGGCCCAACCCGGCACGCCGCTTCTCGTCAACCTCGGGCGCGGCCGGAACGCCCACGGCGCAATGAGCCGCTCGGGGCTCTACCGGGTGCTCGAAGCCTTCCTCAACGCCGTCGCCGACCACGTCGCCGTCGAATCGCCGATGGACGCGGCGAAGCTCCGAGCCTCCTCGACCCACTGGCTGCGGCACACCTTCGCCGTCGCGGCCCTGAAGGAAATGAGCGTCAACGTCGTGCAGGCCGCGATGGGGCACGCCTCGGTCGCGACCACCGGCCGCTACCTCGCTCCGGAAGAGGAGGAGATGAGCGAGGCGATGAGCCGGATGAAGGCGCTCTGAGGCGCCCGCACGGCCGGATCCGCGCGGGCCCACCGTCTACTGCGCCCGGAAGATCTTCTGGTAGCGGAAGTAGGTCTGCTCCCAGACCTGGCGGCTATTCAGGGGATGGTCGGCCGACCGGCGCACCTGCGCGGCCTGGGCGGCGAACTCCGCCGCAGCCTTCGGGGTCGTGCGCGCCGCGAGCCTGCGCAGCGTCTCGCCGTCGTTCACGAAGTAGCGGGGCTCGAGCCCCAGAGCCGCGCGCATCAGATCGTGCGCCCAGCGCAGAAGCAGGAGCGAGAAGGCGGGCACCGTGAGGTCCGCCGCCATCGTGCGCACCACGTCGTCGGGCCGCAGCGCGGGACCCGCGCGCAGGAGATCGAGCGCCGCCGTCTCGGTCTTCTTTGAGAGCCGTTCGTCGTCGTTCGCCTCGAGCGCCGCCAGGGGGGCGCCGCCCGCAAAGGCGAGCTCCGCCTCGGGGTTCTTCACGCGCTTCGCCTTGAGGAATTCGAGCGCCTCCTCCTTCGTGGGCGCCGGCGCGCGCACGAGGCGCGAGCGCGAGCGGATCGTGGGGAGCACGTCGTCGAGCTTCTCCGCAACGAGAATCCAGGTGAGGTCTTCGGGCGGCTCCTCCATGGATTTGAGGAGTGAGGCCGCCGCCTCCGCGCGCACCTTGTCGGCCGGATAGACGAGGACGATGCGCCGCCCGCCCTGATTGGCGTTGAGGGCGAGGAAGTCCGAAAGCATGCGGATCTGGTGGATGCGGATTTCGCGCGAGAGCTTCTTCTTCGTCTCGGGGCGCTCGTTCTCCGCGGCCGTATAGGGCACGTCCCAGGCGGCGCACATGAATTCCGAGAGCACCTGCTTGAAGTCCGGGTGCGTGCCCGCACGTGTGAGCTCACACCCGCGGCAGCGTCCGCAGGGCGAGCCGTCGGGAGCGGGACTGCTGCAGAAGAGCGACTTCGCGAAGTTGAGCGCAAGCTCATAGAGCCCCGTGCCCGGCGCGCCGTAGAGGAGCACCGCGTTGGGCATGCGTTCGCGCATGCGCGCGAGCTCCGCCGCGGGAGCTTCCAGCCAGGCGTAGGGAGCTAGAGCCATGAGGTCACCTTGGCGGCGATTTCGCCCGCGACCTTTTCCGGCGCGGCCGAAGCGTCGACGATGAGAAAGCGCGCGGGGTTCGCCGCGGCGCGCTCGAGGTAGGCGTCGCGCACGCGGGTGAAGAAGTCCACGCCGAGACGTTCGAACCGGTCTTCATCCACACCGCGGGCGGCAAGCCGCTCGTGGGCGGTTTCGGGCGCGATGTCAAAGAGGATCGTGAGGTCGGGCGCGAAGTCGCCCAAAGTCCACTTTTCGAGCGCCTCGACGCGCCGCCCGCTCATGCCCTTGCCGCCCGCCTGGTACGCGTAGGTCGCGTCCGTGAAGCGGTCCGAAAGCACCCAGGCGCCGCGCTCGAGCGCGGGGCGGATCACCTTCTCGACGTGTTCGGCGCGCGAGGCGAAAAAGAGGAGCGTCTCGGTCTCGACGTCCATCTCCTCGTTGAGGAGGAGTTCGCGGATCTTTTCGCCCACGGGCGTGCCGCCCGGCTCCCGGGTGCGCACGACCTCGACGCCGCGGGCCTTGAGGAGCGCGATGAGCGATTCGGTCTGCGTGGATTTGCCCGCGCCGTCGATGCCTTCGATCGTGATGAAGCGTCCGCGCATGTTCTTCTCTCCTTTGTTCTCTCTCTGACGGACCTGAGCCGTCGTTCTCTGCGCCCGTCCGGATACGGACTGCCGGTCCCGGACGAGCCGGCCGGACCTTCGGCGCCGGCGAGAATTATCCCATGAGGCCCGGACGATGCATAAGCGCCCTCACAGCAGCCCGAGAGAGCGGGAAGCAAAACGCCCGCACGGCGTTCGTGCCTGAGGCTTGGGGAGGCGGACTACTTCTTCAGCGGCTCGGTGCTCTTTCGGATGATGAAGTGCTGCACCGCGCGGTTGTGGTCCTTGAGGTTCGTCGAGAATTCGCTCGTGCCGTCCCCGCGTGCGACGAAGTAGAGGTACTTTGTGTCGGCCGGATGGGCCGCGGCCTCGATCGAGGCGGCCGAGGGCATCGAGATCGGCGTGGGCGGGAGCCCCACGAAAGTGTAGGTGTTCCAGGGCGTGGGCGCCTCGAGGTCCTTGCGGCGCAGCCGGCCGCTCCAACCCGCGCCAAGCCCGTAGATCACGGTGGGGTCGGTCTGGAGCGCCATGCCGATCCGCAGGCGGTTGTTGAAGACCGAGCTCACGAGGTGCCGGTCGCTCTTCTCGCCCGTCTCCTTCTCGATGATTGAGGCGAGGATGAGGAGTTCGTAGGCGCTCTTCGCGCGGCAGAGCTCGCTTCTCGAGGCCCAGGCCTCGTCGAGGAGGCGCTTCTGACGCTCCACGGCCTTCTTCAAAATGGTGAGGTCGCTCGTTCCTGACCCGTAGCGGTAGGTTTCGGGCGCGAGGAAGCCTTCGAGCGACGCGTACTCCTCGAGCCCGAGGGTCTTGAGGAGCGTCCGCTCGTCCATCTTCGCCGAATCGGGCGCGAGCCCTTCGGCGTCGGCGAGGATCGCCACGGCCTCCCAGACGGGGGCGCCGTCGGGAATCCGCACCTGCTGATCGACGAGCGCCGGCCCCGACAGGGTCTTCAGAAGATCAAAGGGCGTCATCCCTTGTGTGAAGCGGAAGCGCCCGACGTGGATGCGCGAGAGGAGCCCGGGCTCGAGCTTCAGGAGCGCGCGCACCTGCCAGACGGGAAGCGTCACGCCTGCTGCGCGCATGGCGGCGAGCGCCTGCTGCGCGCTCTGCCCTTCCTTCACGGTGATTTCAATCCGGGGAGCGGCGAGTGCCGCCGGGGTGCGGTAGAGCGTGCGCTCGGCCCACCACCAGAGGGCGGCGGCCGCAGCCGCGGCGAAGACGAAGAAGAGGACGATGCCCGCGGCCCACCTGCGCGCCTTCGCGCGGCGGGGGTCGGATGTCCCGGAAGATTCAGACGAGTCGGAAGTTCCGGACGTGTGCGGGTCCGGGTCTTCGGCCGCATCGGCGGCGGACTCCGCCTTCTGCGCTCCGGGAGCGGGCGTCTTCCGGGGTTCTTCGGACGCTTTTTCCTCCCCGCCTTCGGGCGCGGCCCCGGCGCTCCTCTCGAGCGCGTCGCTGCCGCGGGTCTTCTCCGCCTCACGCTCGGCGCTCTCCGCGAGGGCATCCAAGGCCGCCTCGTCCTCCTTGACGCGCGCCTCTTCGTCGGCGTGCGCCTTTTCACCCGCCTCACGGGAGAGCGTCTCCTTCTCGGCGGATCGGTTCGGACCGGCGGCGGATGCGTGTTTGGAGCGGCTCACGATGTCTCTCTGTCTGATTTGGGCGGGGCGGGGTGTCGGAGGGCCGGCGGCCCGGTGAATGGGAGGGCCGGCGAGGGCCGAGTTTAGCGCGGCGGCATGACGCCCCTGGTGCGGCGACAAGCGGCGCCTTTGTTTCAAGGCGCACGCGGGCGTCACGCGCCGGAGGCGCCTCCGTGCGCGATTTCGAGCACGCCCGCCCGTCGCCTCTGCGGCGGATGGGTATCCTTACGGGCAGCAAAATCCATCGGCCCGCCGGCATTCCCGCCGGCAGGCCCTCAGCAGAGGAAACGATTCATCATGCAGTCCTTCTCCGACACCACCGCTCCCCGTCTTGATCCGCTGCCCGGCGTCATCCGCGCGGGCGGCATCCAGTTCATCCGCGTTTCGGGCGAAGACGCCGTGAAGTTCCTCCACGGCCAGTTCACGCAGGCGGTTCAGGGGTTGGGGAATCGCACGACGCTCGCGGGCTACTGCTCGCCCAAGGGCCGGCTCCTCGCGCTCATGCGCGTCTGGATGGAGGGCCCCGACGTCATGCTCGCCATGCCCGCGGTCATGGTGGAGGGGTTCCTGAAGCGCCTGCGCATGTACGTTCTGCGCGCGAAGGTGATCTTCACCCCCGTGGATCCCATGCCCGAGGTGCTTCTCTTCGTCGGTGAGGCGGGCGCCGAAGCGGCCGCCCGGCTCGGCCTCAAGCTTCCCGCCGCGGGCGAAGTCGCCCGGGAAGACGGCTGGACGCTCCTCGGTCTCTCGGAAGCCCGCGCCATTGCGGGCTTCTGCGCGGGCGGCGCGCGCACGCTCGCCGTCGTCCCGGCGGGCGCAGCGCTCCCCTTTGAACCCGCTCCTGACGCTTGGCGCACCGCCGCGGTGATCGCCGCAGGCATGCCGCAGATTCTCCCGGCGACGCGCGAGGCGTTCGTGCCGCAGCACGTCAACCTCGAGCTCGTGGGCGGCGTCTCCTTCCGCAAGGGCTGCTACCCCGGGCAGGAGGTGGTCTCGCGCGTCGAGCACATCGGCGAGACGAACCGCCGCGCGGCGATCGGACTTCTGAAGGCCGATCGCACCGTGGAGGCGGGCGCCCCGGTCTACTCCGCGGGGGATCAGGCGGGCACGGTCGTGCTCTCCTCGCGCATCGGCGGCGAAACGCTCATCCTCTTCTCGGCGACCCTCGGCTCCCTCATCGCCGGCGTCTCGCTCGAGCCCGCGGGAGAGCCCCTCGAACTGATCGAGCTCCCCTACCGCTACCGCAACATCCTCAAGGACCCCGCCTGAGGACCGCCTCCCGGGGATCCCGGTGCACTTCCGGGATCCCCCTCACGGTGGCGCGCTTGAAGCCGACTCGCACCCCCTGCTAAGCTCACGCGCACTCTTTCCCGCCCGTCCGGGCCCGCGGACCGCAGGAACCGGCCCGCACGCCGGGACCTCGGCCGCCCAGTCAACGACAAGCACCAGAAAAACAAAATGATGCAGCAGTCCATGTGGTCGCTTGCGGCAGCACTCTTCTTCTCCCTGATGGCGGCCTTCGTGAAGCTCTCAAGCGGCGAGCTCGGCCCCCTCGAGATGGTTTTCTGGCGCTCGCTCTTCGGCGTCGTCACCATCGCGCTCTACGTGCGCCGCAACAACCTCTCGCTCAAGACCCCGCATCTGATGGGGAACCTCAAGCGCTCCATCCTCGGCACGCTCTCGATCGCCGCGTGGTTCTACACCCTCGGGCAGCTGCCCTTCGGCACGAACATGACGCTCATCTACACGACGCCGCTCTTCATGGCCGCGAACTTCATCCTGCTCGCCTGGATGAAGCACCAGCGCGCGCCCTGGGCGCTCATCTTCTCGATCATCATCGGGTTTGCGGGCATCGCGATCGTGCTGCAGCCGAGCTTCTCGAGCGACGAGCTCATCCCGGCGCTCATCTGCCTCGCCGTCTCCTTCCTCGACCTCATCATCTACTGGCAGATGAAGGAGCTCGGGCGGCTCGAGGAGCCCTCCTGGCGCATCGTCTTCTACTTCACCTGCTGCGGCACGCTCTTCGGCCTCTTCGGAACGCTCTTCGTCGAAGGCGGATTCCACCTCTCCTCGCTCAACGCGGTGGCGGCGATCCTCGGCATGGGCGTCTGCGCGACCCTGGGGCAGATCTGCACGACGCGCTCCTACGCCTACGGCAACATGCTCCTCTCCTCGTGCCTCGGGTTCTCGGCGATTCCCTTCTCCGCCCTGATCAGCTGGATTCTCTTCGGCGAAGCATCGACGGCGCTCTCGCTCGCGGGCATGTCGCTCATCATCGCCGCGGGCGTGGCCGCGACGATCTCGACGAAGCGCGCCGAAGCGGCGGGCCGCACCGAGGGCTGACGCTCGGAACAAGCGGACCGCGCGGCTCCGGAGCGGACCACAAAAGAAAGGGGGCGGCGAGGAGCCGTCTCCCTTCTTCATTTCAGGCTCTGCGCCCGGAGTCAAACTTCAACGAACCGGTAGGCGCGGCTTCCCTTTGAGCCGCCTTGTCCGCGCCTGCGCACCCGTACTTCCACCCGTCGAGGCGGGCGGCGCATCCGCGCTAACATTTGCCGACTCGAGGCCCGGAGCCCAGCCTGCGCCGGGCCTTCCACCAAACACTCTCGGGGAGGACATCACCCATGTGCACTACGGTAATCGTCGGAAAGGCGGCATCCACCACCGGCCGCGTCATTCTCGGCCACAACGAAGACTCGGGCGGCCGCGTCATGCACCAGCAGTTCTGGTGCCCGGGCGCGAAGCACGCCACGGGCGAGGTGGTCGAGGGGGAACCCGGCCGCGCGAAGGTGCCGCAGGCCCCTGAAACCCTGGGCACCTACTGGAGCAACATGCTGATGATGCCCCCGGGGTCCTCCTTCGACCAGGGACTCGCGAACAAAGCGGGCGTCGTGATGTGCTCCAACTCGGGCGGCACCTCCTTTGACGGCGAGCTCTCCGACGAGGAGACCGGACTCGTCGAGGGCGGCATCGGCTTTCTGCTGCGCCGCTGCGTGATGGAGCGCGCGAAGACCGCCCGCGAAGCGGTCGAGATCGCCGCCCAGCTCCTCACGAAGTACGGCTACTGGAGCCCGGCGCGCAACTACTCCTTCGCCGACCGCGACGAGGCGTGGCTCATGAACGTCGTCAAGGGCCACCACTTCGTCGCGAAGCGCGTCCCCGACGACGAGGTGGTCCTCATCTCCAACTACCTCGCGATCCGCTCGGTGGACCTCTCGGACCACGAGAACGTCGTCGCCTCGCCCGACCTCATCGAGTACGCCGTGAAGACGGGCCGCTACACCCCGAAGACCCCGGGCGACTACTCGGACTTCGACTTCTCCGCGGCCTATCAACCCGAATCGAACCGCCTCGACCTCAACAAGAGCGTGCGCATGCGCACGGGCTGGCAGTTCCTCACCGGCGGCACGGTCTACCCCGATCCCCTGCACTACCCCGAACGCCTGAAGCTCGGTCGCCTGATCAGCCCCGACGACGTCAAGGAGACGCTGCGCCTCACGGCCGAAGAGACCTACCGTAGCCGCGGCGACGGGCGCGCGGACTGCTTCCACGCGAGCGCGCAGGACATCTCGCGCACCCACACGCGCGAGAGCTGGGTGTGTGAGATCGGCGAAGCGCCGCTGCTCAACGTGCTCTGGCACTGCGCCTCGAGCCAGGACGTCGGCACGTACGTGCCCTGGTTCCCGCTCGCCAAGGCGATCCCGATGGGCTACCAGTGGACGAGTCTCGAGGAGGCGCGCCGCGTGCACTTCCACATGAAGCCCGAGTACCTCGACCTGGACTTCTCGAAGAGCTACTTCCTCTATGCGGTCCTGGGCGAACTCGTCAACTTCGACCGCGGCCTGATGGCCGGGATCTGGAGCGTGCGCGAGGGGCTCGAAGCGGAGTTCCGCACCCGCACGGCCGAGGTGGTCGAGCGCGCCAAGGCCCTGCCGCACGATGAGGCCGAAGCGCTCCTCGGGAAGTTCACCTGCGAGATGGCGGCGAAGAACGACGAGGCGTACCGCGAGCTCCTCGCGGTGCTCGACACGGTCGAGGCGAGCGTTGAACCGCGCGAACTCTCCGTCACGGACGCCGACGCCGAATGCCGCGTCGTGATCTCGTCCTTCCCCGAACTCGACATCGAGGAGATCGACACGGAGAGCATCCGCTGGAGCCTCGGCTTCACGGGCGCGAAGGCCTCCGTTCTTGCTCCGGCCAAGCCCGTGAAGGCCGAACTCGAGGGCGACAAGCTCGTGCTCACCTTCAAGGCCTTCGACGTCGCGCAGTACGCCGTCGCCGGGTGCCTCATCGACACCTACGTGCGCGGCTTCATCGCGCGCCGCCGCTTCGTCGCGATGGCGCCGGTGCGCTTCAAGGCCTAAGCGCGCAGGCAGCGCCACAAAAACGCATAACGCCCGGCCTCTCGAATGCGGAGGAGCCGGGCGTTCTGCTTGGTTCGGCGGCTTCGGGCGGAGGTCGTCCGCCCGAAGCGGGTTGTCGGGCCGGGAAGAGCTTATTGAGCCTTCGCCGAGCCGAACCACTTGTCGTAGATTTTCTGGTACGTACCGTCGGCGCGCATGGCGTCGAGCGTCTGGTCGAGCACGTTGAGGAGCTTCTTGTTGCCCTTCTGCACGGCGAGCCCGTAGAAGTCGTCGGAAACGACGAAGTCGAGCGCGACGAGGTTCATGCTCTTCGAAGCCTTCTGGCGCAGGAAGTACTTGTTGACGGGACCGTCGTTCAACATCGCGAAGCACCCGCCCTTGTCGAGCTCGAGGAAGGCGTCGGCGGCCGAGTTGAAGGTGCGGATCACGGTGCCCGGAATGCGCTTCATCACGAGCGCGCCCGAGGAGCCGATCTCGGCGCAGAGCGTCTGGTTTTCAAGATCCTTGAGGCTCTTGATCTTCGGCGCGTTTTCCTTCGAGGTCATCACCGTGAGGCCCGCGTTCATGTAGGGCTTGGTGAAGTCCACCTTTTCGGAGCGCTCGGGCGTGATCGTGAGCGCGGAGATCGCGCAGTCAACGTTGCCGCTCATGAGCGCGGGCACGATGCCGTCGAGCGCCATCGAGACGATCTTGACGTCGTAGCCGTTGCGCTTGCCGATCTCGCGCACGAGATCCATGTCGAAGCCTTCGTACTTGCCCGTCGAGGAGTCGAGGAATTCAAACGGCGGATAAATCGTCATCGAACCGACGCGCAGCGTCGTGGCCGCCTCGGCGGCAAAGGAGAAGACAAGGGTGGCGGCGGCGGCGGCCGCAGCGATTTTCTTGGAGATAGCCATTTCAGAGGGCCTCATTCATGAATGAGAGCGGAAGCAAGTGCAGCAGAGCGTGATCCCTCTTCTTCTCTTTCACATGCTTCGGGTGTTGGGGCGCTGACGGCCCGCCCTCCGCGGGGATTTTTCGCTAAGCCGGACCCTCCATGGGTTGGCGTCTGCGCCAGTGCCGGACACGAGCGGCCTCGGCGCAGTGGTGAATTTTGTTGCGGGCGGGATCATCCGCCTGCCTGAAGCCGGCCGCACCCGCCCGGGTCCCCATCATTCCTATTGGGGAGCCTTCGGGCGTTGAGCGAAGCGCTGAGCCTCACGGATCCGGCCTGAGGGGCCGTCCCGGTCCTCCTCGCCTTCACGGGCGCTTCGGACCGGATAATCTTAGCGCATCCGCGCATCGGTGAAAACCCGAATGTCCGTTCCGGACGGACGCCAGGGAAAACGGAAGGCCGCCCGGTGCGCACGAATCCTTGGGATGCGCGCCGGACGGCCTTCGTCTTGGAGGCGGATCAGGAGGGACGCCGCAGCGTCCCTCCGGCGGAGCCGAGGCCCCTTGCGGTCAGCTCCCGGAGGCGAGCTGGTCGAGGAACGCCATGTAGCTCTCCTTCGTGAAGACGGGCTTGAATTCGCGGCAGATCTCATCGGCGGCGGCCGCGCCGTCCCAGAGGAGGTCGATCAGCGTCATCGCGAGCACCTCGGGGGACTTCACGTACGCGGCCTCTTCATTCGAGACCTTGTAGTCCGCACCGTGGAGCGTGCCGCGCACGCACCCAACCCAGGGGTGCACGACCGGCATCAGGTGCGAGACGTCGCCCATGTCGGTGCTACCCGCGGAGTGTTCGCCCTCGACCGTGGCGTTCCAACCGAAGACGGCCTGCGCGTTCCCGCGCAGCACGTCGCGCAGGTGCGGGTCGGGACGCAGCGGCAGGTACCCCGGAAGGTCCGTGATCTTGCATTGGGCGCCGACGGCGGAGGCGCCGGCCTTGAGCGCGCGGTTGATCGCCTTGTTGTAGTGCGCGAGCGCCTCAACGTTCGAGGCGCGGCAGTAGCTCTCCATCTTCACGTAGTCGGGGATGACGTTCACGAGGTCGCCGCCCGAGTTGATGATCGGATGGAAGCGCACGCAGTCGGAGTCGCGGAAGGTCTCGCGGATGGCGTTGACGCCCATGACGCCCAACATTGCGGCGTTCAAGGCGTTCACGCCCTGGTCGGGGCAGCCCGCGGCGTGCGCGGCCCTGCCGTGGTATTCGATGAGCTTGCCGACGAAGCCGTTCGAGCTCGCGCCGACCGTGAAGTCCCCGTCGGGGGCGTGAGTCGCGCTCACGTGCATCTGCATCGCCATGTCGATGTCGTCAAAGGCGCCTTCGGCGATCAGCTGCTGCTTGCCGCCCAGGTACTTGAGCTTCTTCTGCGCGAGGAGCCCGCTGCGGTAGTCGATCTCGACGTACTCCTCGGCCGGAACGGCGAAGAAGACGACGTCTCCCCCGAGGTAGTCCATCGCGCCGGACTCCTTCAGGGCGCGCGCGACGGCGAGCACGTTGGCGATCTGCACGTTGTGACCGCAGCAGTGCGCGGCACCCGTCACCGGGTCGCTTGCCTCATGGTTGCGGCAGACGATCGCGTCGAGCTCGCCGAGGAGCGCGACCGTGCGCGTCGAGTTCGCACCCTTGAGGCGCGCCTTCACGCCCGTGATGCCCCAGCCCGTCGTGTAGTCGATGCCGAGTTCGTCGAAGGCGGCGCGCACCTTCGCGGAGGTCTTCACCTCCTTGAAGCCGAGTTCGGGCTCGTTGAAGATCGCGTGGCCGAGCTTCTGCGTTTCTTCGAAGTTGTCGCGGATGAGCTGACAGACGCGCTCCTTGAGCTGCTCCTTGTCCATGGTCCATTCCTTTGTTTGATGTCTCAAGGCCCCGGCCGGAGGATGACGGCGGCCGGGGCCCGTGAATTCCCGTAGGAGATCCTACGCGCCGCCCCCGCGGGCGGCGCATGCGGGAAACGCTTCGTTGCCTTTCAGGAGCGTCCGCGGGATCAGAAGATCCCCTCGAGGTGGAGCATCACCTCGGCGAGAGCCGTGGCGCAGATGAAGCTGCCCGCGGCGACGGCGAGCGCGACCGGCACGATCCTCCAGGAGAGGCGCTTGAAGCCCTCCATCTCCTTGCCGAGCGAGAGGCCGCAGTAGGCGAGCGTGACCGACGTGATCGGCAGGAACCCGATCTGCTTTGTGTAGGAGAGAAGCCAGGCGCTCCCCGGGAACTGCGGCAGCGACAGCACGACGGCGAGGATCGACACCCAGAAGACCATCGGGAGCGCGCGGAAGCCCGGCAGGAGCGAGATGAAGACGCCCAGAGCCGTGACGGCGACCAGAATCAGCATGCCGATGGAGCTCCCCGCGAGCTCGGCGTTCGAGCTTTCGAGATTCGCGATCCAGGTGAAGAACCCCGTGACGAGGAGAATGAAGATCACGTCGTACATCTCGTTCAGAATCTTTTTCATTTTCTGCTGTCCTTGATTGTCTGCTTTCAAATTCGTCCTTCAGTCTGAAGAGGCGGCGTCAGGCCGCCTTCTTCACCCCCTTGTCGCGGGTGAAGAACTCGTAGACCTTGATCGTCACCGGGAGCGAGATGAAGAGCGAGAAGTAGATGCCGAGAACGGTCGTGAGGAGGTTCGCCGCGGCGGCGTAGGCGCGCACCGTCTCCTCCCACTCGGGATGCACGGCGATGATCGAGCTCATCGAGGCGGCCATCATCGAGGCGCTGCCGATGCCCGCGCCCATCGCGAGCGAATGCGGATGGAAGATGCCGAGCTGCGCGATCACGCCCGCGAGGATCGACACCCAGAGGGCGCCGAAGACCGTGCCGCAGACGTACATGCCCATCACGCCGCGGCCCTCGGGCGAGGAGAGCCCGAAGCGCTCGGCGATGATCGCGACGTTCGCCTCACGGTCGATCGAGTAGCACGCGCCGATCGCCTCGCGCTTCATGCCGAGGAGAAGCGCCACGGGCAGACCAAAGATCAGCGTACCGAAGAAGTGCCCGAACTCCTGCATGAAGAGCGCGAGGCCGGACTGCATGATCATGTGGATGTTCGGACCGATGTCGAGGCCGATCTTCGTGATGAGGATGAGCACGCCGATCGAGAGCATCTTGCCCGCGCGCTCCATTTCGGGGAGCTTGATGAAGTTCCACCGCGGGAAGCTCATGATCGCGCCGAGCACGAGCGCGTAGAGGAGCGGCAGCAGCACAACGAGGCCGAACTTGAGGATGCCGATCGCCTCGGCGATGACGACGATGATGAGTGCGAGGATGTGGATCTTGAAGTTTTTGATGAGGTCCATTTTGGGTGTCTCCCGAAGAATCCTGTCTGCGCCGCCGGTCCCTCGGGAGGGCGGCGCCGCGGTTGAATGACTGTTGAGTGTCTGGGGCTTCCGTTCGCTGTTCTTCTGGCGGCGCCTCCGCTGCTCTGCAGGGGTTCAAAGCAGGGACCGTGCCGTTCTTTTTCGATGAAGTCTCCTTCGCGTTTGCCTCGTGCGGCGCCTTCGGGAGGGACCGCGGAAAAAAGAAAGGGAGCGCCGTCTTCCGGAACTCCCTTGTCGTTGAATCTGATTTCGCCGGGCTTTCATCAAGGCGCGCGCCGCTCATTCCATGAGCGCTGCGCCTCGGGGTTCACCCGTGGGGATTTTCCAGACGGCGTCGTGCTTCCGTCTCTGTTGTGGAGGCGGAAGCGGTCGTAGAGCGCGAGGAGCTGAAGGCGGATTCGCAGACCCGGGGCACGTGCGCAGACGCGGCGTCCCACAGGACGCGGCGGCGTTCGGTTGCGGCACAGGCTTTAATCACGGCTCCCTCTCGGTGCGGAAAATCTTCTCTTTGATGCGGAGAAGGAACATCAGACGTTCCTTCAACGCACCACCATGGATCGAACCATAGCACACCGCACCGCAATTGGGCGTAAGCCAAAAGCCTCATTCCGCCCGAAGGAGGGCCTGACGGGCTCCGGCGGGCCTCTCTTTGGCCGCCGGCGCCTTCGATCTCGATCCAGATCAAGCCATTCTGCTACGGCACGGTGGCCGGTGGCTTCCTTTCGGAGAAGTGGCTCGGCCGCCCTCACCCCGAGATCGACCACCTCGAAAACCACTCGCTCGTGAAGTACCTTCTCGTGATCGACGACACGCTCAGCTCGGAGGGCTACCAGGAGCTGCTCGGACGGCTCGCCGCGATGAAGGCCGGGACGGGACTCTCGATCGCTGCGCTCGCGACGCTCTACGTCCTCGGGCTTACGCACGTCGCCGCGGCGATCGTCGGGACGCGCAGCTCCCGGCACATCGCCGACACGATGAGCCTCATCGGCCGGGAGCTGCCGCCGAAGCTGCGCCGGGAGCTCGACGCCTTCGTGGGTGGCTTCGCGCAGATCGAGGGCGACTGCTTCGACGCCGAGCGCGAATTGGGCGGCCAAGCACCGCAACATCATGGGCGTGAACCTGATGGATTCGACGACCGGCAAATAGCCTGCGCGCAGGAGCCGGCCGAACCATTCCGTCACGTGAAAAGAGCCGCTTGATGCGGCTCTTTTCGTATGCGGAGCGCCTGCGGCCGCGCACATGTTTTTCAGCGCTGCTGAGGTTGGGGAAACGAGCGCTCCAAGAGCGCCGTCCGCGGAGCTGCGAAAAGCCCGGAAGACCGTTGAAGGGCCTTCCGGGCTTGAGAGGCGTGAGCGTCCTTTGAAGACGGGCGGACTACTTCCGCTCGGTCATGATCCTCACGACGAGTCCGCGTTCGCCGACCGCGACGGGAGCGGCGATCTCGCCTTCGAGGTCGCCCGCCTGCGGCATGAAGTTCCCGGTCTTCGAGATGCGCGCGCCGACGATCACGGACTTGACGCTCGAGAGCGTCTCGACCCCCATCGCCATGCGCATGGTCTCGTTGAGCTCGAACTTGTAGGGGAGCTCCTTCACCGTCACCTTGGTGAAGGCGACGGGCATGCGGCTGCCCGAGGCGGGGCGCGCGTAGATGAAGACCACGTCGTCGGGCTTCACCTGGCCCTTCAGGCCCTCGTCGAGCTCGACCGTGCCCGCCACGGCCTTCAGGTCCGCGGGCGAAGCCGTGGGCGGAGCCGAGGTCGCGGGGGCGGCCGGAGCCGCAGCGGGCTCAGCCGGCGCAGCGGGCGCTGCGGGCGCAGGCTGCGATTCGGCCGCGGCCGCTTCGCGCGCCGTGGGCGACACGGCGGAGATGTTGTCGTTCACGCCGCCGAGGCGCTTCGCCTCATGGATGTTCGCCTGGATCTGGTCGCGGTCGGGGAAGTCCGCCGGGACGTTCGCGAGGAGCCGCTCCCAGTATTCCGCCGCCTGAGCGTAGTGCTGGCGGTCCCAGGCGTTGATCGCGAGGAGCGCGAGCGCCTTCCACTGAGTCGGATCGAGCACGAGCGCCTTCTTGAGGAGCTTCTCGATGTCGGGCGTGATCACCTTGCCGTTGGCGGCGGCCATCATGTCGGCCATGTCGGCGATGATGTCGGCGTTGTTCGGCACGAGGGCGTTCAACTTCTGGAACGCCTCGACCGCCTCGTCGAAGCGGTTCATCGACGCGGCGGTGCGCGCGAGTAGGAACCACCCGTTGGCGTTGCGCGGATCCTCGGCGAGCTTCGCCTTCAGATCGTCGAGCATCTTCTGCATGTCGCGCTGGCTGTGGCCGCGCGAGCTCGCCTGCTGCGCCTCCATCATCGCGATGAAGTTCGGGTCCATCGCGGTGATGCGCCCGAGCGCGTAGTAGCCGAGCGCGGCCGAGCACGGAATCACGACGGCGAGGATGAGGGCGACGATGCGGGGCATGCGGGAGCTCTTCCCGGAGCGCTCCTCTTCGTCGTGCTTCGTCTCTTCGAGCACGCGCCGTTCGAGTTCGAGGCGGCTTTCTTCGTACTCGTCCTTGTCGATGCGGCCCGCGGTGCGGTCCGCGTCAAGGTCGGCGGCCTGCTGGCGCAGAATGGCGAGCACCTGGGCGCGCCGGTCCGCGTCGCCCTTCGTGCGTCCGCCGATCCAGAGCGGCACGCAGACGGCCGCCGCGGCCGCGAGGGCCATCAGAGCGCAGAGAATGATGAATGTCGTCACTTCCCTACTCCTTGCGGCCGCTCAGGAGCTCGTCGGCGAGCGCCTTCTCCTGGGCGGAGAGGGGCTTCGTCGCTTCGTTCACGAGGCGCTTGCGGCGGCGCAGATTGATGTAGAAGGCCGCGAGCCCTACGAGGAAGAGGCAGACGGGCCCGAGCCAGAGGATCGCCGTCGAGAGCTTGAAGGGCGGCTTGTAGAGCACGAAGTCGCCGTAGCGCTCGACCATGTAGTCCACGATCTCCTGGTTGGTCTTGCCGGCCTTCACCTGCTCGATCACCTGGTTGCGCAGATCGACGGCGAGCTCGGCGTTCGAATCCGCGATCGACTGGTTCTGGCAGACGAGGCAGCGCAGCTGCTCGGAGACCTCGACCACGCGCTTGTGCGCGACCGGGTCGAAGGCCGTGGGGGCCGCCTCGCGGGCTTGGGCGGCCTCGTCAAGGACGGGACCGGCGAGAAGGAGCGCGCAGAGGGCGGGCGTCAGAATGCGCGAGAGCTTCATTTTTCGGCCTCCAGCTGTTCGATCAGGGGCTTCACCTGCTTCGTCCAGAGCTCGTCCAAAATCGGATAGCTCACCTTGCCGCGGATCACGCCCTTCTTGTCGATGATGAAGGTCTCGGGCACGCCCGTGACGCCGAGATCGATGCCGATCTTGTTCTTCTCCTCGAAGACCACGACGTCGTAGGGGTTGCCCGTGTCTTCGAGCACCTGGCGGCCCGCGCCGACGCTGTCCTTGTAGAGGAACCCGACGATCGGGGTCTTGAGGCCCGTGCGCTTGAGGCCGACCAGGTACGGGTGCTCCTCCTTGCAGGGCAGGCACCAGGAGGCCCAGACGTTGAGCATCCAGACGCGGCCCTTCATCTCTTCGGCGCTGAACTTCACCGAAGGGTCAAAGAGCGTGGGCATCTCCATCGCCGGCAGGGGCTTGTTGATCAGCACCGACGGGAGCGCCCGCGGGTCGAGGTAGAGCCCCTTGAAGAGGAAGCCTGCGAGCACGATGAAGATCGCGAAGGGAATGAGGAACTTGGCTTTCATCATTTTCAATGTCTCCCGTTCGTTCAGGCCGCCTCAGGAGCGGCGGCCGCAGCCTTCTTCGCGTCATCGCGGCGGCGCCGGTAGCGGCGGTCCGACGCGGCGATCAGGCCGCCCACGCTCATGATGATGCAGCCGAACCAGATCCACGTGACGAAGGGCTTGGAGTAGACGCGCACGACCCAGCCGCCGTCCGAGCTCGGCACGCCGAGGCTCACGTAGACGTCGCCCGTGATCGAGTGGCGGATCGCCGCCTCGGTCATCGGCATCGAGTTGGAGCTGAAGTACTTGCGCTTTTCCGGATAGAGGTGCTGGAGCTCGACGCCGTCCTTCGTCAGCGTGAAGTCGCCCCGGTCGGCGGTGAAGTTCGCGCCGCGGGCGCTCGAGACGCCGTTGAAGGTGAAGACGTAGCCAGCGACCGAAACCGTGTCGCCCTCGAACATGCGCACGTCGCGCTCGGCCTGGTAGCCCTTGACGAGTGCCACGCCGATGATGAAGACGGCGACGCCGAAGTGCGCGATGAGCATCCCCCACCAGGCGCGGGGTTGGCGCGCGAGGCGCCCGAAGAAGCCCGTGCCCGCCGGAGCGAACCGCAGCGCCCCACGGAGGTCCTCAAGGCCGCCGAAGATCACGAAGAGCGCGAGCGCGCACCCCGTGAAGACCCAGGTGCTCCAACGCCCCATCACGAAGGGGATCGCCGCGCCGAGCACGAGCGCCGCAACGAAGCACCAGGCGAGGCGCTTCGCGAGGGCGACGGGTTCGGCGTCCTTCCAGCGCGCGAGCGGACCCACGGCCATGAGGAACACCATCGGGAGCATCAGGGGCCCGAAGACGGCGTCGAAGTACGGGGGGCCGACCGAGATCTTCCCGGCGTTCAGGGCGTCGAGGAAGAGCGGATAGAGGGTCCCAAGGAGCACCGCGCCCATCGCGACCACGAGGAGCACGTTGTTGACTAGGAGCATCGACTCGCGCGAGATCATCGCGAAGTTGCCGCCCAGCCCCACGCTCGGCGCGCGCCAGGCGAAGAGCAGGAACGAGAGCCCGATCACGATGATGAGGAAGGCGAGGATGAAGAGGCCGCGCTCGGGGTCGGTCGCGAAGGCGTGCACCGAGGTGAGCACGCCCGAGCGGACGAGGAAGGTGCCGAGGAGCGAGAGCGAGAACGTGAGGATCGCCAGGAGCACCGTCCAGATGCGGAAGCACCCGCGCTTTTCCGTCACGGCGAGCGAATGGATCAGGGCCGTGCCCGTGAGCCAGGGCATGAAGGAGGAGTTCTCAACCGGATCCCAGAACCACCAGCCGCCCCAGCCGAGCTCGTAGTAGGCCCAGTAGGAGCCGAGCGCGATGCCGAGCGTGAGGAGGATCCAGGCGGCCGTGGTCCAGGGGCGCATCCAGCGCGCCCAGGCCGCGTCGAAGCGCCCGGAGAGGAGCGCGGCGATCGCGAAGGCGAAGGGAACGGAGAAGCCCACGTAGCCGAGGTAGAGAAGCGGCGGATGGAAGACCATGCCCGGGTCTTGCAGCAGCGGATTGAGGTCCGCGCCTTCGGCGGGCGCCGGAAAGATGCGCAGGAACGGGTTCGAGGTGAAGAGCATGAAGAGGAGGAACCCCATGCCCACGAGCCCCAGGACGCCCGTGACGCGCGCGACCATGTCTTCGGGAAGGCGGCGCGCCGAGAAGGCAACCGCGGCGCCCCACCAGGCGAGCGTCACCGTCCAGAAGAGGATCGAGCCCTCGTGCGAGCCCCAGGACGCGGCCACCTTGTAGTACCAGGGCAGCAGCGAATTGGAGTTGTTCGCCACGTTGAGGACGGTGAAGTCCGAGATGTAGAACGAATAGGCGAGGCACCCGAAGGCGATCGTCCCGAAGAGCGCGTTGGCGGCCGCGGCCGGACGGGCGACGGCCATGAGCGCGCCGTTGCCGCGCGCCGCACCGATCAGGGGCAGAACGCCCTGAACGATGCTGAGTGCGAGGCACAGGATCAATGCGAAGTGTCCGATCTCAGGAATCACTTTGTATTCTCCGTTGATTGAAAAACCGGTTCACGAGCTCCTTTCTTTTTCTGGAGCTTCTCCGGGACTGTCGGTCCGGTCGGGAGGTCTCTTCACGCATCGGGCCCCGAGGACCGGCTGCTGCCGGCCGCATCGGGGCGCGCCGCTTCCTTTGGGTCTCTCCTGCCGGATCCTTCTCCCGCGGCCCGCCTCCCGCCCGGCCGGTTTCCCCGCCGTTCCTCCCGGGCGCTTCCGAGGGCGCGCCTTCTTCTGAGGGGGCGGGGTCCGCAGGCACGGCCTAAGGGCGGCCGCAGTTGAATTCCTTACGGGTGGTCGGCGGGCTTGGGCTCGCCGCGCGCGACCGCGGCGTCGTGCGCCGCCTTGTCGATCTGCGCGGTCTGCTCGTGGGCCTTGGCGACGCCCGCCTTGTGCGCGTCTTCGAGCGCTTTGGCGGCCTCGGGCGGCATGTAGTTCTCGTCGTGCTTGGCGAGGACCTCGGAGGCGACGAAGACGCCCTCTTCGTTCAACTTGCCCTGCGCGACCACGCCCTGGTTCTCGGCGAAGAGGTCCGGAAGGATGCCCGTGTACTGCACGTTCACGCTCTTGGCGGTGTCGGTGATCTTGAAGCGCACCGTGACGCCGTCCTTTTCCCGGGCGACCGAGCCGCCTTCGACGACGCCGCCCAGACGGAAGGTGCGCCCGACCGGAGCCTCCTGCGCCGCGACCTGCGTGGGCGAGAAGAAGAAGACGAGGTTTTCGTTGAACGCCTGCAGCGCGAGGAAAATGCCTGCGCCGAGCACGACCACGGCGGCGCCGAGGAGTGCGAGCTTCTTGGTTTTCGAATTCATGAGGGTCTCCTGAGGGGCGGGACTAATGCTCAAGCGTCATTTCGGCGGCGCGCGCCTCACGCATGATGCGGCGGCAGATCGCGCGGCGGCGGCTGACGAGCTGCCAGAGCTCGTAGAGCACCCCGGCGGCGAAGGCGGCGTAGGCGCACCAGACGTAGTAGCCGTGGCCGCCCATGTGGATGAAGTCGGCGAAGGAATTCCAGTTGCTCATAACTTGCCCTCCAGAGCGGCCTTCTGAACCCAGGCGCTGCGGCGTTCTCGTTCAAGGATCATCGTGCGGGCGCGCGAGAGCACCACGGCAGCGCCGTAGATCGTGCCCGCGGCGAGCATGACGAGGATGGTGTAGAGCATCACGTCGGCGATGGCCGAGCCCCGCGAGGTGATCGAGGCGCCCTGATGGAGCGTGTTCCACCAGCGCACGGAGAAGTAGATGATCGGCACGTTCACGGCGCCCACGATCGAGATCACCGACGCGGCCTGGTCGGCGCGGCGCTTGTCGTCGATCGCGGCGTGGAGCGCGATGAAGCCGAGGTAGAGGAAGAAGAGGATGAGCATCGAGGTGAGGCGCGCGTCCCACACCCAGTAGGTGCCCCAGGTCGGACGCCCCCAGAAGGCGCCCGAGAAGAGCGCGATGAAGCCCATCAGGGCGCCCGTGGGCGCCATCGCCTGCGCCAGGATGAAGGCGAGGCGGGACTTCTTGAGAAGCCCGATGATGCTCGCGACGGCCATGAGCAGATAGAGCAGCATCGAGAGCCAGGCGGCCGGGATGTGGATGAAGATGATGCGGTACGAGTTCCCCTGCCGCGCCTCGATCGGACAGACGAAGAATCCGAGGTAGAAGCCGATCACGAAGAGGACGAGCGCCGAGCCCATCAGCCACGGGATGAGGCGGCCCGCCCTGCGGTAGAAGCCTTCAAGCGATGCTTCGTTAGCCATTTGTCTGCTGTCTCCTAGTTGATGGGGTCACTGTTCCGCAATCCGCAGCGCCGCTGCGACCGCCATGGGCGCGAGGGCGAGCGAGAAGAGCGTGAGGCCGCCGACGATCATGAAGTGCGAGGTGGGCGAGAGGCTCATCGAAGCGGCCTGCGCGGCGCCGGCGCCGAAGATGAGGACGGGAATGTAGAGCGGAAGGACGAGAAGCGACGTGAGGACGCCCCCGGCGCGGAGCCCGAGCGTCAGCGCGGCGCCCACGGCGCCCACGAGCGAGAGGACGGGCGTGCCGAGAAGGAGGCTCCCCACCATCACGAGGGTCACGTCGAGCTCGAGGTCGAACATCACGCCGAAGATCGTCGCGAAGATCGTCATCGGCACGCCCGTGACGAGCCAGTGGGCCGCGACCTTGGCGATCACGATCACGGGCAGGGGTTCAGCGGCGACCAACATCTGCTCGAGCGTGCCGTCCTCGTGGTCGGTCGCGAACATGCGCGGCAACGAAAGGAGCGCGGCGAGAAGCGCCGCCACCCAGACCACGCCCGGGGCGATCGAACGGAGGATGTTCGTCTCGGCGCCCACGCCGAGCGGAACGAGCGTCACCACGACGGCGAAGAAGAAGATCACCTGCGCGAGGTCGGACTTGCGGCGCATCGAGAGCGTGAGGTCGCGCTGAAGGATCGTGAGGAAGAGATTGAACATGGTCCGTCCTCCTTCTTCAGCGCACGGGCGCCGCGTTGGCGGCGTTCTCGGCTTCGGCAGCCGCGGCGTCTGCAAGAGCGCGCTCGACGGTGCTGCGGCGGCGCGGAGCCCACTTCTCGGGCTCGATCACGTGAAGCTGTGCGCGATCCACCGGGACCTCCTGGTGGGTGACGAGCATCACGACGCCGCCCGCGCGGACGTGTTCGCTGATGAGGTCGGAGAGGCGCGCGACCGCCTTGACGTCGAGCGCGGTGAAGGGTTCGTCGAGCACCCAGAGCGGAACCGCTTCGGAGAGCCAGAGGCGCGCGAGGGCGACGCGGCGGCGCTGCCCCTGGGAGAGTTGACCGGCCGGCACGTCCTCAAAGTCTGCAAGGCCGACGGCGGCGAGCGCCCGGCGGGCGGCCCCGCGGTCGGTCTTGAGGGACGCCACACGCGCGTTGATGAGGACGTTCTCGATCACCGAGAGATCGTCCTTCACGCCGTTGCGATGCCCGATGTAGCAGAGCTCGCGCCAGAAATCCTGCGCGGCCTTCAGAATCGGCACGCCGCGCCAGAGGATCTCGCCTTCGACCGGGCGCATGAGGCCCGTCATCAGGCGCAGGAGCGTGGTTTTGCCCGCGCCGTTGCTGCCCGCGATCCGCACGAGCGACCCGGCCTCGACCGCAAACGACATCCCTTGAAAGAGCGTGCGTTCGCCGCGCTCGCAGGTGAGACCGCGTACTTCAAGAATGGGTTGGGTCATGGTTGGCGCCGTCGGGGATGTGAGGGTCTTCGATTCGTTCAACTCAATGCCGGAGCGCGGTCCGCTCGAAGCGCCTCGTCAGGCACCCGCGCCGCTCCCTCCGGCCGAGGGATTTTGGGAGGCAGTTTAGGAAGGCGAAATTAAGGAACCCTTACAGTCCGAAACACCTTGAGATCGTTTTTTGCCATTGAAATCATTGAAGTTTTTAAACGACGATCTGACCGTCCTCCGTGACTGCGGCAACCTCCTGGAGCTCGAGGCCGAGAAACCCGGCCGCCCATTTCCTGCAGTATTCAAACGACTGCACGGGCTCGGTCCCTTGCATGGCGCCGCAGCTCTATGGCGGTGCGGCAGCGCGCGGCGCCCCCTGATCGTTGAGAACGACTCCTCATGAAGGGCTTCTGCCCGCCCACTCCATGGGCCGGAATCCGCCAACGGATCCAGCGCGCGTTTTTCGGCGAATGCACGCCGCAGGCGGCGCCCGACCCCCCCATCCGGGCGCATTCATATAATGTGGGCGTCCTCCATCCACACGTCATTGCGGCCCATACGCGCCGCCCGTTCGAACAATGATCCAGAAGCCTTTCTCCGTCCTCCTTCTCGCCCTTTCGGGCGCCGCACTTCTCACGGGCTGCGCCGCCGTGCAGGAGGAGCACCAGAACTACGCCGGCCGCAAGTTCGACATCACGCCGGTCGTGGGTTCGGTCTGGCTTGCCAAGGCTGAGTGGCCGGGACAGACGAGCGTGCAGCGCCTCGCCGACTACGTCTACGAGCGGGCGCGCGCCTTCTGCAATGAGCGCGGCCAGGGCATGATGCCCGACAGCGGATCTTCGGAGCCCGCCGGCAAGGATGGTTCACCCGCCACGGCCTGGCTCCAATTCCGTTGCGCCGCCCCCCTTAAGGTCGACCGCGAATACCAGCCGATCAAACTCCACTTCGACGATCTTCTGGACGACGAAAAGAAAGGCAAGTAGTTTTTGAGTGAGGAGCGTCTGCGCGTGGAGCAACAGCCGACTGCACTGGAAACGCCGCCCTGGGAGGCCGACCGGGCTTCCGGGGAGCCGGCGCACGACCAGGGGGCACCCAGCGAACGCCCCGAGCCCGATGCGGCTTCGGCCACCGAACCCGCCCCCGCCTTTGATCCCGCCGCGGAGGTGAGGACGCTCCCGCACCTGCCCGGCTGCTACCGGTACTTCGCCGCAGACGGCACGTGCCTCTACGTCGGCAAGGCCCGCGACCTCAAGAACCGCGTCTCGTCGTACTTCCGCCGCACGGGGCTCTCGCCGCGCATCGCGCTCATGGTCGCGAAGATCGCGCGGCTCGAAACGACGGTGACGCGCTCTGAGGCCGAAGCGCTCCTTCTTGAAAACAACCTCATCAAGACGCTCCGCCCGCGCTACAACATCAAGCTGCGCGACGACGCAAGCTACCCCTACATCCGCATCGGAAGCGAACCCTTTCCGCGGCTCTCCTACTTCCGCGGAGGCGTGGACAAACGCTCGCTTTTCTTCGGCCCCTATCCGAGCTCCTCGGCCGCCCGCACGGCGATCGAGCTCGTGCAGAAGGCCTTTCTGCTGCGCACCTGCGACGAAGCGAACTTCAGAAACCGCACGCGCCCGTGCCTCCTGGGACAGATCGGCCGGTGCTCGGCGCCCTGCTGCGGGCGCATCACCGAAGCCGAATACGCGCTCGACTGCCGACGCGCGGAGGACTTCATGCTCGGGCGCTCGCGCGAGGTGTTGGACGAACTTGAAGCGCGCATGTGGCGGGCGTCCGACGCCTGGGAGTTTGAAGAGGCCGCGCGGCTCAGAGACCGCATCGCCGCCCTCACGCAGATGCGCCATCAGCAGGCCGTGGAGACGACGGGCGGGGACGTCGACGCCGACGTCGTCGCCGTCGCAGTGCGCGAAGACGCCGCCTGCATCAACCTTGCGATGGTCCGCGGGGGCCGCCACCTCGGCGACCGCGCGATGTTTCCGAAAATCGACGCGAGGGAGCGCGAGGCCGCGCCCACGCGCAGCGAACTCATCGAGGCCTTCGTCGGACAGCACTATTCCGAGCTCCCCGTACCGCAGCTCCTCATCATCGAGCCCGTGCCCGAAGACCCGGAGCTTCCCGAGCGCGTCTCGTCGCTTCTCTCGGAGCTCGCGCACCGGCGCGTGCCCGTCGTCACCGAACCTCAGGAGACGCGCCGCCGGTGGCTTGAGATGTGCGTGCAGGGCGCGCAGATCGCCCTCATGCGGCACCTGCAGCAGGAAGGCACGCAGCTCGCGCGCCTCAAGGACCTCCTCGAGATCCTCGGCCCCGGGTTCGAGCCCGCGTCGGGCGACCCGATGGACTTCTCCGTCGAATGCTTCGACATCTCGCACACTCAGGGCGAGGCGACGCAGGCCTCCTGCGTGGTCTTCCGCGAGGGCCGCATGCAGAGCTCCCTCTACCGGCGCTTCAACATCACCGGGATTGAACCGGGCGACGACTACGCGGCGATGAAGCAGGCGCTCGAGAGGCGCTACGCCCCCGTTGCGCGCGGCGAAGCTCAACTCCCCTCGATGGTGCTCATCGACGGCGGGCGCGGTCAAGTCGAGATGGCGCGCCAGGTCTTCGACGAGCTCGGACTCGACCCGACGATCATCGTGGGCGTCGCCAAGGGCGAAGGAAGAAAAACCGGTCTCGAGACGCTCGTCTTCCCGCTGATCGACGGCGAGCGTCGCGCACCCCTCACGCTCGGACGCATGTCGAAAGCACTAATGCTTACGGCGGAGATCCGCGACGAAGCCCACCGCTTCGCCATCACCGGCATGCGTGCGAAGCGCGCGAAAACGCGCAACACAAGCAAACTCGAGGATTTCGAGGGTATCGGTCCGAAGCGCCGCGCTAAACTACTCGCTCATTTCGGCGGCATGAAGCAGCTGAAGAACGCCTCGGCCGAGGACATTGCGCAGGTGCAGGGCATCTCGCGCACGCTCGCCGCGAAGATCTACGCGCAGCTCCACGGACAGCCCCTTGTCTCCGACCCGGAAGCCCCCAACTCACAGGAATCATGAAGCTCAAGCCCCCCTTCAAGCTCAACGTCCCGATGGTGCTCACCTGGATCCGCATCGCCCTCATTCCGGTGGTGATCGGCGTCTTCTACATCCCCGACGGCATCCTCGCGGACCACTGGCAGAACGTGATCGCGTGCGTGGTCTTCGTCGTTGCGGCCGTGACGGATGCGCTCGACGGATTCCTCGCGCGCCGCTATGAAGGATGGGCGACCCGCATGGGCGCCTTCCTCGACCCGATTGCGGACAAGCTCCTCGTCGCGGCGGCCCTGGTCGCCCTCGTGGGCCTCGACCGCTGCGACATGGCCGTCGCCATGATCATCATCGGTCGTGAGATCACGGTTACGGGCATCCGCGAATGGATGGCGAAGATCGGCGAGTCGGGCCGCGTCAAGGTGAACTGGTACGGCAAAACGAAGACGATCGCGCAGATGACGGCGATTCCGTGCCTGCTCTGGTCCGACCCGGTCTTTGGGATCCCCGTCGCGACGATCGGCACCGGGCTCATCTTCATCGCCGCGATCCTCACGATCTACTCGATGTACGTCTACCTGCGCGCCGCCGCGCCCTTCTTCGAAGAGGCCCGCGCCGCGCGAGCAGCCGCCCGCGCGGCCGCGGCGCAGAAGGCCGGCCGCTGACGCGACCGGCGACCCACTGCAGAGAAACATTCCCGCAAGAGCGGCGCGCACCGTTTGAGACGCGGTGCCGCGCCGTTTTTTCAGCCGCTCACGACTGCGCCGCTGCATGCGCCCGCGGAGCCGGTTAGGCTTTCCGGGAACACTGCGTTTGATGCATCTCCGAGACGCCCATGTCGAAGACCTCCGCCGCCACTGAATCCACTGCTCCCGCTTCGAAAGATCCGCAGGCGTCCACCGAAGGGACGACTCCGGCCGAAGGCCGCGCAGTTTCGCCGCAGGCGCCCGAAAGCGCGGCGTCCGGACCGGCGTCTGAGCCACAGCCCGAAACCAACGCTGAATTGCAGCCTGAATCGGAATTGAAGGCGAAGCCCGAAGCTGCGGCCGCACTGCCGCCTCCCGCCGCGCCGCTGCTTCTCGACGCGCCGGAGACGATTCCGGCGTCTGCGTCCGTGACGGCGCCCGCCGCTCCGACGCAGCCCGCCGACGCGTCCGCGCAGAGAACCGCCGCCGCGGAGAATCAGGCTCCCGCTCAGGAGGAGGCCGCCGCCGAAGAGGCTCCGGTTCCGGCCGTCGAAAAGGCGGTTCAGAAGACCGTCAGCCGGCCGGACGAGAAGAGTGTTGAGCAGCCTGACGAACGCCCCGGCGGAAGACTCCGCGGAGAGAGTCGTGAAGGCGCAGCGGACGCTGCGCCGAAGGAAGCCCCTGAGGCGCCGCAGGTCTCTACGCCGCGCCGTCCTCCGTCCGCCGCGGGCTTGGGGCGCCTTTTGGGCGCGCTCGGCCTCCTCTCGGCCGCCGCGGCGCTGCTGCTCTTCGCCGCCTCTCACTGGCTCGGCTGGGGGCCGGCGGTGCGGCTGGCCTTCTTCGGCGGCATGGGCTTCGCGCTCCTCCTCCCGGTGCTCTTCCTCAAAACGCTCCGCCCCGGGCTTCTCGACGGATTCGTTACGGCCTCGGGTCTCGCCACGGGGCTTCTGCTCGCCGTCGTCGGCCAGACCTGGCAGACGGGTGAAGGCGCCGCCGCCCTGATGCTCGGCTGGGCGGCGCTTCTCACGCCCTGGCTCCTCGTCTGCCGCCGGCCCGCCTTCTTCACGCTCTGGTTCGGCGTGGTCCTCGGAGCCGCGATTCTTCAGGGCGACCGGATGCCCGGAGACTTCGACGCCTTGGAGCGGTACCTGCCCGCGGCGCTCTTCGCAGCCGCGACCGCCATCGGATTCACCGGGGCGCTGCGGCGTCGCGCCGCCACGGGACTTCTGCGCGCCGCAGCCCTCTTGCCCGCACTCGCCGCCTCGGCGCTTCTCGGGCTTCTCCCTACGATGATGACGGGCTTCGGGCGGGCGGACGCGTCGATGACGGCGCTCTACGGCGGACTCGCCCTTATCCTCGTCCTGCTGCAGCTCTTCTCGCGGCGCCCCGAGCAGCGCGCCTTCGCCGTCCTCACGGCCGTGGCCTGGGCGAACAGCCTGGTGCTCAACGCCGCGCCCGCCTTCGGCATCCTGAACGGCAACGGGATCATCTATCTCCTCACGCTCGTGAACGGCCTCGTCTTCCTCGGCTGGACCACGCTGCAGGCGGGCCTGCGCTTCGCGAAGCTCCGGCGGGATCCGGGGGCGGTGGCATCCGCCCGTCCTGCGGACGCCGAGGGCGTCGGGGCGCTCCTCGCCGATCTCTTCCCGCGCGCCGTCTCGGCCGCACTTGCCGCCGTCGCGGTCGTGCTCGCCGCAACCACGGTTTCGCTCCTCTTCGGCCTGGCGGTCGACCGGGCGGGCTGGACGATGCTTCTCATGGCGGCTGCGCTCGAACTCTTCCGCCGGAGACGCACGCGGAGCCGCGCTGCGGTCTTTTCGCCGACCCAGCTCCTTCTCTTCGTGGTCGCCGCGGCGGGGTGGTGCGCGGTGCTCGACGGCGACCGGGGCGTTGCCGCGGCCGCAGCCCTCGGCCTCGCGCTCGTCTTCCGCTCGCGCATTGCGCTTTGCGCTGCAGCCCTCTCGGCGCTTTCGGCCTATCCCGACGCCCAAGCCTTCGTCCTCGCGCTCTGCGCACTCGCCGCTCTCGGCGCGGCGCTTCCCGCCTGGCTGCCGAACGAACGCCTCCGTAACGAAATCCTCTTCTGGCTCCCCGCGCTCCTTCTCTCCGCCTGGGGAGCGCTTGAAGTCCACACGCTCGGCTTCGGCGCCGCTGATCCGGCGGATTCCCTTTATGTTCCGGCGACGCTCGGGCTCGCCGCTCTGGCGGCCGCTTCGGGCGCTCTGGCGCTCCTGCGGCGCGGCGTGCTGACGACGGGGCGTGCAGCGGTGCTCCTCTTGGGCGTCGCGGCGCTCCTCGTCACGCTCCCCGGAAGCGCCGGGCTCGTGATCGCGCTCGGCGCCGCCGCGGGCGCCGCCGCCCTTGGGGCGCTCCGCCCGGGGCTCTCCGCCCTCGCCCTCATGATCGCGCTCTTCGAGTGCTCCGCGCACTACTGGGCGGCCCCCGAGACGGGGGTGAACCTACTTCTCCTCGGCGCACGCGAACTTGCCCTCACGGCGGCGGCGCTCCTCGCCGCCGCGGCTGCGGTTTCGTTCAGTCACGGCGCCGCCGCTGCGGCCGGTTCGTCGGGGTTCCGTCGCCTGCCGCGCCTCGTCCCGACGGCGCTCATCCTCCTCACGGCGCTCGCCCTCGCGTCGACGATCGCCTCGCGCACGGAGCTCCTCGAGACGGGCGACCGGATCGTACTCGAACTCACGCCCGCGGATCCCCGCGACGTCGTGATGGGCGACTTCATGGCACTCGCCTACAAGGTGGACGGACAGGATGCGGCGAAGAAGGGCTCCGGCGAACCCGACGGCGCAGCCCAAGCCGCTCCCGCCGTCCTCTGCCTCACGCGCACGGAACCCGCCCAGGCTGCGACCCCTGCCCCCTCGGCCGCGGCCTGCCCGGCCGGCGCCGCCGCCGTCGAGCTCGATCCCGCCGCCGGCCGACCGCAGCTCCCGCGCCGGTGGTTCTTCCCGTCGGGCAACGCGGACCGCTTCAGCGCGGCCCGATTTGCGGACCTCCGCTGCCGCGGCGGGCGCTGCCTCATCGCGGGGCTCCTCGACGAGGAGCGCCGCCCGATTTCACCCACGACCACCACGCCATGACCGAACTGCGCACCGACTTCCCCACCTGCGACCTCTTCTGCCGCGTGATCGACAACTTCGGCGACGCGGGCGTCTGCTGGCGCCTCGCGCGGCGCCTGCTCGCCCTCGGCGTCGGCCGCATCCGCTTCATCACCGACCACCCGGAGGTGCTCGCGCTTCTCGCGCCCGACGCGACTGAAGTGGCCGAAGTCGTCCCCTGGGACAAGTTCGAAAGGCGCGCGGCCGAACCGGACTTCGAACCCGCCGGCCTCGTGATCGAGACCTTCGGCTGCCGGCTCCCCGACGCCTACGACGAGGCGCTCGCGAAGAAGCGCGCGACGGCCCTTGCCGCCGGCCGCCGGCCGCCCTTCTACTTCAACCTCGACTACCTCTCGGCGGAGGACTGGGTCGAGGAGAGCCACGACGTGATCGGTCTCCATCCGCGCCTCGACCTCCCGAAGCTCTGGTTCTTCCCGGGCTTCACGTCCCGCACGGGCGGCCTCGTGATCGAGGACGACTACGAAGAGAAGCGCCGCGCCGGCATCGCGCGCCGCGGCGAATTCCTCGCCTCCCTCGGTCTCGAGGCGGAGCGCTTCACCACGTTCGTCTTCTGCTACCCGACGAACGCCCTCGAGGTGCTCGCACAGGGGCTTGCGCTCACCGAGCGCCCGAGAAACATCCTCCTCGCTCCGGGCGCGGCGGGCGACGTCGTTGAAGCGCGCCTCCGTGCGCTTGACCCCGATGGGCGGCGCGTGCGCACGGTGCGCACGCCCTTCCTCCCGCAGACGGAGTTCGACCAGCTGCTCTGGTCGAGCGACGCCGTCGTGATCCGCGGCGAAGACAGCTTCGTGCGCGCGCAGCTCTCGGGCACCCCGCTCCTCTGGTCCACCTACCCGACCGAAGACCATGCGCACCGCGTGAAGCTCGACGCCTGGCTCGAGCGCTTCACGAAGCGCTTCGACGACGCCGGCGCCGCCGGCCGGTACCGCCGCACGGCCGACGACTGGCTCGAAGGGACGCTCCCGCCCGAAGCGCTCTCCGCCTTCCTTGAGGACGCCCTGCTCTGGCGTCAGGCCTTTGAATCCTGGCGCATTGAACTCCTCCAAAACGGTGATCTCGGACGCCGGATGCTCGAGCGCGCTGCTCGAGGTCTCTGAAAATTTCAAAAATTTCGGAAGCTTGCGGGCGCACTAGCCGTCCGCCCTCGAGATTTGATACAATACCCCGCTTAAATGATTTTTTGTCCTTGCGCACTCTCGAGCAGGAAGCGTCGAGGACTCGCTCGCAAACTCTGCATTAGAGGAACATTTCCCAAATGAAAACCGCACAGGAACTGCGCGTCGGCAATGTCTTCATGGTCGGCAAGGATCCCATGGTCGTTGTGAAGGCTGAATACTCCAAGGGCGGCCGCGGCGCCTCCACCGTCAAGATGAAGATGAAGAATCTTCTGACGAACGCCACGACGGAAACCGTCTTCCGCGCCGACGACAAGTTCGAAGACCTCGTGCTCGACCGCAAGGAAGTCAACTACTCCTACTTCGCTGATCCGCACTACGTGTGGATGGACGGCGAGTACAACCAGTACGAAGTCGACGCCGACGTGATGGCCGAAGCCCTCAAGTATCTCGAGGACAACATGCCCGCCGAATGCGTCTTCTACGACGGCCGTCCCATCTCGATCGAACTCCCGACGATCCTCGTCCGCGAAGTCGTCTACACCGAGCCCGCCGTCAAGGGCGACACCTCCGGCAAGGTCATGAAGCCCGCCAAGCTCGCCACCGGCTATGAGCTCCAGGTTCCGGCCTTCGTCAACACCGGCGACAAGATCGAAATCGACACCCGTACGGGTGAGTACCGCAACCGCGTCAAGTAATCGACGCCGGTTCTGGAAGCGGGCGGGAGACCGCCCGTTCTCCGCGGAGAAAAGGACCCGACGGCGCGAGCCGGCCGGGTCTTTTTTTCGCTCCCCCTGCGCGCTTCACCGAAGCAGTGCAGGACGAACGGCATTTGATGACAGGGGACTTCCATGGACATCGTCAAGGACAACGCCATGTACATGCGCATCGCCCACATAGCGGCGGAGCGCAGCTATGCGAAGCGGCTCAAGGTGGGCTGCGTCATCGTCAAGAACCACTCGATCATCTCGTTCGGCTGGAACGGCATGCCGACGGGGTACGACAACTGCTGCGAGATGGAGGTGGACGGCAAGCTCGTCACCCGTCCGGAAGTGCAGCACGCGGAGCTCAACGCCATCGCGAAGCTCGCCGAAAACGGCTACTCCTCAAAGGGCGCGGCGATCTTCATCACGCACAGTCCCTGCATCCACTGCGCACTCCTCATCCAGAAGTGCGGCATCTCGCAGGTCTTCTATCACGAGCTCTACCGCAGCCGCGAGGGTCTCGAGTTCCTCGAGCGTGCAGGGATTGAGGTGACGCAGCTTTAAGGGAGGCTTCGTGCATACGTGTGGGCAAATGAGCTCCTGAGAAGCCTCTTCTCCAAAGCCTGGCCCGAGCGCCAACGAGCGCGAGCTGACTCAGCAACCCACGAACCAGACGAATGGGCTAAAAACGAAGAACGGGCCTTGCGGCGGTGAGGAAGAAAGAAAAGAGGCGTGCTCCGGGAAGGACGCGCGCCTCTTGACGGGCGGATCAGCAAGCGAAGCCGTCCGGAGGACGGCTTCGTCATGAGAATCGATCAACGGTCGCCGCGGTCGAGCACGACGGGAATCGAGTGCCAGAAACTGCAGTGGTGCAGGTCTGCAAAGTACGAGGCGGGGACGGTCTGGCTCTTGCCGTTGAGTCGAAGTGCCATCATGGCGCCTTCGCCTTCAAAAGGCTTCCAGACAGGGAGGCCTTCGCCGTTCGGGTTCTGGTGCTTGACGAAGTTGCCCCAGTAGGCGCGCATCTGACGTGCAAGCGCACGCTGCTCGTCCGTCATGCGGACGGAGCGCGGCAGGTACTGGCCCGCATCCGGAAAGAGATAGGTGAGCTCGGCCGCGTGGCTCGCGGCGTTGTCGTAGCCTTTGTGGCGGCTCGGAGACGTTGGCACGGTGGAGTCTTCGAAAGTGTAGATCCAGGGCGCCGAGGCGCCGGTTTTGGCCATTGCTTCGGCGAGCGTCAGGTTGGTGCAGCCGCCCAGGCCGCGCATGCCGCTGTCGGTGATGAAGTCGCCGATCGTGTATTCAAGCGCGTATTGGCCTTCGTGCTTCTTCGGATCGTAGATCTTCAGAGCTTCGACGGCGTTCTGTTCGCCCACGAGCTTGACGACCCAGGCCTTGTAGTCGGGATACTTCCAGCCTACATAGGCGGCGCCGGCGGAGCGGCCCTCCTCCTTGTTGGAGCCGGAGAGCACCGGAACCTTGATCCAGTTGCCTTTGGCGATTTCGCTCACGGCGCTCGTTTCGGAAACGGGATTCCAGCCTCCGACCGCGGCGCTGGCGACGGCCAGCTTGTCGGTCGGGAGCTTTCTCAGGCAGGCCAGCGGATCAGCTTCGCCGGCGCAACCAGTAAGCATGAGGAACTTGTCGGAGCGCTCCTTGGCCTGCTTGTGCGAGTCGACGTCGTGAATGCAGTCCTCGCTCTGAAGAACGACGCCCGCCACGAGGCCCTTCGACTTCGGATCAACGAGGATTCGGCAGGCGTTGGTCGAGCCCGCGGATTCGGTTACTAACGTGACCTTGTCGGGATTGCCGCCGAAAGCCGCGGCGTTGCGCTTCACCCATGCAAGCGCGGCCTGCGTGTCGGTGATGCCGAAGTTGCCGGCGGACGAATCCATGCCGGGAAGATTCAGAAAGCCGAAGGCGCCGAGACGGTACTGGACCGTCATGACGATGATGCCGTTTTCGGCGGCGAGGCGCGCGCCGTCATGCTCGTTGGCGTTGCCGCCCGTATTGCCGCCGCCATGTGCGTAAACGGCGACCGGGAGATTGGCGTCGGCCGCGGTGCCGGCGGGCCTGTAGATGTTCACGTAGAGGCAGTCTTCGCTGCCCTGGCCCTTCTGCTTGCAGGGCTGCGGAGCGGTGTCGGCCTGACGGATGCCCCGCCACGCGGCGGCGGGCTTGGCGGAAGCCCAGCGGTTCTGGCCGACCGGGGCGGCCGCGTAGGGGACGCCGAGGAAGACGTCCACTCGGGCGTCCGTGCCCGGGACGGTTTTCACGAAGCCCGTGAGGTCGCCGGATTCAACACGGACGACATCGGCCTGAGCGGCCGCGGCCACGGAGCAGGCGCCCGCGAGGACGAGCGCTGTGACGAGAGGAGTGCGTTGGAAAAGCATGGCTGTTCTCCTTTTAGCAAAACAGCTTTTGTTGGCTTGATGACATTGCGGGCGGGAATTCTGGTCCGACCCGCCCGCAATGGGTTGTGCGCGGCTTGTTATTTGATCTTCTTCAGCCACATGGAGAGATCGGTGCGGAAGTTGTCGCCGTCCGGGAAGTCGGCGGAGGATTTGGCGCCCCAGCCGTGGTTGCCCGATTCATATACGTGAAGCGTGACGGGACGGACGTTTTCGATCATGGCGCGTGCGTAGCGCATGGAGCCGAGGCTGCCGGCATATTCATCCCCGGCGGACACGGCGAGGAAGGCGGGCGGCGTCGTGAGCGAAACATGCTTGTAGGCCGAGAACGTCGTGTCGTACTTCACGGAGCGGGCAGGCCCGATGAGATTGTTGCGGCAGGAGCTCTTGGGCTGGGATTCCTCCTGCATCATCGTGATGTTCGGATAGACGAGAACCGAGAAGTCGGGGCAGGCGGCGCCCTTGCAGGAGACGCTCGACATGGCGGCCAGGTGCCCGCCGGCACTCGCACCCATCACGCCGACGGTGTGCAGGTTGTACTTGCCGAAGAGCGAGCGAACGGTTTCAACAGCCTTGTTGGCATCTGCGAGTGGCACTTCCGGGTTGCCCTTCGGAAGACGATACTTGAGCACGAACGTCGTGAAGCCCTGGGAGTGGAAGAACGGAACGAAGCTCTTTTCAATGGTGCTCATCAACAGATTGCCGTAGCCGCCGCCCGGAATGACGATGACGGCCTTGCCGTTGGGATTGGCCGGAGCCGAGACCTCAAGGCGGGCGCGCGTGACGTTGAAGATGGAACCCTGGGCGTTCGTTTCCTCGGCGGCCGTGATGGTGCTCTTGTTGGGAGCGCCTTCGGGCCAGAGTTCGATGACGTCGGCCGCCTGAGCGGAGCAGGCCACCGCTGCGAGGACGGCGGCGGTCATGTGAGCAATTTTGTGCATTGCGTTTCTCCTTTTCAGGGCACTGCCATAAATCTAATACGGCTTCCGTGAGGTGAAGAACCTCATCGACTTGGTGATGCTCGTCTGCTCGAACCTGAGGATTCCTCTTGGACATCGAGAGGGCAGAGATGGCAAGAAGCGCTCAGAACATTTGAAACGGTATTCCCCCAGGGCTACCCACAACTATGCCTGAAGAGCCGTTTTATCCGATGCCGGAGGGAAGGATCGTCTCCCTTGTCCGGGCGTCGAAGGCGTCCCGGACAAGGGAGACGCGGGCTGGTCAAGCAGCCCGCGGGTTCGTCACCCGAGGTGGCGCAGCACCACGTTTTCAAAAACCGCCGTGCCGAGCGGCAGGAGCGTGTCGTCGAAATGCATCGTTGCGGCGTGCAGTCCCGGCGTCGCGCCGACGCCCACGCCGAAGTAGGCGGCCTTCATCTCGGGGCGAGCGAGCTTGTAGAAATGGAAGTCCTCGCCGCCGCCGCCGCAGTCGGGCGCGAGGTTTTCCGCACCCACGGTTTCGCAGATCGCGTCGGCCACTTCGGCCGTGAAGTCGTCGTCGTACCAACAGGCCGGGCAGACGTCGTTGAGGATCACTTCGCCCTCGGCGCCGTAGGCGGCGGCAATGCCCGCGACCACCTGCTTGATGCGCGTGAGGAGCTCGTCCATCAGGTCGTTCGTCTGCGCGCGTACGTCGAAGGTGATGCGCGCCTTGTCGGGAACGGTGTTGGTCGCGCCCGCGTCGGAGTGGATCTGGGTGGCCTTCGCCGACCAGGCCATCTTCGGGTCGAGCCAAATGGCCTGCACGCCCTCGATCACGGCGCAGGAGACGTCGATCGCGTTGACGCCGAGGTGCGGGCGGGAGGCGTGCGCGCCGCGGCCGCGGATCTCAACGAAGATCGTCGTGGAGGCGGTGTGGCGCACGGCCGCGCAGAGCTTGCCCGCGGGAACGTCCTGGATCGGACGGATGTGGGCGCCGAGCGCATAGTCCACGTCCTCGAGCACGCCCGCCTTGATCATCGCAGGCGCGCCCCTGAGGTTTTCCTCGGCCGGTTGGAAGAGAAGCTTCAGCGTGCCGCGGCGGACCTTGTCCTTCAGGCGGCTCGCCGCCGCAAGGAGCATCGCCGTGTGGCCGTCGTGGCCGCAGGCGTGGATCGCGCAGGGTTTGCCGTCGATCACGAAGGGGAGCGCATCCATGTCGGCGCGCAGCAGCACGACGGGACCGGGTTCGGCGCCGTGAATCACGCCGAGCACGCCCGTGGTGCCGCCCACGTTGCGGTGCGTTTCGATGCCGAGCGCCTCGAGCTTCTCGGCAACGTATTGGGAGGTCTTCACTTCATGGAGCGCAAGCTCGGGCATTTCATGAAGTTCGCGCCGCAGCGCGGTGGGGTCGTAGATCAGAGCCATGGGAACTACTCAAAACGGGAGGTCGGGCGCATCCACAACGCGCCCCAATAAAGATGCACGGGAAAGGCATAATTTGCCTCTTCTCCTGCCGCTGCTCTATCTCGCGACGCCGGCGGGAGCCGCCCGTGCGTCCCCAACTTTACTCCGCAAGCCGCCCCGGCCGTTTGCCACGTGCCTGATTCCATTCCCGATGACCGACTCCGCCCGCCCCGCCGCCCCGAAGGACCGCATGGCCCGCCTCACCGAGGTGCCGCGCCTCAGAAAGGAGGCCGAAACCATCCGCGTGATGACGGGAGAGTACTGCGCGCACTTCCACGGCACGGACGGCCGCACGCTCTGCCCGTCCTGCGCGGCGTTCCTCGCCTACGCCCTGAAGCGCCTCGCCTGCTGCCCCTACGGGGGCGAAAAGCCCGTCTGCGGCAAGTGCCGCATCCACTGCTACAAGCCCGCTGAGCGCGAAACCGCCCGCCGGATCATGCGTTGGGCGGGGCCGCGCCTCATTCTCAAGCACCCCGTGATGGCGATCGAACACGTGCTCGACGCCCGCCGCGAAGCGCCCGAGAAGCCCCGCAACACGCGCACCAAGGCGACGCCCAAACCCGCGCCCCAAGCGGTCCCGAAGGCCGCCCCTGAGCCGGCCGCTCCCAACCCCGCCGCCCCCGAAGCGCCCAAAAAGAAGGCCGACTGATGCCGCTCCTCATTCTTCCCGTGCTCGCCTACGTGCTCTTGTGCGCGCACCTCATGTTCCACGGCTTCGGACTCGCGGCCTTCGCACCCTTGGCCGCCGCGCTGCTCCTTGCCGTGCCGCGCCGCCCCGTCGTGTGGCTGCAGACGGCGCTCCTCATGCTTGCCGCAGCGGAGTGGCTGCGCGCCGGGTGGCTTCTGGTCGAGCGGCGCCTCGCCTGGGGCGAACCGTGGCATCTCGCCGCGGCGATCATGGCGGGCTGCGCGCTCTTCACCGTCCTTTGCGCGCTCGTCTTCCGCGCGAAGCGCCTCAGGCGCTTCTACCGCTGAAGGGAGTCTTCAGGCGCACGAGCGCGCGGCGCCTTCGCCCGCGACGCGTCCCATCACGAGGCAGTTCGTCATGCCGGCGACGCCGAGCCGGTCGATGCCGAAGATGCCGCCCGCCGCCTCGCCCGCAACGAAAAGCCCGGGAAGCGCGTCGCCTGCGTCGGTGAGCACGCGCGCCCGGGCGTCCGTGCGCACGTCGTCCAACGTCGTGTGGACGTAGACGCGCTCCTCGCCGAAGTAGAAGGGCGGCTTTTCAATCCGCTGCGTGAAGACGCTCTTGCCCGTCGCGGGTTGACGCACTCCCCGCCCTGAAGGACGGGGATTCTCCACTTGACCAACGCT